>NZ_NWVE01000007.1:0-379378 GCF_002885915.1 Sinorhizobium sp. M4_45
AGCTTTCGGGCGTCGCCAAGGTGCTGGTCGCCGAGGACGCCTCGCTCGCCAACAATCTCGCCGAGCCGCTGGCCGCGCTGATCGTTTCGCTCGCCGGCAATTACGACACCGTCGTTGCCGCCGCCACCTCGGTCGGCAAGAACGTCATGCCGCGGGTCGCCGCCCTTCTCGACGTCGCCCAGGTTTCGGAGATCATCGAGGTCGTCTCGCCCGATACCTTCAAACGGCCGATCTATGCCGGCAACGCCATCCAGACGGTGCAGACGAGCGAGCCGAAGAAGGTGATCACCGTGCGCACCGCCTCCTTTGCCGCTGCTCAAGAAGGCGGCTCGGCCCCTGTCGAGACGGTTGCCGCCGCGGCAAATCCCGGCCTTTCCGCCCATGTTTCCGATGCGCTGTCGTCCTCCGACCGGCCGGAGCTGACCTCGGCGAAGATCATCATCTCCGGCGGCCGGGCGCTCGGCTCCTCGGAGAAGTTCAAGGAAGTCATCCTCCCGGTTGCCGACAAGCTCGGCGCCGCCGTCGGCGCCTCACGCGCCGCCGTCGATGCCGGCTATGCGCCGAACGACTGGCAGGTCGGCCAGACCGGCAAGGTGGTCGCCCCCGACCTCTACATCGCCTGCGGCATTTCCGGTGCGATCCAGCACCTCGCCGGCATGAAGGACAGCAAGGTGATCGTCGCCATCAACAAGGACGAGGAAGCGCCGATCTTCCAGGTCGCCGACTACGGCCTCGTCGCCGATCTCTTCGACGTCCTGCCGGAACTCGAAAAGGCGCTTTGACGCACCGGGCACCGGCACGAAAAAGCTGGAAAAAGCGCCGACATGGCATTAACAATCATACCGGGCCGGCCCTGCCGGCCCGGTAATTTTGCATTTGCGGCAGCGTCATTGCCGCAACCTGTTGAACATGGGTGTTCGCTTCAATGATCAAGACGGTGGGAATTATCGGCGCAGGACAGATGGGCTGCGGCATTGCCCATGTTTCGGCAGCCGCCGGATATAAGGTTCAGCTCTACGATATCGCCGCGGACCGCATCGAGGCGGGGCTTGCCACCATCAACGGCAATCTTGCCCGGCAGGTCTCCTCCGGCAAGATGAGCGACGAGGACCGAAAGCGGGCGCTTTCCCTGATCAAGGGCTCAGGCGACATCAACGACCTTGCGCAGGCCGATCTCGTCATCGAGGCGGTCACCGAAGACGAAACCGTCAAGCGCAAGATCTACGGTCAGGTCTGCCCGGTCATGAGACCGGATGCCATCCTGGCGACCAACACATCGTCCCTGTCCATCACCCGGCTCGCCTCCGCGACCGATCGTCCCGAACGGTTCATGGGCATCCACTTCATGAATCCGGTCCCGGTCATGAAGCTGGTGGAGCTCGTACGCGGTATCGCCACGGAGGAAGAGACCTTCAAGGCGGCAAAGGAATTCGTCGCGCATCTCGACAAGACCGTCACCGTCGCCGAAGATTTTCCCGCCTTCATCGTCAATCGCATCCTGTTGCCGATGATCAACGAGGCTATCTACACGCTCTATGAAGGCGTCGGCACCGTCGATGCCATCGACACGGCCATGAAGCTCGGCGCCAACCATCCGATGGGCCCCTTGCAGCTCGCCGATTTCATCGGCCTCGACACCTGTCTGTCGATCATGCAGGTGCTGCATGACGGCCTGGCGGATTCGAAGTATCGCCCCTGCCCGCTGCTGGTGAAATATGTCGAGGCCGGTTGGCTCGGCCGCAAGTCCGGCCGCGGCTTCTACGACTACCGGGGCGAGGTGCCCGTACCGACGCGCTGACCTTTCAGATCAGGCGGAAGGCTCCTGCGGCGACCCCTCAACTTCCCGCAGGCGGAGCCAGCGCCGCTTCGATGAGGTTCTTCGCGTCATCGCTGTCCCATACGGCCGGTCCGTTCATCGACCCCAGAAGGCAGCCCTTTTCGTCGAGAAGCAAGGTAGCGGGAAGGCCGAAGGCGAGCCCCTCCTTCTTGAGCGTGTTGAAAACTCCCATCGAGGCATCGCGGTAGTAGCCGAGCGCATGAACGCCGACCTCGTCGAGGAACGCCTTCGGCTTGTCGTCGGCACCGGTGTCGATGTTGATTGCGACCACCTCGAAGCGGTCGCCGCCGAGCGCCTGTTGCAGGGCGTTGAGCGCCGGCATCTCCTCCCGGCAAGGCACGCACCAGGTGGCCCAGAGGTTGACGAGGACTGTCTTGCCGGCAAAGGCGGCAAGCGTCAGCGGCTTGCCATCGGGACCTGCGAAATCGAGGTCGCCGATCGGGCGCGCCTTGTCCGCCGGCGTCATCGCCGCCACCTGGCCGCGCATCAGCGGGGTGAGCGAAGCCACCTTTTGCCCGGCCAGCGGGCAGCTCGCATCCGCCGTCGGCGCGACGCCGCCATTGCCAGACCCCGTCTCCTTCACGTATACCGCAGCCGCACCGGCGATCACGCCCAGAAGGGCGGCGAGCGCGAACAATTTAAGGGCCGGAGGGCGTTTCTTCTGGTCTGGCATTTCATTCTCCAAGGCGGGCATCCTGATGGCTGACGGCAGTTCCGAGACGAAATCCTCCAACCAGATGTGGGGCGGTCGCTTCGCCTCGGGCCCGGACGCGATCATGGAGGAGATAAATGCCTCGATCGGCTTCGACAAGAAGCTCTATGCGCAGGACATCCGCGGCTCAATAGCGCATGCGACGATGCTGGCGCATCAAGGCATCATTTCCGCCGAAGACAAAGACAAGATCGTTCACGGCCTCGACACGATCCTGTCAGAGATCGACAGCGGCGCATTCGAATTCTCGCGCCGCCTGGAAGACATCCACATGAACATCGAGGCGCGGCTGGCGGCGCTGATCGGCCCGGCCGCCGGGCGCCTCCATACGGCGCGCTCGCGCAACGACCAGGTGGCGCTCGATTTCCGCCTGTGGGTGAAAGAGGAGCTGCAGAAGACCGAGAAGGCGCTGACCGGTCTCATCGCTGCCTTTCTCGACCGCGCCGAAGAGCATGCCGACACGGTGATGCCCGGCTTCACCCATTTGCAAACGGCGCAGCCGGTCACCTTCGGACATCACTGCATGGCCTATGTGGAAATGTTCGGCCGCGACCGCGCGCGCGTTCGCCACGCGATCGAGCACATGGACGAAAGCCCGATCGGCGCAGCCGCGCTTGCCGGCACCGGCTTCCCCATCGATCGGCACATGACCGCCAAGGCGTTAGGCTTCCGCGAGCCGACGCGCAATTCCATCGATACTGTCTCCGATCGCGACTTCGCGCTCGAATTCCTGTCGATCGCCGCGATCGCGGCGACCCACCTGTCGCGGCTCGCGGAAGAAATCGTCATCTGGTCCACGCCGCAATTCGGCTTCATCCGCCTGTCGGACGCCTTTTCGACCGGTTCGTCGATCATGCCGCAGAAAAAGAATCCCGATGCGGCCGAGCTCGTGCGCGCCAAGACCGGGCGCGTCAACGGCTCGCTGGTTGCGCTGCTGACCGTGATGAAGGGTCTTCCCCTCGCCTATTCCAAGGACATGCAGGAAGACAAGGAACAGGTCTTCGATGCGGCCGAGAGCCTCGAACTCGCAATCGCGGCCATGACCGGCATGATCCGCGACGTGACGATACGCGCCGACCGGATGAAGGCCGCAGCCGGCTCCGGCTACTCGACCGCCACCGATCTCGCCGACTGGCTGGTGCGCGAGGCAGGCCTACCCTTCCGCGACGCCCACCATGTGACCGGCCGCGTCGTCGCGCTTGCGGAACAGAAAGGATGCGACCTCGCCGACCTCCCGCTCGCCGAGCTGCAGGCGATCAATTCCGCCATAACGGACAAGGTCTACGGCGTCCTGACGGTCGAGGCCTCCGTGGCAAGCCGCACGAGTTTCGGCGGCACTGCGCCCTCCGAAGTCCGCAAGCAGATCGCCTGGTGGCGGGCGCGCAACTAGAGCGCTTCAGGAAAAGTGTGTAACGGTTTTCCGTTGCAGAATGCGTCGGCTCCAATGCTGCTCTCTCCTGCGCAGAAACAGGGTGCACAAGGCGCTGAAAAATCGGTAAGACATCGCACCGGAGCGGCGCAGGAACATGTTCCTGCCGCCCCCGCGCTCCCAAGATCAATCGGCTCTCAGCTTCGGCAAAGGGAAATGACGATGACATTCAGGAAGGCCGCCCGAATCGCGCTTCTTCTGGCAATCCCGGGGCTGGTTCTCGCCGGCTGCGGGCGTAAGGGCGACCTCGACCGGCCGGGGGCCACCGCACCGATCAATACGAAAGCGCCCGCCGGTACTGTCGCGCCGAAGCAAACCGTCGACGACCGCCCATTCCTGCTTGACCCCCTCCTCTGAGCCGAGGAAAGACCGTGAATCATTTCCAATACCGCGACGGAATTCTTTACGCCGAAGACGTGCCCCTGACGGAGATCGCGCGCGCCGTCGGCACGCCGTTCTACTGTTATTCCACCGCCACGCTGGAGCGCCATTACAGGGTCTTTTCGCAAGCCTTTGCCGATGTGGACGCCATGGTCTGCTATGCGATGAAGGCCAATTCGAACCAGGCCGTGCTGAAAACGCTCGGCCGTCTCGGCGCAGGCGTGGACGTGGTGTCCGAGGGTGAACTGCGCCGCGCCCTTGCAGCGGGCATTCCGGCAAGCCGGATCATGTTCTCGGGCGTCGGCAAGACCGCGCGCGAGATGGATTTTGCTCTCGAGGCAGGCATCTATTGCTTCAATGTCGAATCCGAGCCGGAATTGGAGGTCCTGAACCAGAGGGCCGTACGCGCCGGCAGACGAGCGCCGGTTTCCTTCCGCATCAATCCCGACGTCGATGCCCGCACACATGCGAAGATCTCGACCGGGAAGAAGGAAAACAAGTTCGGCATTTCCTGGGAGCGGGCCCGTAGCGTCTATGCTCACGCCGCCGAGCTTCCCGGCATCGAAGTGACCGGGATCGACATGCATATCGGCAGCCAGATCACCGAGCTGCAGCCTTTCGACGACGCCTTCAAGCTGTTGCGCGAACTGGTCGATACGCTGCGATCCGACGGGCATGTCATCGAGCACGTCGATATCGGCGGCGGTCTCGGCATTCCCTACCGTGAAGACAACAACCCGCCGCCCTTGCCGGATGCCTATGCCGATATCGTCAAGAACCAGCTCAAGGGCCTCGACTGCAAGATCGTCACCGAACCGGGCCGGCTGATCGTCGGCAATGCCGGCATTCTCGTGACCGAAGTGGTCTATGTGAAGGACGGCGGCGACAAGACCTTTGTCATCGTCGATGGAGCGATGAACGATCTCATCCGCCCGACGCTCTACGAGGCCTATCACGAGTTACGCCCGGTGAGGATTTCCGCGGCCAGCGCACCGCGCATCAAGGCCGATGTCGTCGGGCCGGTCTGCGAGACCGGCGACTATCTGGCGCTCGACCGGGAGATGGCGATGCCGAAGCCCGGCGACCTTTTCGCGATCGGCTCGGCGGGCGCCTACGGTGCCGTACAGGCGGGAACCTATAACAGCCGCCTGCTGGTGCCCGAGGTGCTCGTCAACGGCGATCGTTTCCACGTGATCCGCCCGCGCCGGGGCTACGACGAGCTGATCGGCCTCGACTCGGTGCCGGACTGGCTCGACTGACCTCCAGCGACGCTTTCACGATTGGGGTCGCCGGCGGCGATCACGCATTGTTTTACGGGCCGCCCTCGTCTTCGCCACAAACAATGTTATCCTGACCGTTGACCCCCTGCGGTCGAAGGATCGAAAGGAAGTTTCGGCGGATGACGCAATTCCGGCAGGATGAAACGCCAAAACCGCAGTCGTTCGCCAGGATGCTGGCGGCGAAGCGATTCCTCGCCCGTTTTGTTCTTCTGGCCGAAGAGCTGCTGCCACGCATGCTCGTCCCCGCCTCGCTCGTTCTTCTGTTTCTCTCCGCCGGCTGGGTCGGCCTCTTTCGGGCTGCGCCGTTCTGGCTGCATGTCGCCCTTCTTCTCGCTTTCGTCATAGGGCTGTTCATCTCCCTGTTGCCGCTGACCCGCATTCGCTGGCCCGAAACGCCCGAGGCGGACCGGATGCTGGAGGAGCGCAACCGGCTGCCGCATCAGGCGATCCGCGTTCAGGAAGATGCACCCGCGACGGAGGGCGCGTTCGGCGCCGCACTCTGGCGCGAACATCAGGCGCGTATGGCGCGTATGGTCAGGGAACTCGACACGGGTCTGCCGCGCCCCGATATCGCACGGCATGACCCGTGGGCGCTGAGGGCGGTCCCCGTCCTCCTTGCCTGCGTCGCCTTCGCCTATTCCTATTCGAATCGCGCCGGACTGGTTTCGGATGCCTTCCGCCTGCCCGAGCAAGAGGCAGCGACGGCCGACATCCGTATCGATGCATGGGTGACACCGCCCGCCTATACCGGCCGCGCGCCGATCTTTCTTACGGGTCGACAGGACGCGACGGCCCCGGCCGAGGACAAGGAGCAGGATCCGCAGGAGAAGCCTCAGATCACGATACCTCAGTTCAGCGATCTTACGGTCCGGATAACCGGCGCCGGGGCCGAGGAACCGGTCAGCTACGCAGCCGCGGGCGACGAACCCTTGGTTATCCCTCAGTCGGACGCCAAGGCGGAGACGACATCCGGGCCGGAAAAAGCCAAACCGGAAACGCCCCAGGCAACTCCCAATGCGGTCCGCAATCATGTTTACAAGATCGCCAAGGACGGAACGCTCTCCGTCGGCGGCCAGAGCTGGAGCTTCAAGATCACGCCCGACAGCGTGCCCGACATCGCTTTCGACGGCGAACCGCGTCCAACGGTCAATGCAGCGCTCGACATCAGCTACCTCGCCCATGACGACTACGGCATCGCGCAGGCCTGGGCCGAGATAAAGCCCATCGAGGAGCCCGCGAAGGACGCCCATCCGCTCTACGGCCCTCCCGAATATCGCCTCGATCTGCCGCGGCGCAATGCCCGTGAAGCAAAGGGTACCACGAGCCGCAATCTGAGTGAGCATCCGCTTGCCGGAAAGCGCGTGAGCATCACGCTCGTCGCTCGTGATGCAGCCGGCCAGGAGGGACGAAGCGTGCCGCAGGAGATCGTTCTGCCGGCCCGCCGATTCTTCGAACCCCTCGCCGCTGCCGTCGCAGAACAGCGCCAGGTCTTCGCGCTCGACGCCAACCAGTTGCCGCGCGCGATCGATCTCAACGATGCGCTGACGCTTTATCCCGAGGAGACGATTCCCAATGCCACCCACTTCCTGCTGCTGAAATCGGCACGCACGCGCATGCAGCTCGCCCGGAACGACGACATGCTTCGCGACGCCGCCGACCACCTGTGGGAAATCGCGCTCGGCATCGAGGACGGTGACCTGTCGCTCGCTGACCGGCGGCTGCGCGACGCGCAGCAGGCGCTGTCGGACGCGCTCGAACGTAACGCCTCGGACGAGGAAATCGCCCGGCTGATGGACGAGCTTCGCCAGGCGATGCAGGAATATATGCGGGCGCTCGCCGAGCAGGCCGCGAAGAACCCCGCCGTCGCCGCCAATCCTGAGATGAACAACGTGCTGCGCCAGCAGGATCTGCAGAAGATGATGGACCAGATCGAAAATCTGGCCCGCTCCGGCGCGCGCGATCAGGCGCGGCAGATGCTTTCCGAACTGCAGAGAATGATGAACAATCTCCAGGCCGGACGCATGCAGCAGATGGGCGAGCAGAACAACGCCATGCGGCAGCAGATGGACAAGCTCGGCGAGCTTATGCAGCGGCAGCAGCAGCTGATGGACGAAACTTTCAAACTGGACCAGGCACTACGCGACCGGATGCAGCGCGGCGATCCGCTCGAAGGCGAGGACGAGGAACTCTTCGGACAGGACATGCCGCAGGATCCGGGGCAGCGGAGTGACCCCAACGGCCAACCCAACCCCATGGACGATATGACCGCCGAGCAATTGAGGGAAGCTCTCAAGCAATTGAGAGAGCAGCAGGAATCGCTTGGCAAGCAACTCGGCGACCTGCAGAAGGGTCTCGAGAATTTGGGCATCAAACCCGGCAAGGGCTTCGGTCAGGCGCAGCGCGAGATGGAAGGTGCCGCCGGCGCTCTCGGGAAGGGCCAGGGCGAGCAGGCGGTCGGCAGCCAGGGCCGGGCCCTGCAGGCCCTGCGCGAGGGAGCGCAGGACATGATGAACCAGATGCAAGCCCAGGGACAGGGACAAGGTCCCGGACAAGGCGTTCCGCAATATGGTCAGAACGGACGTGACCCCCTCGGCCGCCGACAGCAGAACGCCGGTCCCGATTTCGGCGATCAGGTCAAGGTGCCCGACGAAATCGACACGCAGCGCGCCCGCCAGATTCTCGAAGAGATCCGTCGCAAGTTGGGTGACAGCCTGTCGCCGGAACTGGAGCGGCAGTATCTCGAGCGGCTGCTCGACATGCGATAATGGGTCTGCGGGACGTGGGGTCGCGCGGCCTCTCCGAAGCCCCTCTTCCCGCGTCCCGCATCAAAAGTTTACGAACGGCGTCAGGCGGCCAGCGCGAGCGCGACGGCCTTGCGAATGTCGGGCAGTGAAAATGGCTTCTCGATGACGTCGACGACCTTGCCGGAGAGGTCGTCGGCACGCTCGCGTTGCTCGGCGTAGCCGGTCATCAACAGGATTTTCAATGCCGGAAAGGCAGCGGACGCCTGATGCGCAAGCTCGATGCCGTCCATGACCGGCATCCGGATATCGGATAGCAAGAGGTCGAACGGCTGATCGCGAAGGCAGGCAAGCCCATCGGCTCCGTCCCCGGCTTCAACCGTTTCGTGCCCGTCGAGCCGCAACGCGCGCGCCACGAACGAGCGCAGGCCGTCTTCATCCTCGGTGATCAGGATTTTCGCCATCATGGCCTCCCGTATTATTTCTGCGGGGAGCGGCGCGGCGATTGGATGCCATTGACGCTCCATTGGATCTGCGTATCGTCCGCCGCCTCATGCGACCGCGATACGTCTTTCAAACAAACAGCTTTTCGTTTGATTCCGGTAAACGCGATAGGAGGCATTTTAATCATTCAGCGCGCCGGAACGATCCCCCGTGATGGGGCCACGACAGAAACGGCGCGCCCGGTTACGTTGCGTCGCCGGTCACAACCCCGACGAACGGCAGTTCGCGGAACGCGTAGGCCACATCCATTCCGTAGCCGACCACGAAATGATCCGGGCATTCGAAGCCGACATAGTCCGCTTCGAGATCGACGCGGCGCTTCACCCGCTTGTCGAGCAATACCGCGATCGTGACGTTTCGTGCGCCGCGCTCCAGGAGCAGGTCCTTGGCGAAACGAAGGGTGCGGCCGGACTCCAGAATGTCGTCGATGAGGAGTACGTCGCGATCACGCACGTCGCTGTCGATATCCTTGGTGATCTTGACGCCCTTGGATTCGGTCCCGGTTCCGTAGCTCGAAAGCGTGATGAACTCGACCTCCGGAGCAAGGCCTGCCGCATGCATGGCGCGGATCAGATCGGCCGCGAAGATGAAGGAGCCCTTCAGGATCGAGATGACCAGGAGATCCTTGTGCGGCCCGCGAACGATATCGCCGGCCATTTCCTGATTTCTCGCCGCAATGGTTTCGGCGCTGTAGAGGACTTCGATATTCTTGCCGCGGACGACGGGCATACGGGTATCTCCATTCGCAAGGAAGAACACCGGCCTTCCCTTCTTCAGCCGCGCTTAGCACATTCAGCGATCGGAAGCACCGCCTTTTCCGCCCTCCATCGGCAGCGGGTGCATGTCGGCCCGTCCGTCGCCGCCGAAACCGGCGATCAGCAGGAAAACCGTAAGTCCGAGAAAGGCGGCCAGGCCGGCAAAGCGCCGGGGCGACATCGCATCGATCCTGGTCCCGGCCGCGACCAGGATCCGCCGTGCTGCACTCCGCATTCCCGGAGCGGTCGCCGCGCCGGCCTTCGGCCGGGCGCCGGCCCGGCGGTTGTCGTTGAACACCGGATACGGGCTGCGCCGTGCGGTCGGCGCAACCGTTTCGAACTCGACATCGATATAGTCGAGGCGCCTCGGCTGAGCGGCGCTCGAACGCGAGGCGCGCTCCGGTGGAATGAGGTCGATGCCCGCGGTCTTTGCGCGAAATGCCTGCATGGGCGCTCCCCCGAACGCGGCGCCGGACGTCTTGCCTGCAGCGCCGTACGTCTTCGCTCGATGCACATGCCATCCGCGATGGATGCAAGGCATTGCTTCGAATCCTGACGAGACGTAAACCGAAATGGTTAATCTTTTGAAAACGAGGCCGCGAAAGCGGCGTCTTTTCATGGAACGTTAACCCTTGCTTAACCATGGTGTCACGCACGGTTTTGCCTTGGCAGAAGCGCAGTCCTACTGCATGTTCCTGAATTCGGAGCCGGTGCAGGCAGACATGCGGTGCTTCAAGTGCTTCACCGCCCGTCGCGCATCTGATAGACGGGTGGAGCTGCGATAATCCGGCCTTCGGCGGATTTGGCGAGGGTCGTGACGAGAGACTGGGCTGTCCCATTGATTCATTTTGAAAACGTCGGCTTGCGCTATGGCATGGGACCGGAGATCCTCCGGGACCTGACATTCGATATCCCGCGCCGTTCCTTCCAATTCCTCACCGGTCCGTCAGGCGCCGGCAAGACGACGCTGCTCCGCCTCCTCTTCCTGTCGCTCAAGCCGACGCGCGGCCTCATCCGCATGTTCGACCGCAACATCTCCTCCATTCCCCGTGAGGAGTTTCCGATGCTGCGCCGTCGGGTCGGCATCGTCTTCCAGGACTTTCGCCTGCTCGACCACCTGACGACCTATGAAAACGTCGCCCTGCCGCTCCGGGTCCGCGGCAAGGAGGAGTCGAGCTACCGTTCCGACGTGCTCGAACTCCTTAAATGGGTCGGACTCGGCGAGCGCATCAATGTGCTGCCGCCCGTGCTCTCCGGCGGCGAGAAGCAGCGCGCCGCCATCGCACGGGCGCTGATCGACCGGCCGGAGATCCTGCTTGCCGACGAGCCGACCGGCAACGTCGATCCGCCTATGGCGCGCCGATTGCTCAATCTCTTCATGGAACTCAATCGGCTCGGGACCGCGGTGGTGATCGCCACGCACGACCTGTCCTTGATGGATCAGGTCGAGGCCCGGCGCATGATCCTGTCACAGGGACGGCTCGACATCTATGAATGAGAACCGCGTTGCCCGCCGCGAGCCTACCCCTCCGCCGCAACAACAGCAGCGTCGCAGCGAGATGCGCGTGCGCCCGACGGGGCCGATCGTGCCTTCGGCCAACGTTTCCGGCCACGCGCTCATGTGCGTCATCGCCATCATGTCCTTTCTGGCCTGCCTGACCCTCGGCGGCGTCAGCATGGTGCGCGCGACCGCCCAGAGCTGGCAATCGCAGATCTCCCGCGAGATCACCATCCAGATCAAGCCGGACGACAACCTCGACATGGAGAGGGCTCTCGCCGACGCCCGTGATCTGGCCCTGACCTTCAACGGCACTACAGGCGGCACGATCATCGACCGCGCTGCGACCGCGCGCCTCCTGGAACCGTGGCTCGGTGGTGGACTCGACCTGAACGAACTGCCCGTGCCGCGGCTCGTCGTCATCACGATCGACGAGAGCAATCCCCCCGATTTCGCCGCGATGCGAAAGGCGCTCACCGAAACGATCCCGCAGGCCTTTCTCGATGATCACCGCACCTGGGTCGATCGCCTGGTTGCGATGGCGAGCACGACCACGATGATCGGCACCGGCGTCCTGGTACTGGTCTTCTCCGCAATGGTGCTGACGGTGGTTTTCGCCACCCGCGGCGCCCTTTCCGGCAACCGTCATATCGTCGAGGTCCTGCATTTCGTCGGGGCGGAAGCGAGTTTCGTCGCCGCCGAATTCCAGAAGCACTTTCTCCGAATCAGTCTTAAGGGCGCCGGCGCCGGCGGCCTTCTCGCTGCGTTCTCCTTTGCGCTGGCGAGCTTCTGGCAGTCGCAGACGCTTGCAACCCCTGAAACGGATCAGGCGACCGCTCTGTTCGGTACCTTCGCCATCGGTTACACCGGCTATCTCGGCATCTTCGCCATTATCGTCGTGATTGCCCTGCTGACGACCTTGACGGCGCGCCTTACAGTCATGCGGACCATCTACGAAATCGACCTTATCCGATCCGATCCGGGCCGGACCGACACCTTTCAGGGTTGAAATCGGCCGGAAGACCATGAATTGCCCGCAATCGATCTATTCCCTGCCGCAATCTGCGGCTATGTGATGGGAATCATGAAGGCGGGAGAACTACGCGGGAGCGGGATGGCCGAAAGGGGCAAATGGCTGGAGAGGGCCGCGCGCCGTCGCCAGTCCCGCAGCCTGTTGCGCAAAGTGCTGCGCCGCGGCTTCTTCGTGCTGCTCGCCTTTCTCACCATATTCATCGCCGGCTTCCTGCAATTCGCCGACACCGTCGCTTCGCTGCAGCCGCCTGCCACTCCGAAAGCGGATGCGATCGTCGTGCTGACCGGCGGCTTCCAGCGAATAGACCAGGCTGTCGATCTCCTGAAACTCGGCGCCGGCAAGCGGCTCTTGATTTCCGGTGTTCATCCGTCGACGACACGAAGCCAGATCCGGCGCAATACGCAGAGTTCCGCCGACCTGTTCAAATGCTGCGTCGATATCGGTCGTGCGGCGATCGATACGATCGGCAACGCCACCGAAACCTCGCAGTGGATCCGCAACCGAGGTTATCGGACGATCCTCGTGGTGACGAACAATTACCACATGCCGCGCAGCCTGCTCGAACTGCGCCGCGCCAGGCCCGAAACCGAATTCATTGCCTACCCGGTCGTCAATTCGGATCTCAAGACGACCAACTGGCTGCGCAATCCGCTGGTGCTGAAGGCCATTCTGCTCGAATACGGAAAATACTCCGTCGCCTCGCTGCGCGATGTGATGGGCGCCCGCTGGACGAACGGCCTCAGGACGGAGCCCTTGCCTGTTGCGCCGGCCGGGCAATAGCGCCGCCGGAGAAAGGCGCTCCCGTCGCGAGGCTGTTTTCCTCCGCCGCATATTCGTGTAGGCAGCGTGGCGCACCCGCACCCGCACCCGAGAGTCTGCCTGATGATCATCCTGCGTTCGATCCTCTTCAATCTGGTCTTCTACGTTAACCTGATCGTGCAGATGATCGTGCTGACGCCGTTCTATTTCCTTGTGCCGCGCAAGACGGCCTGGTTCGTGCCCAAGAACTGGGCGCGCAGCAACCATTGGCTGCTCGCGAAGATCGTCGGTACGACCTTCGAGATCGAGGGCCTCGAGAACATTCCGAAGGGCGCCTACATCTTCGCGCCGAAGCATCAGTCCTTCTGGGATGCCTATGCGCTTCTGCCCTGGCTCGACGATCCCTTCTATATTCTCAAGCGGGAACTCACCTGGATACCTCTGTTCGGCTGGTACATCGTCAAGCAGCGCATGGTTCCGGTGAACCGCGCCGCGCGCGGCAAGGCGATGACAGAGGTCATGGACCGCACGAAAAACGAGATGGCGACCGGGCGTCAGTTGATCATCTATCCCGAGGGGACGCGCCGCCCGCCAGGCGCACCGCCGGAGTACAAATACGGCATTGCCCGGCTCTATCGGGATCTCCAGGTGCCGGTGGTTCCCGTCGCGATGCATCCGGGGCTGTTCTGGCCGCGGCGCAAGTTCCTCCGTTTCCCTGGCCACTTCAAGGTGCGTGTCCTCCCGCCGATCGAGGCCGGGCTGGATCCGGACGCATTCCTGGCGAAGCTGGTGGAAGTTACCGAGGCTGCGAGCGACGACCTCCTCATCGAAACCGTGCGGGCCAATCCGCACCTGCCGTTGCCGCCCACCGCTGAACAGCGGCTCAGCGAACTCGGGGCACGGTAGCCTCCCTTCAGGCCCGGACGGACGCAGCTCCGCCGGCCGTCAACTTCGCGGCAACTTCCTCCAGCCAATGGTCGCGGATCCCCATTTCGCGAAGATGTTCGAGCGTATTGAGAACGTATTCGCTGTTCGGCCCGGACTTGCCGGCGGCGACGGCGACCGTCGCGGCCGCCTCCTCCGCGCTCAGCGCACCGGCATACTGGACATGGCAGCGGTCGATCACATAGGTCAGCGCGGGCACGCGGTGTCCGCTGGAAAGTTGCACCGGCATGATCCTTTCCTTGTAGACATGCGTGACCAGCTCGCGTTCACGCAGGTAGTCGATCACCTCCGCCTTTTGCGCAGGCGCCACGCGGAATGCCGTCCCGATGCAGGAGCCGCCATAGTCGAGCCCGAGCACCAGGCCGGGGTGCCGTTCGGTCCCGCGGTGAACCCAGGAGCGCACGCAGAGGGATCGGCGGTAGCCGAAAGCGCGCGCCGTCAGCTTCTCCTCGAAGCGAAAGCCCGGATTCCACATCAACGACCCGTAGCCAAAGACCCAAAATTCGTCCATATCCGCTGCCATTCAATCATGCCGCCGGCCGGCCACCGAATCAGTCTACCGAATCAGTGTTCGACGCTCCTGCGGCGTACCGAAATTTTTATTGCATAATTCCTGGGACCGTACCGGTCGAAGGACAAAATTGTGCAGCAATTCTCTTGCAATCGATCTGGTCGCGCCGATAGCCCGTGTCGCGATTGCGGATGAAGGTTAGTTCGCCGCATGGGAGTCGGCCACCCGAAAGGAGGCTCCCGGCGGCAAGAGCGAGATGAGGTTCAGGTCGACCCGACCTGAAACCGTCGTGATCTAGTGTGGAGTACCCGACAACATGACTGTGACCGCCGTCGCCAAGCCATCGCCTACCGGCAGGAAGTTCTTGTGGCTGGCAGCAGGTATCGTGTTCGTGATCGGCCTTTATTCCGCCGGTTGGTTTCTCGCCGCCGACCAGATCCAAAGGCGGCTGACCGCCTATCTGACGAAGGGGCAGGCGATCGGCTTCAGCGGCGAATGCGCCGAGATGGAGGTTCGTGGCTTTCCCTTCCGCCTCGGTTTGTTCTGCGACAAGGTTCGCCTCGACGATACGCGCCGCGGCGCCTCCGCGTCCTTCGGCGCCCTGCGAACGGCGGCGCAGGTCTATCAACCCGGGCGTGCGGTCCTCGAGCTCGACGGCCCCGCCGAAATCCGTGTTTCTCCCGGCGTCACCGTTTCCGCCGACTGGACGCTGCTCCGAGCGAGTGTCGCGGCGACCCTCTCCGGCATCGACCGGACCTCGGTGGCCTACGACAATCTGACCGGCACCGCGCGCTCTCCCCTGACGGGCGAAGGCCTCGGCTTCGGCGCCAGCCATGGCGAGCTCCATCTGCGCCAGAACGACGGTAACCTGGACGCGGCACTCAGCATCGAAAAGCTCGACCTGCGTCCGGACCAGGGACCCAGTCTTGCCGCACCGGCCGATGTCGCAATCGCCCTGACCGTTATGGACAAGGCAGAATGGCTTCAGGCGGGCGCTTTGCCGCCCCATATGCTCCGCGGCACCAGAGGCGAGTTGCGGCAATTAACACTCGATGCCGGCTCCGGAATGAGCGCAAAACTCACCGGGCCCTTTTCGGTGAATGATCAGGGGCTGATTTCGGGGGAATTCTCTCTCACGCTTGCGAATATCGACGCCTGGCGGGAAAACTTCGTGAAGATCGCTCCGGACGAAACCGACCTGATCGACAACGTCGCCAACATGTTGAAGGCGCTTGCCGGCGGCAAGAACGAAGCGACGGTCAAACTGAACGTCCGTGACGGGACCGCCTTTCTCGCCTTCGTTCCGATCGGTATGCTGCCGGCTCTGTGAGCGACGGTCTTCGCAGCCGACTTCCCCCGCAGCCTACTTCTGATCCATCGCGTGCCGGCCGAAATCGGGCATGGCGGTGTCCTGACCGGCCTGAACGATCGATCGGCGTATCGCCCGCGTGCGGGTGAAGAGATCGAAGAGCTTGTCGCCGTCGCCCCAGCGGATCGCGCGTTGCAGAGAGGCGAGATCCTCGGAGAAGCGGGCGAGCATTTCCAGGATCGCGTCCTTGTTGTGCAGGCAGACGTCGCGCCACATAGTCGGGTCCGAAGCGGCAAGGCGGGTGAAGTCACGGAACCCCGAGGCCGAGTATTTGATCACTTCGGACTCGGTCACCGTTTCCAGATCGTCCGCGGTGCCGACAATGTTGTAGGCGATGATATGCGGGAGATGCGAAACGATCGCCAGCACCTTGTCATGATGTTCCGGATCCATCTCGTCGACCATCGATCCGAGCGTTTCCCAGAACAGCCTGAGCCTGGCGACCGCGTCTTCGTCCGTGCCGGCCGGCGGCGTCAGAATGCACCAGCGCCCGCGGAAGAGGCCCGCAAAGCCGGCATCCGGGCCGGAATGCTCGGTACCCGCAATCGGGTGACCGGGCACGAAATGGACGTCCTTGGACAGGTGCGGCGCCATCTGCGCGATGACCGATCCTTTGGTCGAACCGACATCGGTGACGATCGCACCGGGTTTCAGATGGGCTGCGATCTCGGCGGCGACTGCGCCGGATGCCCCCACAGGCACCGACACGATGACGAGATCCGCGCCCTCGACAGCCTCGGCCGCCGAAAGCGTGTAGCGGTCGCCGAGGCCCAGCTCGCCGGCGCGCTTCAGCGTCGCTTCGCTGCGCGTCGTGACCACGATCGTACCGGCGAGCTGCTTCTCGCGAATGTCCCGGGCGATGGACGATCCGATCAGGCCGATGCCGATGAGGGCGATGGTTTCGAACTGCTGAGCCATCATTTCCGTCCCATGAATTCAGTCAGTGCCGCGACCACGCCCTCATTCGCTTCTTCCGAGCCGATCGTCATTCTCAGCGCATTGGGGAAACCGTAGGCGCCGACGGCGCGCAGGATGAAGCCGCGGCTCGTCAGATAGGCATCCGCGTCGCTGGCCGACATGCCCGCTTCCTCAGGGAAGTGAATCAGCACGAAATTGGTGACCGAGGGGGTGACGCGCAGGCCGATATCCGTCAGTGCCTGACCGACCTTTGCCAGGCAGGTGTGATTGTGGTCAGCCGCCGCGGCAACGAAGGCCTGATCGCGGATCGCCGCGGCACCGGCGGCGATCGCGGGCGCGTTGAGATTGAAGGGACCGCGGACGCGGTCCAATGCCTCCACCACGCCGCGCGGCGCGTACATCCAGCCGATGCGCAGACCGGCAAGGCCGTAGATCTTCGAAAAGGTTCGGGTCATCACCACGTTGCGGTTGGACGAAACGAGCTCCAGTCCCGCCTCGTAGTCGTTGCGCCGTACATATTCCGCATAGGCCGCATCGAGCACCAGCAGGACGCCGGCGGGCAGGCCCGCATGCAGACGCCGGACCTCCTCGACGGGGATATAGGTGCCGGTCGGATTTGCCGGATTGGCGATGAAGACGATCTTCGTCCGCTCGGTCACGGCCGCGAGTATCGCATCGACATCGACGCGCTCCTCCCTCTCCTTGACCGTGACGGGTATCCCGCCCGACGCGGTGATCTGGATCCTGTAGACGAGAAAACCGTGTTCGGTGACGATCCCCTCGTCGCCGGGGCCGAGATAGGTATGGCAGAGAAGACCGAGCAGTTCGTCCGACCCGTTGCCGCAAAGGATGTTCGCGGGGTTGAGCCCGTGAACCGCCGCGATCGCTTCCTTGAGCGCATTCGCCTGACCGTCCGGGTAGCGTTCGAGATTGAAAGCCGCCTTCTGGAAAGCTTCGATCGCGCGAGGGCTCGCGCCGAGCGGCGTTTCGTTCGACGACAGCTTGTGAACCTTTGCGGCGCCGGGCGCATGTTCCTTGCCAGGCACATAGGCGGCGATGTCCAGGATGCCGGAACGCGGCGCAGGGCTTTTCAGGGCAAGATTCATCGGACCAGCTTTCACGGGAAGAATGCGGTCCAGCCAATACCGGGGACGGTGATATTTGTCGAGTGCGACGTGACGGCCGGTGCGGCAGGAGGCAAAGGGGTGACGGGCAGCAGACTGCGACCTACGGCGCTTTCGTTGCCCGACTGCGCGTGCTGGGCACGCCCCGCGGAGCCAGCACCGGGACGAAGACGCGGCGCGAGGCGCGTGCGGCCACCGGCAGGCCCTGATAAAGCCGCTTCTGCGCCTCGACGATGATCACCCCCGAAAAGACCGGCCAGAGCGATCGCCCGAACCGTTCCAGACCGTGGCGCAGCCGAAGGGCAAGCTTGCGCTTCGAGGGCGGAAAGAAGAGCGCCTCCGTCGTGGCGCCGGGCGTGAAGTTGGTCTCGCGCAAGAGCGCCGTCAGCTGCCCGCGGGAATAGGGCCGCCCCGAGCCGAAAGGCGTGTGCTCCATCTGTGCCCAGACGCCGCGGCGATTCGGTACCACGATGATCAGACGTCCGCCGGGCGCCAGCACGCGCCAGATCTCCTTCATCGTTTCGCGCGGGCTTTCGGCAAATTCCAGGGAATGGACCATCAATACGCGATCGATCGAGGCATCCGGCAGCGGCAATTCCTCGTCGAAGACCAGTGCCGTCGAGGACAGGTCTGCGACCGGCCAGTTCACCGCACCCTGCCCGGCCGGCATGAAGGCGAATGTCCGCTCCGTATCGGCACGGAAGCGCTCGAGATAGGGCACCGCATAGCCGAGCCCAAGGAGCCTTTCCTCGGGCAGGCGTGCCCAGATGGAAGCAAGGGCTGAGCTCACCGACTGTTCCGCCATGCGGCCGAGCTCGGAGTGATAGAATTGGCGGAGATCGACGATATCAGTGTGCATGGGCAACATGTTAGACTCCAAGCGGTAGACTTCAAGGCGAGCCTCGCTACATTCGAACCGAGCGGGACTCGCCGCTTTCCGATGCCCCACACCGATCGGAGGACCAAAACATGGCCGCGCTCGAACTCGATCTCTTCCTCTGCCGCACCGACAATTACGGTGTGCTCCTCCACGACCGGATTAGCGGCGCTACGGCATCGATCGATGCACCGGAGGAGCGGCCGATCCTCGACGCGCTCGAACGGCGCGGATGGCAGTTGACGCATATCCTCACCACGCATCACCACGGTGACCATGTGGCTGCGAATGCCAGCCTGAAGGAACGCTTCGGCCTCACCATCATCGGGCCGAAGAACGAAGCGTCGAAGATCCCCGGCATAGACAGATCCGTGGGACATGGCGAACGCTTCGACTTCGCCGGCCATCCGGTCGATGTAATCGAAACGCCGGGGCACACGTCCGGCCACGTCTGCTACCATTTGCCCGAGGACAGGCTGCTTTTCGCCGCCGATACGCTTTTCGCGCTCGGATGCGGCCGTCTCTTCGAGGGAACGGCCGAAACGATGTGGCAATCGCTGAGCCGGCTGATGGCGCTTCCCGACGACACGGCCATCTATTTCGGCCATGAATACACCCTTGCCAACGCCCATTTCGCCGTCACGGTCGATCCGGAAAATACGGCCTTGAAGGAGCGTGCGGCCGAGATCGAGGAGACCCGCTCAGATGGCGGCTTCACCGCGCCGACGACGATGGGCCTCGAAAAGCGGACAAACCCGTTCCTGCGCGCCGGCGATCCGAAGATCCGCGCGCTGCTCGGCATGGAAAAGGCGAGCGATGCCGCCGTCTTCGCGGAAATACGAAAGCGCAAGGACAATTTCTAAATGGCGACTCGGGAAATGACGGCGGCGGCTATCATTGAAACGCTGGGTCTCGCCCGGCATCCGGAAGGCGGCTGGTACGGGGAGACGTTCCGCGATGCCAATGGTGGCGCGCGTGGCCACTCGACGGCCATCTACTACCTTCTCGAACGGGGCGACCGGTCGCATTGGCACCGGGTCCACGATGCCGCCGAGGTCTGGCACTACTACGCCGGCGCGCCGCTCGCGCTCAGCATCGCCGAGCCGGGCAGGCCCGCTTCGCAGACCCGGCTCGGTCCCGACCTGCTCGGCGGGGAAAGGCCGCAACAGGTCGTGCCCGCCGGCTGGTGGCAATCCGCCACTTCGCTTGGGGAGTGGACGCTCGTCGGTTGCACCGTCGCACCCGGCTTCGACTTCGCCGCCTTCGAGATGGCTCACCCCGATTGGCGGCCGGCCGAGGAGTGAGTTCTACTCCGCCGGTAACGTGACCCTGCCCTTTCGGAAGATCATGTCCTTTGCCGCAAGCACGGCGCCGCCCGTCACCAGCAGGCAGGCAGCCACGATCCGCCAGGACGGCTCGGCAAAGCCGAACAGAATGAGGATCAGGGTCGAAAGCACCGGCGCCGCATAGCTTGCGACGCCCAGGAATTGGATGTCGCCGTTCTTCACGCCGTAGTCCCAGGCATAGAATGCGGCACCGACCGGCAACAGGCCGAGCCCCGCCACGGCGAGCCACTCGAAGGTGGTTTCAGGCCAGACCGTCGTTTCGAGTCCGAGATGGCAGAGGAAGGACAGGGCGGACGTCGCAAGGCAGAAACCGGTCACGACATCGGTGGATACCGCGTCGAAGCGGCGCGTGATCAGCGAATAGCCGGACCAGGTAAAGGCGCAGAGGAATGCTGCGCCGTAACCGAGTGCATAGGCGTCATCGAAGGCGATGCCGTTGCGCGCAACGATCAGGATCGTTCCGACGAGCCCCGCAAGGGCGCCTGCAACATGATGCCAGCGAAGCTTCTCGCCCGGCAGCAGCGCCGAGCCGACAACGATGAAGAGCGGCCAGAGATAGGCGATGAGCCCCGCCTCCACGGCCGGCGCATTGCGAAGCGCCGTGAAATAAAGAAAGTGGTAGCCGAAGAGACCGGCAATGCCGATGATCCACACCCTTGCCGGCTGCTTCAGAAGTGCGAATCGCTCGGGCTTCGACGCCAGGACGGCGATGCCGGGCAGGCTGCCTATGAGAAAGCAGACGGCGGAGAGTTGGAACGGCGGCATCTTGCCGGATGCGGCAGTAAAGAGCGCCAGCAGCGACCACATGAGGATCGCGGTGAAACCGATCAGCGTTGCCTTGAACTTCATTCCCCCCTCCGCGGCCCTGCTGCATGTTTTTGTCCTTTGATCGTAGCCGATCAAAGGACAAAAACATGCAGCAGATCAACGTGTATACTTCGGCGGACGCGGCCAGCACCCCACCCGAATCCCACTGATCTATCGCGCTTAGGTGATTCCGGAAAGAGGGAGTGCGATTCTCGGAGCCCTGTCAGGAATGGGCCCTGAGAATCCCGCCAGCGGGCTCAATCGCCGAAGCGCGTCGCCGAAACCGTGACCGCTCCGATCTTCGTCGGTATGCGGGCATAGACCGGAGCATAGACGTCCACTCCGTTCGCCTTCGCGTACCAGATCTCCATCGTTCCCAGGCGGCGCAGATATTCGACGTCCTCGCGGCCCTTCCGGTATCCCGCCTTCGGTACGAAGCGGATGCCGCAGACGATCACCTCGCCCTCGAATCCCCTGGTTTTGAAGTTTCGCGTTCCCTTCGGAGACAGTCTTATGTCGAGCCGGGATTCCCCGTCGAAGATCGGCAGCGTGTTGGGGCAGACCCGGGCTTTTGCCGGAATGAGCAGACCGGAAAGCGGGTCCAGCACATTGCGCATGTCCCGGCTCGTGACCGGTACCCAGTTCTTCGGCAGTGGATTACGCTTCGGAACCATGCTTGCGCGCACGACATTGCCGTTTCGGAAGCTCACATTGATGGCGCGGCCCTTCCGGCCGCTGCGGTAGGACATGGAATATTCGCTTGCCCGGAGATGGTCGCGGTCGATTACTCCGGAGACGCGCGTCTGCCCCGTGGTGCGGCTGATGATATCCACGAGGCCCGCCGAATTCAGGGTTCCCGAAATCGTGTAGCGATTCTTTTCGACCTCGGTGTGGAACGATGCGCGCGCCAAAGGCAGGCCGGCGAGCGCGATGCTGTAGTCCGTCTGGTGCGAGACTTCCGCAGCAAGCGAGGCTGTGGAAAACATCATGGCGGCCAGGAGTGCCGGCGCGCGAAAACCAATGCACAACTTCATGCCCGAAAGCCCCATTCTCTCCTGCATGGCCCTGATACCGGACCGGCTCAAACTCCATGCAGCGGTTCACAGTGTTGCAGCGACTTGCCGATCCGAAGACAGCCGGCGCATTTATGTCGCAATCCCCCGGAATGCAGGCGGTTTGCGGCATAAATGCGCCCGCTCGAAATCTGGCGCAGTCCTCATGGAAAAGATAGCGCATCGGCCGCTCTCTTGGAATGCGTCTTGCGCGCCGGAACGGCCGTCCTTATGAGTGCAGAACAGGCCAAATCGCCCCGATCGCTCGGGAATGCAAAGGTTTGACTTGACTGGCGGGCCACCTGTGACTATAGAACCGCGACTTTCCAATAATGGCCAACAGGAACGCGGCCTGGGCTCTAGGCCCGCTACCGCATTGTCCGGCGGCGATAAGAGAATAGGTGTACCATGTCCCGTAGTTGCGAATTGACCGGCAAGGGCGTCCAGTCGGGCAACAATGTCAGCCATGCCAACAACAAGACCAAGCGCAAGTTCCTGCCGAACCTGTGCAACGTCACGCTGATTTCCGATGCTCTCGGCCAGCGCTTCCGCCTGCGCGTTTCCGCTGCGGCTCTCCGTTCGGTCGAACACCGCGGCGGTCTCGACGCCTTCCTGCTGAAGGCCGACGAAAACGAGCTCAGCATGCGCGCCCGCCTGCTGCGTCGTCAGATCGTCAAGAAGGCTGCCGAAGCCGCCTGATAGCGCCGGTACTTCTGCCGAGATCTTGAAGAGGCTTGCGGGTTTGCCCGGCAAGCCTTTTTCTCGTGTCGTCCATCGCCGCGCAAGCACCTGCCTGCGCATCCGTCAACTGGTGGCATAACCCAGGATAAAAAAATGCTGATCAACCGTACGTTCTACCTTTATGTGGCGCTGATGACCTTCGTGGTCGTGGCGTCGAACTTCCTCGTCCAGTATCCGCTCCCCGGTTCGATCGCCGGGATGCAACTGGGCGACCTCCTGACCTGGGGCGCCTTCAGCTATCCCTTCGCCTTCCTCGTCACAGACCTGACCAATCGCCAGTTCGGGCCGCGAATCGCGCGCCGCGTCGTCGTTGCCGGCTTCGCCGTCGCCGTCATGCTCTCCGTTCTTGCCGCGACGCCGCGCATCGCGATCGCCTCCGGTTCAGCCTTCCTGCTCGGCCAGCTTCTGGATATCTCGATCTTCAACCGGCTCAGGCGCCAGACCTGGTGGCAGGCGCCGCTCGCGGGCTCGCTGATCGGTTCGGCCCTCGATACGGCGATGTTCTTCTCTTTCGCCTTCGCCCCGTTCTTCGTGTTCTTGGGTGCGAATGACGGCTTTGCGCTGGAAACCGCGCCCGTTCTCGGCCTGCTCAGCGTCGACGCCCCCCGCTGGATTTCCTGGGCGCTCGGCGATCTCGCGGTGAAGATCCTCTGCGGTATCGTCCTGCTGCTTCCCTATGGCGCACTGATGAGCGTCGTCAAACCCATGCCGGCGGCAAAAGCAACCGCCTGAAACCCTCAGAGCACTTCCGCATGCGGAAGTGCGTGGTTCAAAGCATTGGAGCGGCGGGGCATTCGGCCCCGTTTCACTTGATCAGCCGGAACTCGAGCATCAGGTTTCGCTCGAGGATCGAGTGGTTGTCATCCGAGACCAGGATCAGCCGGATCTCGCCGTCAGGCCACGAGATGACGTCGAGCGCCTCCATATTGTCGATCTGATAGCTCATGTCCGCTTCGAGCATGACGTCGCCGTCGACCACGGCGCCAGGTCGGATTTTCCCCGCGGCGATACGGCGAACACGCATGCCGAGACCGGAGGCGAAATTGAATCGCCGCTCGAGGAGAAGCAGGTCGCCATCCGGCAGAAAGGCGCCGTCGGTTACCGAATAGGGATCCGCGCGCACGACCGTGAAGGCGCCTTTCATCGGCCCCTCCAATATCCCCGCAAAAAGATTGTCCGCCTTGTCGACGCTGCGCTCGGAGACGACCACGGCCGCGCCGCGAAGCGGGCCGTTCTTCGGCGCGATCGCGATCGTCTCGATGCCGCCATTGCTGCGCAGCTCTTCGACGGAGAACGGCAGGGTCATCTGCCCCAGGGGACGCGCCTCGGCGAAGCCGGGAAAAGGATAGATTTCGATGCGTGGCGACTGTTCGAAGCTGACGATCGCCTGACCTTCGCGCAGGGCCAGCCCTTCGGAATCGACCCGCCATTTCTCGAGCTGCGCTTCGCCCGTCGCGTCGGTCATCGGCGTGACCTTGAGATCGGTCAGCCCTTCGAGCCCGCCGGCATCGTCGCGGATGACGGCCCCCTCGACCCAATGGCCGGTGTCCATCACCGCGACGAAGGACTGGCCGTCCGGCAGGAACCGGATCGCCGACAGCGCACCGAACAAAGGGTTGGCCGACGTCATCTCGATGCCGCCCATGAACTCGAGCGCGCCGAAGACCCTTTGATCGGAGCCGACCTTGAACTGGGATATCTGCCGGCTCTTGACCGGAACGATCTCGCGCGCCGGCTCCGCGCGCGCGACAGCAGCCGAAATCAGCAGGAAAAGCACGGCAAAGTTTCGGCAGAACATCTGGAGAATGACCTTACGGGTGGCCGCGGCCGGAAATCCGTTAACCGGCGCGACGTGCTCCGCCCGGGCGGCGGCGCATACTCTCGTCCTCGAAGAGCGCCGCAAGCTGATCCGTCATCGCCCCTGCCAGTTCGTCCGCATCGACGATGGTCACGGCGCGGCGATAGTAGCGCGTGACGTCATGGCCGATGCCGATCGCAAGCAGCTCGACCGGCGAGCGCGTCTCGATCTGCTCGATAACGGCGCGCAGATGCCGCTCGAGGTAATTTCCGGGGTTGACCGACAGGGTGGAATCGTCGACCGGCGCTCCGTCCGAGATCATCATCAGGATGCGTCGCTGTTCGGACCGCGCCAGGAGACGATCATGCGCCCACATCAGCGCCTCGCCGTCGATGTTCTCCTTGAGCAGTCCCTCGCGCATCATCAGGCCGAGATTGCGGCGCGCGCGACGCCAGGGCGCGTCGGCGGACTTGTAGATGATGTGACGCAGGTCGTTGAGGCGGCCCGGCGATTGAGGCTTGCCGCCGGCAAGCCATTTCTCGCGCGATTGTCCGCCCTTCCACGCCTTGGTCGTGAAACCCAGGATTTCGACTTTCACGCCGCAGCGCTCCAGCGTGCGCGCAAGAATATCGGCGCAGGTCGCGGCGACGGTGATCGGGCGGCCGCGCATCGAACCGGAATTGTCGATCAGGAGCGTGACGACCGTGTCGCGGAAGTTCGTGTCCTTCTCGCGTTTGAAGGAGAGCGGCTGCATCGGATCGATGATGATGCGCTGCAGGCGGGCGGAGTCGAGATAGCCCTCTTCGAGATCGAACTCCCAGGAGCGGTTCTGCTGTGCCATCAGGCGGCGCTGCAGGCGGTTTGCGAGGCGTCCGACCGCGCCCTGGAGATGGGCGAGCTGCTTGTCGAGAAAGGCGCGCAACCGATCGAGTTCCGCCTCGTCGCAAAGCTCCTCGGAGGCGATGGTTTCGTCGAACTCCCGGGTATAGACGGAATAATCGACCTTCTCGTTGAAATCCGCGAAGGGATGGTTCGGCCGCTTCACCTCGCCGGGCGTTTCGCTGTCCTCGTCGCTCTCGTCCTGGAGATCGTCGTCGGAAATTTCCGCGCCATCCATCTCGCCTTCTTCCATCTGCTCCTCGGCAGACTGGTTTTCGTCGGCGGGCGCGGCGTCGGAGCCTTCTTCCTCGTCGCTGGCGTTTTCGTCCTGCTCCTGGCTGCGCGGCTGGTCCTCGTCGGTCTCGCTCTCCTGCTCGTCCGGCTCGTTATCGTCCTCGCCGTATTTCTCGGCGACATCCATCGAAGACAGCATGTCGCGCACGACGCGGGCGAAAGCCTGCTGGTCGTTGATCGTACCCGCCAGATTGCGCATGTCGGGACCGGCCTTCTGCTCGATGAAGTCGCGCCAAAGGTCGAGGACCTGACCAGCCGACTCCGGCGGCTTCTCCCCGGTCAATTTCTCGCGCACGAGCAGTGCCACCGCCTCTTCGAGCGGCGCGTCCGCTTGAACGTCGATGGCAGCGAAATTCGCCTTGCTGTATTTCTCCTCGAGCATGGAGGAGAGGTTGCCCGCCACGCCCGGCATCCTGAGTGCGCCGATCGCCTCGACGCGCGCCTGCTCGACCGCATCGAAGATCGCCCGCGCGTCCGCCCCTTGCGGCGACATCGTCGCATGGACCCGAGCATCGTGGCAGGCCTTGCGCAGCGCCATGGAATCGCCGAGGCCGCGCGCCACCGCCAGTTCCTGGCGGGTCGGGCGCTTGGAGAGCTCCGGCAGCCGGATGCGTTCGGCTGTCATTCCGGGCCGCTCATTGGCGAAAGCGACCTCCAGCTCCGCATCGCCGGCGATCGACCGGATGCAGCCGGAAAGCGCCCGCTTGAACGGTTCGGCGGCGTTTTCCCTCGTAGTCGGTTTCGCCTTGGAATTCGAACTCACGACAATTCCTTCTTCAACCGGATCGGCCGTTATGCGAGCACATCGATTTTCAGGCGGTCGCTTCCAGCACGATGTTGGCAGCGCTCTCCTTGAGTTCGACGCCGAAGGCGCGCTGATAATGCTCGGCGACCAGCGCCCGCTCCAGCTCGTCGCACTTGTTGAGGAAGGTCACGCGGAACGCAAAGGCGATGTCGCCGAAGATATAGGCGTTCTCGGCCCAGGTGATGACTGTACGCGGGCTCATGACGGTCGACAGGTCGCCGTTGATGAAGGCGGCACGGGTCAGGTCGGCGACGCGAACCATCTTGGAGACCGTTTCGCGGCCCTTGTCGGCGACGAAACCCTTCACCTTGGCGGAAACGATATCGACTTCCTTGTCGTGCGGCAGGTAATTGAGCGCCGTCACGATCGACCAGCGGTCCATCTGGGCCTGGTTGATCTGCTGCGTACCGTGATAGAGGCCGGTCGTGTCGCCGAGACCGACGGTGTTCGCCGTCGCAAACAATCGGAAGGCCGGATGCGGGCGGATGACGCGGCTCTGGTCGAGCAGCGTCAGGCGGCCGGAGGATTCCAGCACGCGCTGGATCACGAACATGACGTCGGGCCGGCCGGCATCGTATTCGTCGAAGACGAGCGCGACATTGTGCTGATAGGCCCAGGGCAGAATGCCGTCCTTGAACTCGGTCACCTGAAGCCCGTCCTTGACGACGATCGCGTCCTTGCCGACGAGATCGATGCGGCTGACATGGCTGTCGAGGTTGACGCGCACGCATGGCCAGTTGAGCCGCGCCGCGACCTGCTCGATATGGGTCGACTTGCCGGTGCCGTGATATCCGGAAACCATCACGCGCCGGTTGTGGGCGAAGCCGGCGAGAATGGCGAGCGTCGTCTCACGATCGAAGAGGTAGTCCGGGTCGATTTCGGGCACATAGGCATCGCCCTTCGAATAGGCCGGAACGCGCAAATCCGTGTCGATGCCGAAAGCCTCCCGGACAGAGACCGTCGTGTCGGGGAGGTTGGAAATGTCGAGGTCAATCTTGCTCATCATAACTCCAGAGCGGACGCCCGCCGGCACCCGCGCATTCGCCTGCAGATAGTGCTTCTGTCATAATCCGGGTTGTTAGCAGAAACCACCCTGTTTTAACAATTGGTAGGCTTGAATAACCGCCCGGAAGCGGTCTTCCGATCCCCTGTCTCCGCCATTTGCGTCGGGGTGGTGCTTCTTGACGAGCTCCTTGTATGCCGCCTTGATGTCGGCGGTCGTCGCCGAGGCCGCAAGACCCAGCGTCTCGAAGGCCTTCGCCTCGAGCGTCTTCAGCTTGCGCAGGCGCGGCTCGTGCCGCGCCTGTCGGGCGCGCGCCTCGTTGAAAAATCCGAAAGGATCTCGCATGCGCGCCTGTGCGCCGGCGGTGCCGGAGCGCATCTGCGACTGTGTCGGGCCGTTGCGGGCGCTCTTGTTGACGCCGACCGTCCAGGTCGGACGATGGCCGGTCACCGCTTCCTTCTGGTAACGGGCGATCTCGGTGTCGGAGAGGCCGGAAAAGTAATTGTAGCCCTTGTTGTATTCCTTCACATGCTCGAAGCAGAACATGAAATACTCGCCCTCGGCATTGCGCCCGACGGGAGCCCGATGGACCGCCGTCTTGTCGCAGCCATCCCATTGGCACACCGGCGCGGACGGCTCCACGCGCGCTTGACCCCGGGGGCGCGTTCGGATGCGGTCGAAATATTTTGAATCGAGCTTCATGACGCACATTATGGGGTTTGCGGAGGGTCACAACAAGAATTGACAAAACGGAATGTTGCTGGCTTTGTGCGGGCATTTTGCATTGCGCGGATGATGCTGCCGCCTGGCTCCAGCGCCCGCAGCAAAACAGGGAAATGGGACTGAAAATATGTCGCTGCAACGCCGCATCGAAGAGAAGCTCATGGAAGCCTTCCATCCCGAGCGGCTGATGGTGATCAACGAGAGCGGTCAGCATGCCGGTCACCAGCCGGAATTCGACGGCGGCGGCGAAACGCATATGCGCGTCCGCATCGTTTCGAGCGCCTTTACCGGCATGAGCCGTGTGGCCCGCCACCGCGCGATAAACGATCTGCTGAAGCCGGAACTCGATGCCGGCCTCCATGCTTTGGCGGTGGAACCCGCAGCGCCGGGGGAACCGACGCGGTGGTGAAGTGCAAAAGGCAGAGGGTGCGTCGCTGAGCCGCCGTTGCGGACTTGTCTTTGAAGTGCCCTAACCCACCTGCCCCTCGTCTTCGGCCGCGCGGATGCGCAGCTTGGTGATCCGGTTCTTCACGCGCTTCATCACGGTGAAACGCTTCCCATAGAACGTGAAAGCCTGCCGCTCCTCCGGAATGCTCTTCGATTCATGGATCACGAGGCCGGCAACTGTCGTCGCCTCCTCGTCCGGCAACGACCAGTCCAGCGCCCGGTTGAGGTCGCGGATCGGCACGGAACCATCGACGACGATCGAACCGTCGGCCTCCTGACGTACGCCCTGGATGTCGATGTCGTGTTCGTCGGCAATGTCGCCGACGATCTCTTCGAGA
This sequence comes from Sinorhizobium sp. M4_45, assembly GCF_002885915.1. NCBI lineage: Bacteria > Pseudomonadati > Pseudomonadota > Alphaproteobacteria > Hyphomicrobiales > Rhizobiaceae > Sinorhizobium > Sinorhizobium sp. M4_45. Next base: position 28,907 of record NZ_NWVE01000007.1, read on the forward strand.
ATATCCTCCAGCGTGACGAGCCCCTGCACCTGGCCGTATTCGTCGACCACGATGGCAAGATGCAGCTTGCGGCGCAGGAAGGCATTGAGCTGGTCTTTGAGATTGGTCGAGTCCGGAACGAACCAGGGTTTCTGCGCAATCTTGACGATGTCGAGCGTCTCGGGCTCCACATTCGGCTCGGCGAGCGCCCGGAGCAGGTCCTTGGAATGGACGACGCCGATGATGTTGTCGGCCGAGCCGCGCCACAACGGCAGGCGTGTAAACGGACTTTCGAGGATCTCGCGCACGCAGGTCTGGGGCGGGTCATCGGCATTGATCGCCCGCATGCCTGTCCGGTGGATCATGACGTCGGAAACCTCGAGTTCGCCGAGATCGAGCACCCCGCCGAGCCGGTCGCGGTCAGCCTTGATGACCGACCCTTCGCGGTGGAGCAGATTGACCGCGCCGCGCAGTTCCTCATGCGCGGTGAGCATCGGCAAGTCGGAAGAAAGATTGATGCCGAAGAGATGCAGGATGCGCCGGACGATTGCGTTGACGAGGGAGGATACCGGACCCACGACGACAACGAAGGGGCGGACCAAAGGCGCAACCGCCAGCGCAAACCGGTCCGGCGACGCGATCGCCCAGCTCTTCGGCAGGACCTCGGAGAAGATGACGAGCAGTACCGTCATGGCGACGGTGGCGATCGCCACGCCCGAATCGCCGAAGAGGCCGATCAGCAGGCTCGTCGTCAGCGACGAGGCCAGAATGTTGACGAGGTTGTTGCCGATGAGCAGCGTCCCGATCAGACGGTCGCGGCGCTCGATCAGCCGGGTGACCATACCCGCCCGCTCATCGCCGTTGTTCTCCAGCGTATGCATCCGCGAGCGCGAGGCCGCGGTCAGCGCCGTCTCCGAGCCGGAGAAAAAGGCGGAAATAACGAGAAGGGAAATAACGGAAAGCAGCGACAGCCAATATTCCGTCAGAAAGCCCAGTAGCACATCGGTCATCGCGGGTGCTTTTCCGTAAGAAAGCTCAACACCTCCGAGGAGGGCACGTCGTCCGCCACGAAGGACTGGCCGATGCCCCTCGTAAGGATGAAGGTGAGCTTGCCTCCCTTCACCTTCTTGTCCTGGGCGATCGCCTCCATCAGCCGATCGGCCGGCGGCAATGCCCCGGGAATGTCGGCCAGGCGCGTCGGCAGGCCGACGATTTTCAGATGGGCCTCCACGCGCCGCGCATCGTCAGGGCTCGCGAGATTCATCCGGGCTGAGAACTCATGCGCCAGAACCATGCCGATCGCAACGCCCTCCCCGTGCACCAGCCGCTTGCTGTCGTAATCGGTGGCGGCCTCCAGCGCATGGCCGAAGGTATGGCCGAGATTGAGGAGCGCGCGACGTCCGTTTTCGCGCTCGTCCGCGGCAACGACGTCAGCCTTTGCCTGGCAGCTGACGGCAATCGCTTCGATCCGGGCGGGTCCGCCTGCAAAAACCGCCTGCCAGTTTTTCTCGAGCCATTCGAAGAACTCCGGCTTGTCGATCAGCCCGTATTTCGCGACCTCGGCATAGCCTGCGCGGAACTCGCGCGGGCTCAGCGTGTCGAGCGCGGCGGTATCGGCGAGGACGAGGTCCGGCTGATGGAAGACGCCGATCAGGTTCTTGCCGTGCGGCGAATTGATCCCTGTCTTGCCCCCGACGGAGGAATCGACCTGCGCCAGCAGCGATGTCGGGATCTGGATGAAGCGCGAACCGCGGCGGACGATACCGGCGGCAAAGCCGGTAAGATCGCCGATCACGCCGCCGCCGAGCGCGATCACCGCGTCGTTGCGCTCGATTCTGGCGCCGAGGACGGCCTCGCAAACCGGGATCAGATGCTCGAAGCTCTTGGTCTTCTCGCCTGCCGGCAGGATCAGGGAGACAGCCTCGATGCCGCTTTCCCCGAGGCTCGCTATAAGCGGTTCGAGGTAGCGGGGCGCGACGTTCTCGTCGGTGATGACCGCCATCTTCCGGCCCTTGAGCCGGGAAGCGACCTCCCGGCCTGCCGCGGCGATCAGACCGGGGCCGATGAGAATATCGTAGGAACGCTCTGCGAGATCGACGCGGACCCTGCGCTCGGCGGTTGGCATTACATGGCTGGTCATGGCTTCAGGCCTTCTGATGATCGGCGATGGCGGCGAGAACCTCCTCGACCATCGCTTCCTTTTTCACATCGCGCGAGAGAACGGTCAGGTCCGCCTCGGCATAGATCGGGTAGCGCGCGCGCATCAGGTTCTCGAGCGTCTGCTTCGGATTCTCGGTCTTCAGAAGCGGCCGGGTGTCGCGCTTGTTCACCCGCTCCCATAGCACGTCCAGCTCGGCGTTGAGCCATATGGTCAGGCCGCCCTTCTTGATATGCCGCCGCGAGCGCTCGTTGATATAGGCGCCGCCGCCGGTCGACACCACCCGCGGGCCGGACCTGAGCAGGCGCTTCAGCACGCGGGCTTCCAGCGCCCGGAACTCTTCCTCGCCGTAGGTTGCGAAGAGATCGCTGACCGTCATGCGCGAGACCCGCTCGATCTCGTGGTCGGAATCGACGAAAGGAACGCCAAGCGCCTGGGCGGTCAGCCGACCGATTGCCGATTTACCCGCCCCCATCAGGCCGATGAAAACGAGATTACGCTTACCGAGAGTGCGCTTCGCCCTTTCGGCCAGCGTCGCGGAAACCGGTTCGGTCACATCGTTCATTGCGCTTCAAATTCCCCATTCCTCTCCGGTATCGACAAAACGGGGGGGAGCGTCAAGCCGTCGCTTGGTGTCGCGCCGGCTTCTTGAACTTCAGGGCGGGCCCGTTCATATAGATCACGCATCCGCGCCAGCGAAACGCCCTGCTCGACTGCAGCGATCGTGGTAACGCTTCGAACAGACGGCATGATCCGATGCCGTACCGTTCCTTTCCGGCGCCATGCAGAGGAGACTTGAATGCCCACCCTCTTCCGCTTCCTGTTCATCTGCGCCGTCGGAGCCGGCATGGTCTATGGCGCGATGGTGGCGCTCGTCACTTTCGTCGACCCGGTTGAGCGGGACGTAACCGTGCGCATTCCCTCGGAACGGGTCAACAAGCCGCAATGACGGATATGTCCGCAGCCTACGTCGAATCCTTCCTGGAAATGATGAGCGCCGAGCGTGGAGCGGCGGTAAACACGCTGCAATCCTACGAGCGCGACCTCGAGGACGCGCGTTCCTTCCTGCGCACGCGCGGCACCGGGCTCACCGACGCCTCGGCCGACGATCTCAGAAGCTATCTCTCCCATCTCGCAGGCCAGGGCTTCAAATCGTCATCGCAAGCGCGGCGGCTCTCGGCGCTCCGGCAATTTTACAAGTTCCTCTATGCTGAGGGGCTGCGCACGGACGACCCGACGGGCATCCTCGACGCGCCGAAGAAAGCCCGCACACTCCCCAAGACGCTGAGCATCGAACACGTCACCCGGCTGATCGGCCAGGCGGAAGCGGAGGCGAAATCCGGCAAGGGCGATGCGATGCGCATGCACGCGCTGATCGAGCTCCTTTATGCGACAGGCATGCGCGTCAGCGAACTCGTTTCGCTTCCGGCAAGCGTGCTTGCGCAGAACGGGCGTTTTCTCATAATTCGCGGCAAGGGTAACAAGGAAAGGCTCGTACCGCTGTCGCAGGCGGCGATCCGCGCCATGCGCGCCTATGGCGAACAACTGCAGGAAGACGGTGCGGACAGCCCCTGGCTGTTCCCCTCCAACGGCAAGGCCGGCCATCTGCCGCGGCAGGTCTTTGCCCGCGACCTCAAGAGCCTCGCAGCGCGGGCAGGCATCCGGGTGGCGGCGATTTCGCCGCACGTGCTGCGCCATGCCTTCGCCAGTCATCTGCTCGCCAACGGCGCCGACCTTCGCGCCGTGCAGGAACTGCTCGGCCATTCAGACATTTCCACGACACAAATCTATACGCATGTGCTGGAAGAACGGCTTCACGACCTCGTGCAGAACCATCACCCCCTTGCCAAACAGGCGAAAAAACAGGATTAGGTCCGCCTGATGGAATGACTTGGCAGGGCGGCCCTTGTCGAAAAACGATCGGAAACGCGTCTGATGCACAATTATCTCGACTTCGAAAAACCCATCTCTGATCTCGAAGGCAAGATTCTCGAACTGAAGAAGCTCGCCAGCGAAGACGAGAGCGTTAACACATCAGACGAGATCGCCCGATTGGAAGGGCGCGTCCGCGATGCGATGGTCGAGATCTATTCGAAATTGTCCCCCTGGCAGAAGACCCAGGTCGCTCGCCACCCCTCGCGCCCGCATTTCCTGGACTATGCCTCGCGCCTCTTCACCGAGTTTACGCCGCTTGCCGGCGACCGGAATTTCGCCAATGACGACGCGATCCAGGCGGGGCTTGCCCGCTTTCACGGCACGCCCGTCGCCGTCATCGGTCAGGAGAAGGGCAACGACACCAAGTCGCGTATCAAGCACAATTTCGGCAGCCCCCGCCCCGAGGGCTATCGCAAGGCGACGCGCATAATGGAGATGGCCGACCGTTTCGGCCTGCCGCTGATAACGCTGGTCGACACGGCAGGCGCCTATCCGGGCGTCAACGCCGAGGAGCGGGGCCAGGCCGAGGCGATCGCCCGCTCGACCGAAATGTGCCTCAACGTCAAGGTGCCGATCGTCACCGTGGTGATCGGCGAAGGCGGCTCGGGCGGCGCGATCGCGATTGCGACCGGCAACCGCGTCTACATGCTGGAGCACGCGATCTACAGCGTGATCTCCCCGGAAGGTGCGGCCTCGATCCTCTGGCGCGACTCGACGCGCGCCAAGGAAGCCGCCAGCAACATGAAGATCACCGCCGAAGACCTGAAGTCGCTCGGCGTCATCGACGGAATAATCCCGGAGCCTGTCGGTGGAGCCCACCGCGACCCGGACGCGGTCATCAGCCGCACGGAAACCGTGATCGGCGACGCTCTCAAGGAGCTTTCCGCACGCAATGGCGACGAATTGCGGGCCGACCGGCGGCAGAAATATCTGAATATCGGCCGTAACCTCTGATTACGGCTCCGTCCGAGCCGTTCCAATCCGAACCATTGCGATTATTCCAGGCGGTCGGCAACCGTAAATCGGACTGTGGCCAAATCTTGGCCATATTCATCAGGTCATGAGAGGTGGCCATTCGCAGGGGGCGCCTGCACGGTTAAGATTTCGTGAAGAATAATAACGTACTGATTCGTTGACGCCTGCCCTTCGTGGAACAGGCGTGCACGGATAGAATGTGGCTAGAACGGGCTTTTGCCGATGCGTTTCAGGAACCTTGTCCTCACCGCCGCTGTCGCAGCCGCTCTTGCGGGCTGCACCAACGAGACGCTCGATTCGGTCAACCTGTCGTCCGTCAAGAACAAGACCGAGTATCAGCTTTCGGGCAAGATGGTCAGCAAGATGCGCGAGCTGGGCATGCAGAAGACGTCCCCGATCCTGTTGCGCATCTTCAAGGAAGAAGGGACGCTCGAAGTCTGGAAGGCGAACACGGCGAACCGGTTCCAGCTTCTGAAGAGCTACAAGATCTGCGCATGGTCGGGCAAGCTCGGGCCTAAGATGAAGGAGGGAGACCGGCAGGCGCCGGAGGGATTTTACCCGCTCTATCCGCACCAGATGAACCCGAATTCGAGCTACTACCTGGCGATCAATACGGGCTATCCGAACACATATGACAAGGCCAACGGCCGCACCGGCACCCATCTGATGATCCACGGTGCCTGCTCTTCGGCCGGCTGCTATTCGATGACGAACGAGCAGATCATCGAGATCTTCGCGCTCGCCCGCGACGCGTTCAAGGGCGGCCAGGAAAGCGTGCAGCTTCAAGCCTTTCCCTTCCGCATGACGGCGGAAAACATGGCGCGCCACCGCGACAATCCGAACATCGAATTCTGGAAGATGCTGAAGGTCGGCTACGACCAGTTCGAAGTGACCAAGCGCCCGCCGGCAGTGAATGTCTGCGAGAGGAAATACGTCTTCAATCAGCAGGCTGAGGGGCAGTTCAGTGCGGCCGGCCAGTGCCCTGCCATGACGACGCCGCCGGCGCTGCAGATGGCGATGGCGAGCTACGACAAGGACTATCGGCGCGACTACGAGAAGGCCTTGAAGAAATTTGAGGGCATGGTCTGGTACGAGCCGACCGAGGCCGAACGCAAGGCGGTCGTCGCCGATCAGCGCAAGGGCCGCGAGCTTGCCTATGCGCCGACCGGCACCTCGCTCGATGCGGGCAAGCTGCTCAAGGTAAGCGATCTCGAAAAGAAGCTTGCCGAACAGAAAGAGGCCGAGGAAGCCAAGCAGGCAACCTTGATCCAGAAGGAAGCGCTGGAAAAGGCGGCCCGCGAAGGCAAGGGCCCGCCGGTGCCGCAGGCCAACCCGCTCGAGCGCCCCGTGGAGCAGGCAGCGGTACAGGCCGAGCCCCCGAGGAAGTCGCTCTGGGGCCTGTTCTCTCGCAACGAGCCGGCGGCCGCGCCAGCCGCACCCGCCGCCGGGACTCCCGCGCAGCAGGCCGCAGGCCAGCCAACCGCTCAACAGCCCGCACCGGGCCAGCCGCCAGCCGCCGCCGGCGGGCAGCAGGCAGCACCGCCGGCGCAGGACAATGCTCAGGTGGCCGCCGCTCCCGCCGGGAATGCGCAAGCGCAAGCACCAGAACAGCAGCCCGCCGAGCAGCCGAAGAAGCGCCCGTTCTGGAAACTCTGGGGCAACTGATGCCCGAGGAAGCGAGGCTACGCTACGATCTGAGGGGGCTGAAATGTCCCCTTCCCGTTTTGAAGACGCGCAAGCGAATGGAAAACCTGCCGCCCGGCGCGCTCATCGAGATCGAAACGACCGACCCGCTGGCCGTGATAGACATCCCGCATTTCTGCAACGAGGACGGGCACCGGCTGGAGCAGGCTGAGCCGCTCGCAGACGGACATCGTTTCCTCATTCGCAAGCGGTGCTAACTAAATTGGCGGCGCATCGCGCCTTCGGATCTGTCACAGCCAGTTCTCGACCCTTACACCCGGCATGCGGACGATCTCGCGTATATTGTTGGTCACGACAATCAGCCCTTCGCTGCGCGCATTTGGGTGAGCATCAGAACGATCCGCGCGTTTCCGCCACCGGCTGCTTACGCTCGCTCATGAAATCCTCGCTGAGGCGCGGCCCGCTGGGGAACAGATCGTCCCATCTTTTGCCCTGGGGCACGATCACGCGGCTGCGGCCGATCTTGAGAATATCGACCTGATGCACGCTCTCGGGAAAGGCGACGGCCTTTGGCAGCCGCACCGCCTGGCTACGGTTACTGATGAACACGGTCGAACTGTCCAAGACCCATTCCTTTCTCAAGCCCACCGGCGAGCGGGTGCTGATGAAGAAAGTCCGGCCGGAGCCGTCAGAACTTCATCCCCGGCACCGCCAGGGGGTTGTCCGCGAGCGCCTGCGCATCCGGTCGGTCGACGCGCGGCTTGCCGGTGAAGGCGTCGAAGAGGTCGCGCACGAATGCTTCCTCCAGGCCTTTGGTGATCAGCACCATTCGCGTCCGGCGATCGGCCGGGTCGGGCCAGGCGGCAAGCCGTTCCGGCGCGTGAAAGACCGTCTGCACGCCGTGCAGCACCACCGGCCTCTCCGGATTGTCCGCGACGGAAACGATCGCCTTCATGCGCAGCAGCTTTTCTCCATGGGCCGAGCGCAGGAGGTCGATGAACATCTCTAGCGCCATCGGTTCGATCGGCCGGTCATGCACGATGCTGAATGAGCGGATGTCCGAACCATGACGATTGACGTCGTGATGGTGGTTCCCATGGCCGTGGCCATCTTCGTGGTGGTGGTCATGGTGGTGGTGGTGGTGGTGGTCGTCCGCATGGGCCTCGTCCTGAAGCCAGCGCCCGACATCGGCGACCTTGGTCGAGGCGTCGTAAAGACCGCAGGCGAAGAGATCGGCCCGGCCCGCCTTTTCCGTGTCGCCGTCGATGATCGGCGCGCGCGGGTTGAGATCCCTGAGCTGCGCCTCGAGCCTGCCGATCCCATCATCTTTGGCGAGCCCGCTCTTGCTGATCACCAGCCGGTCGGCCACCGCGATCTGCTTCATGGCCTCCACATGATTGGCGATCGTCTGCTCGCCATTGACCGCATCGACGACGGTGACGACTCCGTCCAGCCGGAAATTCTGGGCAATCACGGGATTGCCGAGGACGGATTGAAGCACCGGTGCCGGATCGGCAAGACCGGTGGTCTCGATGACGACGCGCTTCAGCGGCTTGATGCGGCCGGTCTGCATCCGGTCCATGAGATCGGCCAGCGTATCGACGAGCTCGCCGCGCACGGTGCAGCACAGGCAGCCGTCGGAAAGCTCGATGACGCCGTCACTCGAAGCCTCGACCAGGAGGTGGTCGATGGAGACATCGCCGAATTCGTTGATGATAACGGCCGTGTCGACAAGCGCCGGATCCTTGAGCACCCGGTTCAGAAGGGTCGTCTTGCCCGCGCCGAGAAAGCCGGTGAGGATCGAGACCGGCACCACCGGCATTGGACCGTTCATGAAAGACTCCGTTCAGAAGCTCGGGCGCGGGACCGGGATCGGCACATTGGCGATCTCGACCGCATCGCCCTGTGCCGTGGCATCGCTGCCGGCTTTTGCCGTCTTGTCGTCGCTGCCGGGTATGAGGCCGGCGAAGGCAAGTTTCAGCGGGCGGTCGATCTCGTGGATATAGGGTGAAAGCAGCTTCTGCCGGCCAGCCTCGTCACGCCCCTCGCTGCGCACCTTCGCCGCCTGCTTCGAGCAGATTTCCTTGCTGATATCGGCAACCACCTCGCGGGTTTCGCCATACGGCACGATCTCCGCAAGCGAGGGCTTGCCCGTGCCCACCGTGGTAAAAGCCATCTGCAGGAGCCTGGCCGACTCGTCGGCACGCGCTGCAAGGCTGTCTTCGCCGAGCACGACCGAAACCACCCTGCGGCCGCCGCGGCTCGCCGAGGAGACCTGGTTGAAGCCCGAGGCGCAAATGAACCCCGTCTTCATGCCGTCCGCGCCATCGAAACGGCCTATCAGCATGTTGTAATTGGGATAGTCCTTCTTGCCGGTGGTGAAGCCTTCCAGCGCGAAATAGGAAGCATATTGCGGGAATTCGCGCTTCAGCGTAAGCGCGAGCACCGCAAGGTCCCGAGCGGTCGTATATTGCCCTTTGCCAGGCAGGCCGTTGGGATTGATGAAATGCGACGAGGTCATGCCGATGCGGCGCGCCTCGGCGTTCATCTTCTCGATGAAGGCCTGTTCGGATCCGCCGACCGTCTCGGCGATCGCGACGGCGACGTCGTTCGCCGACTTGATCAGCATCATCTTCAACGCGCTGTCGAGCGTCATCTTCTGGCCGGGCTTGTAGAACATCTTGCTCGGCGGCTCCGAAGCGGCGTTCTTCGTCATGACCACCGGGCTTTCCAACGTCAGCTGCCCCGCCTGGATGGCACGGAACGTGGTATAGGCCGTCATGAGCTTGGTCAGCGACGCCGGATACCATTTCTGGAAGATGTCCTGATGCTCGTAGACCTTGAGCGTATCGACGTCGATTACCAGCCGCGGATTGGCCGATGCAGGCAGCGCCGCAGCCAGGACGACCGCGCAAGCTCCCGCAAGCATGCCTATCCTGCCCAATCTGTCGCCCAACGGGAATCGTGCTATTGCCACAATCCAAACCTCGAAATTCCGGAGTTGCCTCGTATCGTCCCGCTATTTAGCCTATATGGCAAGGAGATGGCAAAGCCCATTCATCGGGCTTCGCGCCAATCCACCGCCCGGACACTCCAGCGGCGAGACTCCAGCCGACGCTGAAGCGTCGGGACTCGCGTGTCGAACCGAAGTGAACGAACAGACCGACAGGAACGAACAATGCCGATTCTAAACCGTGCCGCCGAGCTCAAGAACGAAGTGACCGAATGGCGGCGCCATCTGCACCAGAACCCGGAGCTCCTGTTCGCGGTGGAAAATACGGCAGCCTTCGTCGAAAGAAAACTGAGGGATTTCGGCGTTGACGAAATCGTGACCGGCCTCGGCCGGACCGGGGTCGTCGGCCTCATCCGCGGCAATCGCGGCCCGGGCCGCACCGTCGGGCTCAGGGCCGACATGGACGCCCTGCCGATCACCGAAGCAAGCGGCAGGTCCTGGTCCTCGACGGCCCCCGGCAAGATGCATGCCTGCGGCCATGACGGCCATACGGCCATGCTGCTCGGCGCGGCGAAGTATCTTGCCGAAACGCGTAACTTCGCCGGCAATGTCGCGGTGATCTTCCAGCCGGCGGAGGAAGGCGGCGGCGGCGGCAACGAGATGGTGAAGGACGGCATGATGGAGCGCTTCGCGATCGAAGAGGTCTACGGCATGCACAACATGCCGGGGATGCCGGTCGGCCACTTCGGCAGCCGCGCCGGCCCGATCATGGCCTCGACCGACGAGTTCACCATTACCGTCAAGGGCCGCGGCGGCCACGCCGCTCAGCCGCACAAGACGATCGACCCGATCGCCATCGGCGCCCAGATCGTCAACGCGCTGCAGACGATCGCCTCGCGCACCGTCGATCCGCTTGCCTCCATCGTCGTCTCCGTCACCAAGTTCAATGCCGGCTTCGCCCACAATGTCATCCCCGAACAGGCCGTACTCGCCGGCACCGTGCGCGCGCTGACGCCGGAAGTGCGCGACACCGGCGAAGCCCGGATCCGCCAGATCGCCGACAACATCGCCGGTGCCTACGGCGCCACCGTCGACGTCTGGTACGGCCGCAACTATCCCGTGACCGTAAACCACGCCGCCGAGACCGGTCACGCGCTCGCAGTCGCCGCCACCGTCGCCGGCGAAGGCAACGTCAACGCAGCGCTCGACCCGATGATGGGCGGCGAGGACTTTTCCTACATGCTGCTGGCCCGGCCGGGCGCCTTCGTCTTCATCGGCAATGGCGATACGGCGGGACTGCATCACCCGGCTTACGACTTCAACGACGAAGCCATTCCGCACGGAATTTCCTATTGGGTGAAGCTCGCCGAAACACGGCTTGCCGCCTGAGGCACGGAAAGCGGGAGGCGACCATGCACCAGATCGACAAGACGGACCGGAGAATCCTCAATATCCTGCAGGCGGACGGGCGGATTACCAATCTGGAGCTGGCGGACCGGATCGGGCTTTCCCCGACGGCGACCAGCGAACGCCTGAGGCGGCTGCTGAAGGAAGGTTACGTCTCCGGCTTCGGTGCGCGTCTCGACCCGCACAAGCTCGGCTTCGGGCTGTTGGTCTTCATCGAAGTGATGCTCGACAAGACGACGCCGGAAGTCTTCGACCAGTTCGCGGCCGCCATAAAGCAGGCGCCCGCTGTGCTCGAATGCCACATGGTCGCGGGCGGCTTCGACTATCTCGTCAAGACCCGCTTCGAGGACATGGCCGCCTACCGCAACTTCCTCGGCCAGGTGCTTTGGACGCTCCCGGGCGTCAAGGAAACCCGGACCTATGCGGTGATGGAAGAGATCAAGAATGACGGGCCGCTGCCGCTGCTTTGAGTAGCGGCAGCGGCCCGTCAGAGCGGGATTAAGAAGTGTGCGGTTTCCGCCCGCAATCACCTATCGGAATCGATCACGCCTTGATCGATTCCATGTCGATCACGAAGCGGTAGCGCACGTCGCTTCTCACCACCCGCTCATAGGCCTCGTTGATCTGCTCCATGCGGATCGTCTCGATCTCCGAAACGATGCCGTGCTCGCCGCAGAAATCGAGCATTTCCTGCGTCTCCTTGATAGAACCGATCATGGAGCCGGAAATGCTGCGCCGTGCCGGCACCAGCGAGAAGGCATGGACCGGCACCGGATTCTCCGGAATGCCGACGAGCACCAGATCGCCATCGACCTTCAGGAGGTTGAGATAGGCGTTCCAGTCGATTTCGGCCGCGACCGTGCAGATGATCAGGTCGAAGCTGCCGGCGAGCTTTGTGAATGTCTCCGGATCCTTCGTCGCGTAGTAGTGATCCGCCCCGAGCTTAAGCCCGTCCTCTTTCTTCGAAAGCGTCTGGCTGAGCACCGTAACCTCCGCGCCCATCGCATGGGCGAGCTTCACGCCCATATGGCCGAGACCGCCCAAGCCGACGATCGCCACCTTCTTGCCGGGGCCGGCCTTCCAGTGACGCAGCGGCGAGTAGAGCGTGATGCCGGCGCAAAGCAGCGGTGCGGCAGCGTCGAGCGGAAGGTTGTCCGGGATGGAGAGTACATAGCCTTCCTTGACGACGATATGGTCGGAATAGCCGCCTTGGGTCGGTGTTCCATCTGCCTCGACGCCGTTGTAGGTCACCACCAGGCCGGGCAGATATTGCTCCAGATCGAGGTCGCGCTTGGCGCAGGTCGTGCAGGAGTCGACGAAGCAGCCGACGCCCACCCGATCGCCGATCTTGAACCTGGTGACCTTGGAGCCGACCGCCCTGACGATGCCGACGATTTCGTGGCCGGGTACCATGGGGAAGGTCGAATTGCCCCATTCGTCGCGCGCCTGGTGGATATCGGAATGGCAGACGCCGCAATATTTGATGTCGATCACCACGTCGTCGTCGCGCGGTTCGCGACGCTCGAAGGTGAAGGGTGCGAGCGGCTTCGACGCGTCGGTCGCCGCATATCCTCTTGCAATGGCCATGGGTCTGTCCTTCATGTCTGGGAGTGGCATGTCTGTGAGTGGCATGTCTGGGAGTAGCGCGCCCATCGGCCTATGGACCGCAGGCGGCAGGGCGGACTATGCTGCCTCACAAGGCCATTGCGTTAGTGCGATCCTGCAAAACTTTTGCACGATTCTGCGAGAATCGCCGAAGGCAGCTGGCGGGATAGCACCGACAACCTATCTGACCCCCTGTCTCCGCACGGATCTAAGCTATTGGAAAGTCCACCGAAGATGACAGAATCACAGCGCATGCCGCGTCAGGAAATGATCGACATCATTGCCCGGATCGCCGGAGAGGACGGCGATTACCCAACGATTATACCAGGGCTGAGCGTTCACCGGCATTCCGTCTCCGCGAAGCCGAATTGCGCCGCCTACAAGCCGAGCCTGGCGATCATCGTCCAGGGGGCCAAACGCGTCGTGCTCGGCGAAGAAACCCTCGTCTACGGCGCCTCGGACTACCTTTTGACCTCCATCGACCTGCCGGTTCTCTCTCAGATATCGCTCGCCTCGCCCGAGGAGCCCTATCTCAGCATGGCCTTCCAGATCGATACGACGAGGCTTCCGGCGCTCCTCGACGCAATCGGCCCGGAGGCGGCGAAAGCTCCGGGTTCGCCGCGCGGCATGACGGTCAGCAAGCTCACACCCGATCTTGAGGACACGGCGCTTCGGCTGCTGCGGCTCCTCGACAGACCGGATGACATCGCGGTGCTGCTGCCGCTGATCGAGCAGGAACTGCTTTATCGCCTGCTGCTCGGACCGCACGGCGCCAGGCTCCGCCAGATGGCGACCACGGAGAGCCAGCCGCACCAGATCGGCCGCGCGGTGTCCTGGCTGAAGGAACATTATTCCCGCCCCTTGCGCATCGACGACCTCGCAAGCCGCGTCAGCATGAGCGTCTCCTCGCTTCATCACCATTTCAAGGCGATCACGGCGATGAGCCCGCTGCAGTACCAGAAGCAACTGCGCCTGCAGGAGGCAAGGCGGCTGATGCTCGAGGAGCGTCTCGATGCCGGCGATGCCGGCCACAAGGTCGGGTATGAGAGCCAGTCCCAGTTCAGCCGCGAATATGCCCGCCATTTCGGCGAGCCGCCGATGCGCGACGTCGGCCGCGTCCGCCGAAGCCTCATCGGGCGTACGATCGGCGAGGTTGAGATGCTGAGCGAGGGTTAGGACACTTCCAGGAAATGTGTCGGACGGTTTTCCGCCCGGAGAGCGTAGCCGCTCAGCTTCGTTCGATATCGCGGCGCAGCACGATCGAGGTCGTCAGATCCTCGACATTGTCGAGCTGCGCGACTTCGTTGCGCAGCTCGTTCAGCGCGTTGATCGAAGCGACCTTCACTTCCACGATGAGATCAAGCTGACCGCTGACCGAGAAAACGCGTCTGACGGAGGAAAACCCGGCTAGCCGATCGAGCACGCCGAGCGAGGGCGTCCGCTTCAGCGTCACCAGCAGGAAAGCCTCGATCTCCCCCTCCTCCAGCTGGCCGATGTCGGCGCGATAGCCGCGAATGACGCCGGCCTTCTCCAGCCGCGCGACACGCTCGGCCGTCGCGCTGCGCGACAATCCGATACGCCCGGCAAGCGACTTCATGGGAATACGCGCCTCGCGGCTCAGTATGCTGAGGATCGTTCGGTCTGTCGCGTCGATATCCTGCCTCCTGCGGCCGGCCAGAGGGACTGCCGGGCGGCTGTCGAGTAGCGCCGGCAAGATGACGGTTATAATAACCAAAGTGCCGGTGCAACCGGCGAAATGCCGGATGCACATGCCGAACGGGCGTGCAACTCTCGTGACAAGAGCGGGGGTCTCCATGAACGACATGCTGAAAACGACGCCGGATTTCACGATCGAGGAAGCGCAAGCCCTCCTCGCGCAGCACTTCGGCCTGGATGGGTCACTTCAGCCGCTGGACAGCGAGCGGGACCAGAACTTCAAGGTCAATACCCGTGATGGCCGCTGCTACATTCTGAAGATCGTCAACGGCGCCGAACCGGAAATCGAAAGCGACTTCCAGACAGCGCTGCTGAAGCACGCCGGCGAAAATGCAGGAGACCTGCCGGTTCCGCATTTGCAACCGACTCTGTCCGGCGAGAACCTCGCGACGACCACGAGGCGCGGGACCGTCCATCGATTGCGGCTGGTCACCTGGGTTCCGGGAACTCCGCTCGCACAGTCCGATCGGAGCGATGGAGCACTTCACTCCCTCGGCCGGATGCTCGGCCGCTTCGACGCCTCGCTCAAAGGCTTCATGCATCCGGGCGCACTGCGCGATCTCGACTGGGACATCCGCAATGCCGGACGTTCTGCCGGACGGCTCGCATATGTGGCCGATCTCCAGGATCGTGCTCTTCTCCAGCGCTTTCTCGACCGCTTCGACGAGCGGGTCGCCCCGCGGCTCCCGATGCTGCGCTCCGCCGTCATCCATAACGACGCAAACGACTGGAACGTCCTCATCGACGAAGACGACCACGACCGCATTTCCGGCATCATCGACTTTGGCGACGCCCTCTACGCGCCCGTCATCGCCGAAGTCGCGATCGCCGCCGCCTATGCCGGCCTCGACCACCCCGATCCGATCGGCGCTGCGGCTGCGATCGCCAACGGCTACCATGCCGAATACCCGCTCCTCGAAGAAGAAGTCGATCTCCTCTTCGACCTGATCGCCATGCGGCTGGTCACCTCGGTGACGATCTCTGCATCACGCCGGGCGCACACCGCCGACAACCCTTATCTCGCGATCAGCGAAAGGCCGGCCTGGGCGCTGCTGCGCAAACTCGATGCGATGAACCCGCGTTTCTCAACGGCGATCCTGAGAAAGGCCTGCGGTTTCGAGACAGTAGCCGGAGCCCGCGCCGTCGCCTCCTGGATCGTCGGAAATCGCAAGAGCCTCCTGCCGCTTCTCGATCGTCCAGCCGCGGCTTATCCGGCCGCTCTCGTCCCCTACGGCGATCCGGCGCATCCGATGACCGTCAGTTCGGCGGCCGGCCGGCCGCATGACGCGCAATCGGTCTGGGAAGAGCAATGCCGCAGGGCCGGCGTCGAGCTCGGCATCGGCCCCTGGGGTGAGGCCCGCACCGTCTATTCGGGCGAGATGTTCGTCTCCCGCATGATCGAAGAGACGCGCCGCACGCGCCATCTGGGTCTTGATCTCTTCATGGCGGCGGGCACCAAGGTCCATACGCCGCTTGCAGCCACCGTCGCGAGCGTCGAGATCGAGAAGGATCCGCTCGGATACGGTTGCCTTATCGCTCTGCGCCATGAACCGGACGGCTGCCCGCCTTTCCTGACGCTATGGGGCCATCTTGCCCATGAGGCCGTCAGCCGGCTGAAGGCCGGCGACCGGCTGGAGGCCGGCGCGCTTGTCGGTGAAATGGGCGCTCCGGAAGAAAACGGCGGCTGGGCGCCGCATCTGCATCTGCAGATCTCCACCGACACAAGTCTCGCAGCGACGGACATCCTCGGCGTCGGCGAGGAGCGCTACCTCGACGTCTGGGCGGAGCTCTTCCCCGACGCGAGCACATTTGCCGGCATCGCGCCGGAATTCTACGACCGGAGCGGCCGCCCCCACGAGGACATCATCAGGCAACGGAAAGAGCTGCTGCTGCCGAACCTGTCGATCTCCTACGAGAAGCCGATCAAGTTCGTGCGCGGCGAAGGCGTCTGGCTGATCGACGATCGCGGCCGCGCCTATCTCGACTGCTTCAACAATGTCTGCCACATCGGCCACGCCCATCCGGCCGTGGTGGACGCATTGGCCCGGCAGGCAGGGACGCTCAACACCAACACGCGCTACCTGCACGACAACATCGTCGCCTATGCCGAGCGGCTGACGGCCACGATGCCGAAGGAACTCGCCGTCGCCGCCTTCGCCAACAGCGGCTCCGAAGCCAACGGTCTCGCCCTGCGCCTGATGCGGGCGCATACGGGCAAGGAAAACGCCGTCGTGTTGGACTGGGCCTATCACGGTACGACGCAGGAGCTGATCGATCTCAGCGCATACAAGTTCCGCCGCAAGGGCGGAAAGGGCCAGAAGCCGCATGTTCACGTGGCGGCCGTTCCGGACAGTTACCACGCGCCGGCCGCCTGGCCGCCGGAGGAACACGGCAGGCGCTTCGCCGAAGACGTGGCCGAGCTGATCGCGGCGATGCGCGCCCGAGACGAAGCGCCGGGTTTCTTCCTCGCCGAATCCATTCCGAGCGTCGCAGGCCAGGTGTTTCTGCCGGATGGCTACCTCAACGAGGTCTACCGCATGATCAGGGAGGCCGGCGGCGTCTGCATCGCCGACGAGGTGCAGGTCGGCTTCGGCCGGGTCGGCAGCCATTGGTGGGCCTTCGAGACGCAAGGCGTCGTTCCTGATATCGTCACCATGGGCAAGCCGATCGGCAATGGTCATCCACTCGCCGCAGTCGTCACGACGCGTGAGATCGCGGCCTCGTTCGACAACGGCATGGAGTATTTCAACACCTTCGGCGGCAACCCGGTGTCCTGCGCCGTCGGTCTCGCGGTGCTCGACGTCATCGAAGGCGAGGACCTGCGCCGCAATGCGCTCGATATCGGCAATCATCTTCTCGCCGCCTTCCGGACCATGCAGGAGCGCTACGAGGTCATCGGCGACGTTCGCGGCCTCGGCCTGTTCCTCGGCATCGAGCTCGTCAGCGACCGCAGAACCAGGGCGCCGGCGACGGAGATCGCCCGGGCCGTCGCGAACGGAGCCCGCCAGCGCGGCGTGCTGATGGGCACTGAGGGCCCACATGACAACGTCCTGAAAATGCGACCGCCGATGATCTTTTCGAAGCGCGACGCGGATCACCTGATCGCCGTGCTCGAGGAAACGTTCGAGGCCGTGCTGGCGCGAGCCGGATAATTACGAGGTAGCGGTATCACCGAAGAACCAGACCACTCCGGGCGCGACGCGCGTCCTGGAGCTCAATGATTGCGTCTTATAACGGAGGAGGACAGGACGATGAAAACCGGCATTTTGGCACTCTTTGCGACGGCGTTTCTTGCCGGCACGACGGCGCAGGCCGCAACCCTCGACGTCGTCAAGCAGCGCGGCGAGCTGCGTTGCGGCGTGAGTCAGGGCGTCCTCGGCTTCTCCGCCCCGGACGATAAGGGCGAGTGGTCCGGCTTCGACATCGATTTCTGCCGTGCGGTCGCGGCCGCCACCCTTGGCAGTCCGGAGAAGGTGAAATATGTGCCGCTTTCGACCAAGGAGCGCTTCACCGCGCTCCAATCCGGCGAGGTCGACCTGCTTTCGCGCCAGACCACCTGGACGCTTTCGCGCGACACGGATCTGGGCATGAGCTTCGTCGGCGTGAACTATTATGACGGTCAGGCCTTCATGGTGCGCAACGATATCGGCGTGAAGAGCGTCAAGGAGCTCTCGGGCGCCTCCGTCTGCACGGAGACCGGCACCACGACCGAACAGAACATGGCGGACTATTTCAGCGCCAACAGGATCGAGTATCAGGTGATCGCCTTCGAAAAGGCGGACCAGACGATCCAGGCCTTCAATTCCGGCCGCTGCGACGTCTATTCCACCGATGCCTCCGCCCTCTATTCGCAGCGGCTGACGCTCAATGATCCTGACCGCTTCGTCATCCTGCCGGAAGTCATTTCCAAGGAGCCGCTCGGCCCTGCCGTCCGCCAGGGCGACGATCAATGGTTCAAGGTCGTTCGCTGGACGCTCTTCGCGATGATAGAGGCAGAGGAGCTGGGCATCACCCGGGACAATGCCGCTTCGCTCCTCGAAAGCGGAACCGCCGCACAAAAGCGCTTCCTCGGCATCGACAACGAAGCCGGAAAGGCGCTCGGGCTCGATCCGAAATGGGCCTACCAGACGGTGGCTGCGGTCGGCAACTACGGTGAGATCTTCGAGCGTCACCTCGGCAAGGAGAGCGCGCTCAGGATCGATCGCGGCCTCAACAGGCTCTGGAACCACGGCGGCCTGATCTACGCGCCGCCGGTCCGCTGACCTTCTGCATGTTTCCTTCGATCGCAGCCGATTGAAGGACACGACATGCAGCGGATCAAAGCAGGCGCCGCAGGGAATTCCGGCGGCGCCTTTCTCCTACCATCCCTCTTCGAGCACCCTGGCCAGCATATCGGCGAAGAAATCGGCGCTCTCCCGGGCGAGGCAAAGCGGCGGTTTGATCTTCAGGACGTTCAGATGGTCTCCGGTCGGCTGCATGACGATGCCGAGATCGAGAAGGCGGTCGCAGATCGCCGCGGTTTCCTCGGTGGCCGGTTCGAGCGTTTCGCGGTCGCGGACGAATTCCACGCCCAGGTAAAGCCCCATGCCGTGAACGGCGCCGACGAGAGGAAACCGGTCCCCGAGCGCCTCGAGCCGACTCTTGAGATGGGTGCCCACCGCGCGGGCATTTTCCTGCAGGGCGTCGTCGTGAAGAATGTCGAGGACGGTCAAGCCGACGACGGAACTCACGGGGCTGCCGCCGGCGGAAGAGAAGAAATAGCCTTCCTTCTCCAGCGCATCGGCAATCTCGCGCCGCGTGATGACCGCGCCCAGCGGATGGCCGTTGCCCATGCCCTTGGCGACGGTGATGATATCGGGCACGACGCCCTGTTGCTCGAAACCCCAGAAATGATGACCGAGCCGCCCGTAGCCGACCTGCACCTCGTCGGCGATGCAGACGCCGCTTCTCTCGCGGACCATGGCGTAGACCGCTTCCAGATAGCCGGAAGGCAACGGAATGCCGCCGGCATTGCCGTAGACCGGTTCTGCGATGAAACCGGCGAGCTTCCCGCCTTTCTCGTCCAGTTCCGCGAGCTTTCGAGACACGGCGTCGACATAGTCGCCCGTCGAACCCTCCCCGCGGAACGGGCCTCGATAGGTGTTCGGCGAGACGACGGGATGGACCCAGTCGGGACGCGTCGTCAGCGCCTGCGGATTGTCCGCGATCGAGGTGGAAACGGCGTCGCTCGCGACCGTCCAGCCGTGATAGGCCTCCAGCAGCGAGATCATGTTGCGCGCTCCGGAATGGGCCCAGGCGAGCCGGATGGCGAGATCGTTCGCCTCGGATCCGCTGTTGACCAGAAAGACAGTGTCGAGACCTTCCGGCGCGAGCGCCGCAAGCCGCTCGGAAAACTCCGTCACGGCAGCATAGTGGAACCGCGAATTGGTGTTGAGCAGCGACCATTGCCGCCCGACCGCAGCCGACAGGCGCGGATGCCCGTGGCCGACGAGCGTGACGTTGTTGACCATATCGAGATAAGCGCGCCCTTCGACGTCGAAGAGATGCTCCTTCCAGCCGCGCTCGATCTGCGGCGGCGTGCGGTAATAGTTCTTCTGCGGCCGGGCATAGTGCCGTCGGCGGCGCTCGAGGAGCCCGGCCGCGTCCGGCAAGGCCGCATCGCAATCGAAGCCCAGGATCGGTGCGGGCGACGGGCAAAGCCGGCACCATGCCTCCGCCTGATGTGACGCAGCGAAGGCGGGCGGGTCCACCTCCGGCGTCGTGCAAAGCTGGACGCGCATGAACCCCAGGGCCGACGGATCGCCGGGGACCACGCCGATCCGTGCGCCCGCCTCGAACGCGTCCTCGGCGAGTTCGGCTGCCTCCACGCCGTAAAGATGGAGATGGAGACCTTCGCCCGAGAAGATCAGCTTGCCGCCGCGCTGGTGGAGCCGGCCGGCAAAAGGCGCGTGCACGGCAGTCTGCCCATGCAGGCATAAATCCACGTGCAGGGCGAATGTCCGGGGGGCGCTTGCCTGCAGGAGCCTCGTTTCCGTCAGCCGGTACTCGCCATAGCGCGTCGCCGCGGCACCGGCCGCACGCGCCGCCGATTGCAGGAGCAGGGCTTCGGTGTCCTCGTAATGCCAGCGATCGGCAGGAAGGTGCGGGCCGAGCGAGGAAAGATCGACGATGCCTATTTCCGAAAGGTCGAGCTCGGGCAGCAGCCGACCGCCCATCTCGGGCGGAGAAAGCTGCGGAGCCCTCCCCACGGCCTCTCCGATCGCATGCTCCATGAGTTCGAGAGGCACCGAAACGGCAACGTCGAAGATTTCCCGCTCATGCGCGGCATTGCCTTCGACATAGGCATTTTCCGGATCGACCTCGAGCTGCTGCGCCGTGCTCGCCACGAGAACGCAGGCACGCGCGACGATCAACGGCCAGAGCGCCTTCAATTCGGCATCCGTTAAAGGGCAGACGGCATGGAACGCCTTCACCGCCGGCAGGATATGGAAGGGATCTCCGTCCGAGTGATGCAGCAGCGATGCGCAGGTAACGGCAAGATCGGCGACCACCCATCCTTTCAGCACGTCGCCGAAATCGATGACGCCGTCGGGGATGAGGCGCCCGCTCCTGTTCGCGCGGCTCACGACATTGTCGTCGGTGACGTCCTGATGGATCGCCTGCAGGCGCAGCTCCGGCATCAGCGGCTGAACCCTGCGCATGGCGCCGACCATCGCCTCGGCAATGCGCTGGCGCAGATCGATGTCGCTCATGGCCGAAAGCAGGTGAAGCGCGACCGGCCCCGCCCTTCTGAGGTCCCATTGCAGCTCCCGCTCGAGCCCCGGGTGATCGAAATCCCTGAGTGCGACGGCCAACCGGCCCGCAAGATCGCCAAGTGCCGCCACGGTTTCCACGGCCAGGTGCCTGCGGCGCGTCAGAGGCGTGCCGTCGAGATAGGTGAGCAACCGGAACTGATAGGTTTCCTCGCGAACGGATGCGGCAACGATTTCCTCGCCGCTCAAAGCGGACATCACTTCGGGCACTTTGGGAGCATCGGGCCTGGTGGCGACATGCCGCAAAGCGGCATTCTGGGCTTCGATCTCGGCCCGCGCATATTCGGCACGCGCGATCTTGAGGACGAAACGTCCCTCGCTTGTGTCGACGCGGTAGTTGCGGTCCTGCTGGCTGCCGAGTTCCGTAAGATAGCCGGAAAGGCCGTAATGTTGAGCCAGGATCGCCTGCGCCTCTTCGATCGACACGTCCGGTCTCGCAAGCCGCGTGCGGCGCTTCAGCAATTCGTCTTCCATCATTTCCTTCCCGTCTCTGCGAAGGTGTCCTTCTTACTGCGAAACACCTTCAAGACGATAGCGCGTACCCGGATAGGTGAGCCACGCGACCGTCACATTCGCAGCTTCCGACCAGGTCCGTCGACGGATCATCAGGCACGGTTCGCCGCGGCCGATCGAAAGGAGCTTGCATTCCCACGGCTTCGGCAGAACGGCTTCGACTATCTGCTCCGTCCGCGTGATCGGCGCCACCAACGTCAGATAGACGTTCGGGGTCATGCTGGTGAAATCCTGTTCCAGGTAATTGGGGCAGATTGCAGGATTGACGAAACGGTCCTCGATCTGGATCGGAACGTCGTCCTCCGCGTGGACGATGATCGAGTGAAAGACCCGCGCGTTCGTCGCAAGCCCGAGCGCCTCTGCGACCCCGGTGCTTGCCTGCTCCTCCTCGAGGAGCGTGATCCGCGAGGTATGCCTGTGGCCGCGCTCGCGAATCTCGTCGGCGATATTGCGCACCTCGAGAAGGGCCGTGCTGCCCTTGTGGGCAGCCACGAAGGACCCTACCCCCTGGACCCGCGTGATCGCACCCTCGCTCGCCAGTTCGCGAAGTGCCCGATTGGCGGTCATCCGGCTGACTCCGAGATCGGCGACGATATCGTTTTCGGACGGTATGCGATGGTGCGGCGGCCAATCGCCGCTTTCGATGCGGCTGCGGATGAACTGCTTGACCGCTTCATAGCGCGGTACCGGCCCGTCGTCGAAAACCGCCCTGTCGCTCTTACGACCCGATACCGCCATGCGATGCTCCGTTGCGGCCGGGCGCCGCCGGCCCGGCAAATCAGCGCTTGTTTTCCTTTATTTCCAGCTTGCGCGCCACAAGAAAATATCTATAGTTCCATATACAACCACGCACAGGAACGGCGCTCATGACAGCTTTGTCCGCTCATCGACTGTTTGCCGAACAGGCGCTGCTGCCGACCGGTTGGTCCAAGGACGTCGCGATCTCCGTCGACGCGGCGGGACGCATTCTCGCGGTGGAAGCAGGGCAATCGAAGGCACCGGGCGACGAGCATCTGTCCGGACCCGTCGTGCCGGCGATGGCGAACCTGCATTCCCACGCCTTCCAGCGTGCGATGGCCGGCCTTGCGGAAGTGGCCGGAACAGGCGACGACAGCTTCTGGACCTGGCGCGAGGAGATGTATCGCACCGTCGGCCTGGTCGACCCGGACGATCTCGAGGCAATCGCCGCCAAGCTCTATGTGGAAATGCTGAAAGGCGGCTTCGGCCGTGTCGTCGAATTCCACTACCTCCACCATCAGCTCGACGGCACGCCTTACGCGGACCCGGCGGAAATGTCGCTGCGGATACTAAGGGCCGCGCAGACGAGCGGTATCGCCCTAACCCATCTGCCGGTCTTCTACGCCCATGCCAATTTCGGCGGAGCTGCGCCGAGCGCGGGGCAGCGTCCCTTCCTCAATGATCCCGACGGCTTCCTCGCGCTGCTCGATCGTCTCTCGCCCGCTTGCAATGCGACAGGCGCGAGGCTTGGCTATGCGATCCATTCGTTGCGGGCGGCGACGCCGGAGGAAATGCGCGCGATCCTGGAATCATCGCCCCTCACCGGCCCCATCCACATCCATGTCGCCGAGCAGCCCCGCGAAGTGGAGGATTGCCTGGCCTGGAGCGGCCGGCGCCCGGTCGAATGGCTTCTCGACAACATGCCGGTGGACGAGCGCTGGTGCGCGATCCACGCGACGCACATGACGCCCGACGAGACGAACCGGCTCGCCCGGTCGGGCGCGGTCGCCGGCCTTTGCCCCGCGACCGAGGCCAATCTCGGCGACGGAATTTTTCCCGCGGTCGATTTTCTTGCCGCAGGCGGACGTTTCGGGGTCGGAACCGACAGCCATGTCGCGACGAGCGTCGCGGAAGAGCTTCGGCTCCTCGAATACGGGCAGCGCCTGCGCGACCGCAGGCGCAACCGGCTCGCCGCGCCCGGCGCCTCCGTCGGCAGGACAATCTTCGATGCGGCGCTTGCCGGCGGCGCCCAAGCGGCCGGACATGCCGCCGGAATGGAAGAGCCGGGCATCCGCGTCGGCGCGATGGCCGACTTCGTCGTTCTCGACGGATCCAATCCCTATATCGCCGCGGCAAGCGGCAACCAGATTCTCGACCGCTGGCTCTTCGCACTCGGCGGGGATACGGTTCGCGACGTCATGATCGCTGGCGAATGGAAGATCCGCGACGGACGGCATGACCGGGAGGAAGACATCGATCGCGCCTTCGCGTGCGTTCTGAACAAGCTCAAATAGCAATCGAATCGCGATTAAAAATGGGGGAATGCGCATGTCGATCAGCACAATGAGACTCACCTTCGCTGCCGCCGGCCTGATGCTGGCGGCTTCCGCCAGCGGCGCCAATGCTTCCTATTGCGGCGACGGCAAGACCGTGACCTTCGCCGGCATCGACTGGGAAAGCGGCGCCTTCATCACCGAGGTCATGAAGACGATTCTTGCCAAGGGATACGACTGCCAGGTCGACTCGATCCCCGGCAATTCCGTGACTCTCGAACAGGCAACCGCCAACAACGACGTGCAGATTTTCGCCGAGGAATGGCTCGGCCGTTCGGACGTCTGGAACAAGGCGGTCGAAGAAAAGAAGGTGGTGGCCGTCGGCAAGCCCTTCGTAGGTGCCAGCGAAGGCTGGTTCGTGCCCGACTATGTCGTCCACGGCGATCCCGCTCGCAATATCGAAGCCAAGGCGCCGGACCTGAAAAGCGTATCACAGCTTACCGATCCGAAGATCGCCGAGATTTTCGCCGATCCGGAGGAGCCATCCAAAGGCCGGTTCCTCAACTGCCCCTCCGGTTGGACCTGCGAGGGCGTGAGCACCGCCAAGCTCGAGGCCTACAAGCTCGATGAGGCCTATGTGAACTTCCGGCCGGGGACGGGAACGGCGCTGGATGCGGCGATCACCTCCGCCTATCTCCAGGGTGAGCCTATCCTCTTCTATTACTGGTCGCCGACCGCGATCATGGGGAAATTCAAGCTGATCCAGCTCGAAGAGCCGGCCTATAACGAAGCCTGCTGGAAAGAACTGAGCAGCGCCAACGGCAAACGTGACGAAGGCTGCGCCTTCCCTTCCGTCGACGTGGCCTATGGCGTGAACAGCACCTTCGCTTCGGAAGCGCCGGAAATCGTCGAGATTCTGGAAAAGGCAACATTCCCGCTCGAGGAGGTCAACGCCAGCCTCGCCTATATGGCCGACAACAAGGTCGACGCCACGGCGGCTGCCGCCGAATTCCTGAAAACCAAGGGCGACGTCTGGAGCAAGTGGGTCTCGGAAGAGGCGCGCGGCAAGATCGAAGCCGGTCTCAAGTAAAAGCGGCCTTTCCGGCCGGCAGTCGCCAGCGCCCCGCCACCAGGCGGGGCGCGTTGCGACGGTAGGGAAAGGGCTGCTTCCCCGGGCCAGGAGGGTCTTGGCTTCGCGCCGCCGCCCTGAACAAGGAACGATATCCGATGTTTCCGGACTCTCTCAATCTCTCGATCCGCGCGCCGGTGAACGATTTCATCCAGGCGCTCGTCACCAATTACGGCTGGGTCTTCAAGGCGATCAGCGCCGTCATCCTGAAGGCGGTTCTGTTCATTGAATGGATCCTGCGCGGCCTGCCCTGGTGGCTCGTCATTCTCGCCTTCATGGCGCTTGCCTGGCGGAGCTCGCGGCGCTGGTCGCTGACGCTGGCGGTGGGCGCGTTGCTGGTCGCCGTCGGCGTCCTCGGACTCTGGGACCTGACGATGCAGACGCTCGCGCTGATGCTGATGGCGACCATCGTCTCGGTAGTGATCGGCGTGCCCATGGGGATTCTCGTCGCGAAGAGCCGCACCGTCCGCAACATCACTCTGCCGGTGCTCGATGTCATGCAGACCATGCCGAGCTTCGTCTATCTCATCCCGGCGCTGATGCTCTTCGGGCTCGGCAAGGTGCCCGCTATCCTCGCGACCATCATCTACGCCGTCCCGCCGCTGATCCGGCTCACCGATCTCGGCATCCGCCAGGTCGACGCGGAAGTCGTCGAAGCTGCGACGGCGTTCGGCGGCAGTCCGCGACAGATCCTCTTCGGCGTCGAACTGCCCCTTGCGACGCCGACGATCATGGCCGGCCTCAACCAGACGATCATGATGGCGCTGTCGATGGTCGTCGTCGCCTCGATGATCGGCGCGCGCGGCCTCGGCGAACAGGTGCTCAACGGCATTCAGACGCTCGACGTCGGCAAGGGCCTCGAGGCCGGCATCGGCATCGTCATTCTCGCGATCGTGCTCGACCGCATCACGCAAGGCTTCGGCAAGCCCCGGACGGAGGACGCCCGCAATGGCTGATATAGAGATCCGGAACGTCTACAAGATATTCGGGCATGACGCCAAGAAGGCGCTCGCCATGCTCAAGGACGGTCTCGATAAGGCCGATATCCTGGCGAGGTCCGGCTGCAGCGTGGGCCTCAACGATGTCAGCCTGAAGATCGGCGCCGGAAAGATCTTCGTGATCATGGGGCTTTCCGGATCGGGCAAGTCGACGCTGGTGCGCCACCTCAACCGGCTGATAGAACCAACGAGCGGCGAGGTCCTTTTCGACGGCGACAACATCCTCGACCTGGGTGCGAAGGCGCTGCGTGCCTTCCGCATGCGGCGCGTCAGCATGGTCTTTCAGAGCTTTGCCCTGATGCCGCACCGGACCGTGCTCCAGAATGTCGTCTACGGACAGCGCGTGCGCGGCGTGTCGAAGGACGATGCCCGCGAAATCGGCATAAAATGGATCGAAACGGTCGGCCTGTCCGGCTACGACGCGAAATTTCCCCATCAGCTCTCGGGCGGCATGAAGCAGCGCGTCGGCCTTGCACGAGCGCTCGCCGCCGACACCGATGTGATCCTGATGGACGAGGCTTTCAGTGCCCTCGACCCGCTGATCCGCGGCGACATGCAGGACCAATTGCTGCAACTCCAGCAGAATCTTGCAAAGACCATCGTCTTCATCACCCATGATCTCGACGAGGCCCTACGCATCGGGTCGGAGATCGCGATCCTGAAGGACGGTCAGGTCGTTCAGGTCGGCACACCGGGCGACATCCTCGACAACCCTGCCAACGACTATGTTGCCCGGTTCGTCCAGCGCAGGCACGAAAGGCCGGAGACCCATGGGTGAGATGATTTCGATCGATGGGCCGCTTACCTGGCGCGAGATCGCTTCGATCGCCGAGGGCGTCCGCCTCGACCTGTCGGAGCCTGCGCGCCGGCGGATCGCCCATGCCCGCCGGATCGTCGACGCATTGGTGGACCGCGGCATCCGTGGCTACGGCATCAACACCGGCGTCGGCGCCCTTTGCGATGTCGTCATCAGCCGTGAGAACCAGCAGGCGCTCTCGCGCAACATCATCCTGAGCCACGCTTGCGGCGTCGGAGATCCGCTAGGTCGAGTGGAAGCCCGGGCCGTCATGGCAGCACAGATAGCCAACTTCGCCCACGGCTATTCCGGCGTGCGGATCGAGACGGTCGAAACACTCTTGGCGCTGCTCAACGCCGACATCATCCCTCTCATTCCGTCGCGTGGTTCGGTTGGATATCTGACCCACGCCGCCGCGATCGGCCTCGTGCTGATCGGTCACGGCTCGGCCATGCTGGGGACTGAAAGACTGAGCGGCGGCGATGCCCTCGCCCGTCTGGGGCTTGTGCCGTTGCGGCTCGAAGCGAAAGAAGGTCTCAGCCTCGTCAACGGAACCCCGTGCGCCACCGGTCTGGCGGCACTGGCGCTCGCACGCACGGAAAGGCTCTTCGCCTGGGCCGATGCAGCCGCGGCGATGACTTACGAAAACCTCGGCAGCCAGGCCAATGCCTTTGCCGAATTGCCCTTGGCTCTGCGCCGATCCCCTGGCCTGAACGCAGTCGGCGAAAGCCTGCGCGACTGGCTGGCGGATAGCCCGATGCTGGCAGGTACGGCCGGCACCCGCACCCAGGATCCGCTGAGTCTCAGGGCCGTGCCGCAGGTGCATGGCGCCGCCCGCGACGCCTTCGGCCAGGTAGCCGAAATCGTCGATCGCGAACTTGCAAGCGTTACCGACAACCCGGCCGTTGCCGGTGCGCCGGAGTCACCCGAGGTGCATTCGCAGGCCCATGCCGTCGGTGCCGCGCTCGGCCTCGCAATGGACAGCCTCGCCGTCGCGGTGGCGGAGGTCGCAGCAATTTCCGAGCGCCGCATCGACCGGCTGGTGAACCCTCTGGTGAGCGGTTTGCCTGCCTTCCTCGCCGGCGATAGCGGCGTGTGCTCGGGTTTCATGATCGCGCAGTACACGGCTGCCGCGCTCGTGGCGGAGAACCGGCGGCTCGCAGCGCCGGCCAGCCTCGACGGCGGCATCACCTCCGCGCTTCAGGAAGACATGCTCACCCACGCGACACCGGCGGCCTGGAAAGCGCTCTCGATCGTCGACAATCTCGAGCGGATCCTGGCGATCGAACTGCTTGCGTCCGCTCAGGCCTATGAGCTGCAGCCGCAGGGACCTGGCAAGGCGCAACGCACTGCTGCCCTTTACGGGCGCATACGCTCGGAGATTCCCGCCTATCGCGACGATCGCCCGATGAACGAAGACTTCGACCGGATGCGGCTGTTGATGCGAGCCGCGCCGTCGAAGGCCAGCCTGTAACCCCGCTCTGAACGGGAAGGGAGGAGACGACATGACGCACATCACCACCGAGGCAGGGGGCTCGCGCGGCGGCGCAGCCTTGCGGCTCATTCTTTTCAGCCTCATCGGCATATTTCTGTTCTTCGTGCCGGTCGAAATCGCCGGCAAGTCGACGATCCTGCTCGACCATGCGGCAACGGCCATATCGACCCATGCACGGCCGGTGGCGATCGGCTTCGTATTGCTGCTGATGGCGTACGGCGCCTTCGGACCCATCGTGAAGGGGACCTGGCGCAAGACGACGACCGACGCCGTCTTTTCGGTCCTGCGCGTCCTCGGACTGGTGCTTGCCGGCCTTTATCTCGCCGGCATAGGGCCCGCGATCCTCTTCGCGCCCGACATGCTGCCCTTCCTCTTCGATAAGCTGGTGCTGTCGGTCGGGCTGATCGTACCCATCGGCGCTTTGGCACTCGCCTTTCTGATCGGCTACGGCCTTCTCGAATTCACCGGCGTGCTCGTCCAGCCCGTGATGCGGCCGATCTGGCGTACGCCGGGCTGGTCCGCCATCGACGCCGTCGCTTCCTTCGTCGGCAGCTACTCCCTTGCGCTCCTCATCACCGACCGCGTGTTCCGCGAAGGCAAGTACACGGTGCGCGAAGCGGCGATCATCGCGACAGGCTTTTCCACCGTGTCGGCCACGTTCATGATCATCGTGGCGAAGACGCTGGGGCTCATGGATATCTGGAATTTCTACTTCTGGACGACGCTCGTCGTCACGTTCATCGTTTCTGCCATCACCGCCCGGATCTGGCCGCTTTCCCGCCTTGCGCACGAGGGCGATCGGGACCAGCCGTTGCCCCCGGGGCGCAGCCGCCTGAGCGTCGCCGCGGAGACCGGCCTTGAGCAGGCGGCAATCGCCAAGAGCCTACCGGCGCTGCTGCGCGAAAGCTTCCTGGATGGACTGCGCATGGCGGCGATGATCCTGCCGAGCATCATGGCAGTCGGGCTCATCGGACTTCTCGCCGCCAAGTTCACGCCGATCTTCGACATTCTCGGCCTGACGCTCTACCCCTTCACCTGGCTCGCGCAATTCGGCCAGCCGATGCAGGCGGCAAAGGCGCTCGCCTCCGGTCTCGCCGAGATGTTCCTGCCCGCCATCCTGCTCAAGGAGGCAGTGCCCGAGGTGAAGTTCCTGGCCGCGGTGGTATCGGTCAGCCAGGTTCTGTTCCTGTCCGCCTCGGTCCCTTGCGTGCTGGCGACCTCGATCCCGCTCAGCTTTCGCGATCTTCTGGTGATCTGGTATATTCGCGTCGTATTGAGCATACTGGTGACGGCGCCGATCATTTGGATCGGAACGTCGATGGGATGGCTCGGCTGACGATGATGCGAATTCTGCGCTCGAGCGAGTACAGGCATATGCCGTGGAAGAACGGCGGCGGAGAGACGGTGGAAATCGCCGTCTCTCCGGACCGTGCCACCATTGCCGATTTCGACTGGCGCATAAGCATGGCGACCGTCGCCACCAATGGCGCCTTCTCGATCTTTCCCGGCATCGACCGCACCCTGTCGATCCTGGAGGGTAGCGGGATGACGCTCGCGATCGAGGGCCGGCAACCGAAACTGCTGACCGCCTCGGACGCCCCCCTCACCTTTCCTGCCGATCTGCCGACATCCGCGACCCTCGCGGATGGCCCGGTCACCGATCTCAATGTGATGACACGCCGCCAGGCATTGAAGCACCGCGTGCGCAGGATTCATGTCGAGGGCTCGCAGCCGGTGGCTACGAGCGCCCGCGATCTCGTTCTCTTCTGTCATCGCGGCAGCGTTGCGCTCGTGACCGAAGGCGTTTCCGCAACCCTGCACGGGCTCGACGCGGCGGTTCTCGTCCAGCCGGCCACGCTCACGCTCTCGGCCGACATCGCATCGGAAGTTTTCCTGATCGAGATCGGCCCGGCCTGAACGCCGCGCCATCATCCGTTTTTGTCTCGTCCGGAACAGGGAGGCACGCTGTTTCAGCGCATGCCGAAGAGCAGGAGAATGCCGCCGACAACCATGAGCACGACGCCCAGCCAGTTGCGCAGCGGGCTCAGAAAGCGCAGCCCTTGCCCGCGCGGCTCAAGCGTCTGCTTGGGATTGCCTTGCGGCGGCTGGCTCAACCGCCGCCGCCCGAGCGCCTCCCAGGCCATGTAGAGAAGCCCGCTGATAAAAAGAACTGCACCGGTGAGAGTTGCCCACACGTGCGCCTCCTGCGGCTGCTGCTGCGTGTATCGCCGTTTCGACGGAACAGCGAACGATTAGACGGCAATGGAAACGCGGAGATGTCAGCGCATGCGCGTCTGAGGACGCACGATGTTCATCTGAAGCTCGTGGCTGGATGCAAATCGCCCGAGAACCCTGATCAGGCGGCGTTCCTCGGCCTTGTGGATGCCGGTGCGCCTGCAATACTCCGCCACATCCCAGACATGCCTAGCCTGGGATTTGTCGAGCTTTCCAATTTCCGCGTGTTTCATCCTGCGCCTCCCAACTGCGTTGGTACTAACGCCGGACGGGCACAAATGGTTCCGCATCGCGTTAAGTCCGGCGGACGCTCCCGGGGCCGGAACCTTTGCGCGCGGCCGCGGTTTCGACCATGACCTACCGGAGGTAATGTCATGACCCGAACCTGGGAGCGACTGGCGCTGATCGGCGCCGCCGTCATCATAATCGCCAGTGCGATTTTCTACGTCTATGTCGACCGCTTCCCCTCGACCAATTCCACCAGGATCGAGGACACCAAGGTCAATGCCGACGGCATCGAAACCATCGACGAAAATCCGCCGAGCGCCACGGGCGACAAGGATAACCCTTCGTGAGCCCTTCCCCTCGCGCCTCGCGCGGGGCTCGAATGGCACGCGCCCGCACGAGGCCGGAGCGGACCGGCTCGGCGCAAGGGCATGGGGCCGAAAGGCCGGAAGCGGCTCAAGGACCTCAAGGGCCTCCTGCCATCGACCCCACGACCACCATCACCACCGCGTCGACGTCGATTTCTCCGTTGACCGCGAGCTTGTCTCCCGCCTGGCGGACCTGAAGCTTCGAAGGGTTTTCTGCCGCCTGCCGCTGAAGTTCTTCGATAACGGCATTGATGGCCTTCGCCTCCAGATTGCCTTCGTTCAGATGGCTGGTACCCATTTCCAGAAGACCCCTTCCTTTCGCTCGGGATAATATTTGAATTCGCACTCGAACCGCCGCCCGTATGCGGCTGCCTCGGCTAAAGCCGTTTCCGAGGGCGGGTTCATTCCCGTTCCCGGGGCGAACCAGTCCTCCAGGAGATCGTCGGGGATATAGGCCCCGATTCTCAAGGGAAGACTGGTCAATGCGGAATCCATCTCTTTCGGCGCCGGCATGCGATCCTCCTGACCGACCCGGAGCGGGATGAGGAAAAGTGTGTGCGATTTTCAACCCGCATCCGCTCCAACTTCTTGGAATCGATCACGGTTGTGTTTTTGGGTCAACCAGACCTGAAAACATCGTGATCTGGAGCATTTCCGCTCCGCCAATGCTCTAACCTTTCGTTGCCACAATTCCGAACGGAAGACGTCTGCGCACTTTCCCGGAATTGCTCGAACAAAGCCGGCGCCGGGAAGTTCCGTCGCGGCTCATTCGTACAGACAATGCAGCCGCGTTGACCGAGCGTTGCCGTTCGTTGCAGCGTGCTGAACGGCGCCGTGCGTCCGGAAACGCGCGGCACCATATGCTGGCGGCCGTTCGGCTATACTAGCAGAAGAGGCTCAACCTATGCGAGGACATCCCGGCCGATTTGCGAAATAGACGGTCGTAAGCCGACCGCGCCGGCCGACACCGTCGACCGCAACCTCGCGGCGCGTGATCGACCGGATATCCGGATCGCGGATTCCAAGTCGATAGGCGCGACGGATGGCCTGACGCTCGCTGCAGCCGCGAGACCGACGATAATCATAGTCGTCATCGTCGTATCTGCGATCACGCAGCTGCGGACCGTCCGGACCGATATACAGGTCGAAGGACTGGGCTGACGAAGCAGAAGGTACAGCAGCCGCCGCGCCGCCCAAAATCAACCCGGCCGCGAAAAGCCTGCCGATGTTCATGACTTCTCCTCCATGCTCTCATTTGAGAGTTTGCTTAAACTCATATTTGAACGGCAGGGGAGCGGATTGGTTCCGCCCATCAATGGCATTTGGCTCGCCATCTTCATGCGGAATGATCTGGATATATCGACCTGGAGCAGAGGACTTTGCAAACCATCGACAATCCGTTCGGCACGAGATTGTCACCCTTGTCTTAGGTACATTCTGTTACCTATGTCTTCGGGCTGGACAAATGTCTGATTGGTAGCGGAGGAGGGATTCGAACCCCCGACACAAGGATTATGATTCCTCTGCTCTAACCTACTGAGCTACTCCGCCGCCGGTGCCGTGAAGCTTCTGAGCGAAGCCCGTCTTGGCTGGTCGGGCGGCTTATAAGGCGCTGTTCCGGCTAGTGTCAAGCAATGTCTTCGGGAAAAAGCGATGTTTTCCCGCCACACCGGAATCCCCCGCTTTACGCTGCCGCCGGCGCCTGCAAAATCGCCTTCAGCGCCGCTTCCGCGGCCGGCTCGCGCTCGGACCTGCGGATGAAGCCGCCGCCATAGACGCGCGCATCCTCGCCGGTGCCGGAATAGAGCGCGCAGGCCTGGCCGGGCGCGACACCCGCCTCGCCTTCGACGAGCTCGACATAGAGCCCTTCGGCATCGCTCTTGAGCACCGCCGGGGCGGGGCGGCGGGTGGAGCGCACCTTGGCAAAGCATTCGAAGCCCTGCCCGGCTGCCGCCTCCAGTTCCGCGTCACCAAGCCAGTTGACGTCGCGCAGGTAGACGCGGCGCGTCTCCAGAGCCTCCTTCGGGCCGACGATCACGCGGCGCGAGCGGGCGTCGAGATAGACGACATAGAGCGGCTCGCCGGTCGCGACACCGATGCCGCGGCGCTGGCCGATCGTGTAATGCAGGATGCCCTCGTGCGCGCCCAGCACGCGACCGTCGAGATGGACGATTTCGCCGGCAAGCGCCGCGTTCGGCTTCAGCTTCGAGACGATGTCGCTGTATTTGCCCTGGGGCACGAAACAGATGTCCTGGCTGTCGGCCTTCTTGGCGACGACAAGGCCCATCTCCTCGGCGAGCGCCCGGGTCTCGCTCTTCGGAAGACCGCCGAGCGGGAAGCGCAGATAGTCGATCTGCTCCTGCGTTGTCGCAAAGAGGAAATAGCTCTGGTCGCGCTCGGCGTCGGCCGGCCGATAGAGCGCGCGCTGGCCGGCATAACGCGGCTTCGGGCTCGGCCGCGAACGGATGTAATGGCCGGTGGCGAGCGCATCGGCGCCGAGTTCCTTGGCGGTCGCGAGCAGGTCGGCGAACTTGACCGTCTGGTTGCAGGCGACACACGGGATCGGCGTCTCGCCGGCGATATAGCTTTCGGCGAAGGGGTTGATCACCGTCTCGCGGAAACGCGCCTCGTAATCGAGGACATAATGGGGAATGCCGATCGTCTCGCAGACGCGCCGGGCGTCGTCGATATCCTGACCGGCGCAGCAGGAGCCGGCCCTGTGCACCGCCGCGCCATGGTCGTAAAGCTGCAGCGTGATACCGAGAACGTCGTAGCCCTCGCGTTTGAGAAGCCCCGCCACGACGGAAGAATCGACGCCGCCGGACATGGCGACGACGACGCGCGTATCTTCGGGCTTGCGGTCAAAATCGAGACTGTTCACGGGATCCAATCCGACATCCGGGGGCGGCTCCTGTGCCGGCACCCTGTTTCACGCTTGAGGCCGCACGGCGACACATGAGGGCGGCGCGGCATTTTCTGAAGGGTTTACGCCCTTGCGGTATTTTCTTCGTGCATATCGTCACCCAAAACCGCTCTCGGTGCCGGGCGGCATGCATCAGACTTTTCCGTGCCGCGACATATAGAAACTTGCGCCCGTCACGGCAAGAGCGGACGCGGAACGTCCGCCGAGCGCTCGATCCGTCAGATCAGCTTCATCCGCATCGCCCGGGCGATCGCCTGCATGCGGTTGACGGCGTCGAGCTTACGGGTCGCGCTCTTGAAATAGCTGCTCACCGTATAGGCGGATATTCCGAGAATGATGGCGATCTCGTCGCTGCTCTTTCCCGCCGCCGCCCAGCGCAGACATTCGACCTCCCGGCTCGAGAGCTTCTCGCGGGCGCCGCTGCCGGCATCGAAGGTGCGCTCGAGGCATTCGAAAAGCTGCAATAGCGCGAGATAGAGCGTCGCACGCTCGGCGCCGGCCGGCTCGTCCCGCGTGCCGGAAAGCACTGCCACAAAAGGCTCGCCATAGGTCGTGTGCAGCAGCACCGCGAAGTGACCCATACCGGCATGGGGCGGGAGGCGGAAAACCGCGGCCTTGCCGCCCCCCTTGCCCGCGGGCTCCATGAGTTCAGGGCCGCCGGTGACGGGCAGCTTCGTCTGACGCAGCCGCTCGACCAGCTCGCTCGTCTGGAACGTCTCGCCGGCATCATACTGCTGCACCAACTCGGCGGGCCAATTGCTCAGCACGAGGCGCTCGGAAAAGCGTTGCTCGTCGGCGAGAGGCAGGCGCGCAATCATGAAATGCGCGAAGCCGTAGCGCGAGATCAGCCGCCGCAGCAGATGCAGGAGCTCGTACTCCGTGCGTACCGAGGCGGGGTCGATCTCGAAAGGCATGTTCGTTTCGGCCTCACGCCGCGAGGCCGGTTCGTTCGAATCCTTCATTCCGGTCACCGTGCTGCCGGCGTTGCCGCCGCTATGGAGACTAAGGCGGTTTTGGCCCGGTGGGGGTGAGAGCGTCGCCCTGCCCGCGCCGCGGACATGAGCCGCGCCGCCCGCAAACTGCGTGACGCCCGGGTTTATTCCGGGAGCGTCCACGCGGACGCGGTTGATCCGGCGCCCTGCCATCGCTCCAGTCGAAGCGAAATGTGGTGATTGCATGGCCTGCATGGCGAAAAGTCGTTGAACGCCCGCCGTTCCCTTGCGTCACGGACAGCCGCCCTTGCGACCATCCGTGGCCGTGGCCGCTCAAATGATGATCAAATGGTTATCGACGGTTTAGGCAATTATTAAATGTGGCAAGCTAAGGTCACAGCCATATGGTCTTGAGTTTGTGTAGAGAGTCCCATGACCGAAATGATGCGTCCACGCGTGAAATATGTCATCGGCCCCGATGGCAGTCCTTTGACGATCGCGGACCTGCCGCCGGCCAATACCCGGCGCTGGGTCATCCGCAGGAAGGCTGAAGTCGTCGCCGCCGTGCGTGGTGGCCTGTTGAGCCTCGAAGAGGCATGTGAGCGTTACACGCTGACCGTAGAGGAATTCCTCTCCTGGCAATCCTCGATAAATGACCATGGTCTCGCCGGCCTGCGCACGACGCGCATCCAGCAATATCGCCACTGATCAATCCCTGCAGGGCCATAATTCGAGCCGGCGGCTGGGGTGTTCCCGAGCCGCCGGTTTCGTTTTTGCCGATTTGACGATAAAACCATCCAGCACATCATGCTGCAGCTACGGTATCGCCACCAACGCATAGGCAACGAAGGACGCCCGATGGACATCGCCCAGGAAGAAACGGATACTAAAGGCCGCTACACGGCGACGCTCGACGGCCACACCGGGGAGATGACCTATTCCAGGTCGTCGCCGCATCTCATAATCGTGGACCACACCTTCGTTCCGGACGCCTTGCGCGGCAAGGGCGTCGGCCAGGCGCTGGCCCTCCACGCGATCGAAGAGGCCCGCAAGGGCAGCTGGAAGATCATCCCGCTCTGCCCGTTCATGCGCGCCCAGGTCATGCGCCATCCGGAGTGGCGGGATGTAATCCAGGGCTGATGTTGCAAGGGACCCCCTTGTCCTACCCCATCGGCCCGAAAATCGGAATCGATTTTCCGAAGGACGCTGCGTCGGTTTAATAGTTGTAGCGTTCTTTGTGCGTGCATTCCGACGCACGGCGCTCCAAGACACCGCGCGTCTCATCAGATACGCGGTGCCGTAGCTGCTCTCTCAGGCGCGCAGCCGCGCGCCCGTATCCCGCTCCTCGAGCGCTGCTGCCCTCGCATATTCCGCCTGCACCTCCTCGAGCGCGAGCTCGGCCGCATCCTGCTGCATCTTCAGCTCGCGAATGGAAACCTGGAGATTATCGGCCCGCTGGCGCGCAGCCTTGGCGAAGGTGGGGTAGGCGAAGTGCGAAGGGTCGGAAATTCCCGACTTCTTCTCCTCGAAGACGATCTGGTTTTCCAGATCCTTGGTCATGCGCTCGAACTCGGCCATCATCATCTGAAGCTGACTGAGCTGGCGCTGCTTTTCCCGAACCTGAAATTCCTTCAGTCGGACTAGGCTCTCACGTGCTTTCATACGCAATACTCCCGTGGATACCGAGACCCCGGTTACTGTTCCCGAGCGGAATAAGGGAAAGGTGTGACGAAGATCTCCGCCCGCATCCCGCTCTAACTCCTTCTAGCCGACCACATTCAGATCCCGGACTCCGGAATCGTCGCGATCTGCGGCCCGTTGTGCCGGCCCAACCGAGCCGGAAACAAAAATCGACCGCGGCCTTAACAAATGCCTACCGCTGGTAACCTTTCGTTTACGGGCATCGTTAATCATAGGTGCGATGATTTAAGGCTCCGTAAATGCTGATGCATGAAATGTGGACTTTCGAGCATTTACGAGTCGGTAGAGTCAGTTAACGGCATTCCCTCATATATCACATGAGGAGCGCAATTTCAGATTTACGTTTTGAATCAGGGGACTGCTAAAAATATTTAACATTTTCGATACACCTTGCCAGAGTGAATCAGAATTTGTTAACCATTTGGTGGCAGCCTCCAAATCAGGCAACGACTGGATCCGTATCGCGTAAGGATGCCACGACAACCTTGGGCGGCGGAAAAGGGGAAGACTATGCGGGTTCTACTGATCGAAGACGACAGCGCGACGGCTCAGAGCATCGAGCTCATGCTCAAGTCCGAAAGTTTCAACGTCTACACCACCGATCTCGGTGAAGAAGGCGTCGATCTCGGCAAGCTTTACGACTACGACATCATTCTCCTCGACCTGAACCTGCCGGACATGTCCGGTTACGAAGTTCTGCGAACGCTGCGTCTGTCGAAAGTCAAAACACCGATTCTCATCCTTTCGGGTATGGCGGGCATCGAGGACAAGGTCCGCGGCCTCGGCTTCGGCGCCGACGACTATATGACCAAGCCTTTCCACAAGGACGAGCTGGTGGCTCGTATCCACGCGATCGTGCGCCGCTCCAAGGGCCATGCCCAGTCGGTCATCTCGACGGGCGAGCTGATCGTCAACCTGGACGCCAAGACCGTGGAGGTCGGCGGCCAGCGCGTGCATCTGACGGGCAAGGAATACCAGATGCTGGAGCTGCTCTCGCTGCGCAAGGGCACGACGCTCACCAAGGAAATGTTCCTGAACCACCTTTACGGCGGCATGGACGAGCCGGAGCTGAAGATCATCGACGTCTTCATCTGTAAGCTGCGCAAGAAACTCGCCAATGCCGCCGGCGGCGCCAATTACATCGAAACCGTCTGGGGCCGCGGCTATGTGCTGCGCGAGCCGGAAGGCAGCGATTACCTGGAAACCGCCTGATTTCCGGCATTTACCGGGCCGCGAAAACCCCGCATCCGCCCCCTGCCCCCAAAAGCAGCCGAACCCGCCTAGTCTGGGCGGGTTTTTTGTTGTTACCCTTCGCCTGCCCCGCTCTGTGCTCGAAAGATGAAAGCAGGACCCGGATTGGCGGGCAAAGATGGTCGAGATCTTAGAGAAAGCCGGTTGAGTGTGGCTGCCCTTCGGGGGCCGCCACTCAGGTCAAAGCCTTGGGCTGGCCGAAATTCCGGCACAAACGGGGATCAAGGGTAGACCCCGCGCAGATGAATGCTTGCGGGCTCTGTATCAGGCTGCCATGGACTGACCGGCGAAAACACTCGTCAGTATCTTGCGGTCGAAGGGCTTCAGCAGGAAATCGTCGGCACCGGCCCGCTTGCCGGCCATCATCTTCTTGAGATCCGCCTGGACGACACAGTAATAGATCCGCACCGAAGCGCCCTCAGGCAGGCGACGGATATTGCCGATCAGGTCGAGCGCACCGTCGAGGCCCGCGTCGACGATAAGGATGTTCGGCAGTTCGGCCTCGCATCGCACCAGCGCTTCAAGGCTGCTCGGCGCCTCGGAAACCAGGAATCCCATTCCCGACAGGATGCGCTTCCCGACCTTGCGCACAACATCCGATCCGTCAGCAATCATCAAGCGCCGCACGTCCATCTCCTTCCCGCTTCGCCACACGCGAAACCATCTCCATCAAGCAACCCTATACGGATTTGGCAAAGAAACAGTTACCGCGGTGACGCGGCATCACCCGCCGCGCTGAAATCCGCCGGTGCTTCCCGTCGGTTGGAGCGATGCGGTCGTGAAGCATGCGGGAGGCGCGTGAGTCCTCCCGTCACCAGAGCAATGAGACGATGGAATTGGCCAGATGTGCCGAAAGCCGCGCTCGGTTCCGCCTCAGGCGCTCACCGTTTCGGGCGCTACCACGCGAGCGGTGAAGACGATCGCTTCGCCGGTCGATACGACGTCGATCTCCATGCCGGCCTCTTCCGCCAGAAGCACCGTGTAATAGGGCTGGATCGAATGGGCGTCGACCGCCTCCTCCGGCGTGCCGGAGATGAGCTCCACCAGCTTCGGCGGCACGCGCATCATCCGCCCCTTGGCACTGAGGGTGAATATCGCGTCGAACTCCGGATTTTCCAGAGTGATGTCGATGACGCCGCCACGCGGGATCGAGCCATAAGCGATCAGGAACAGGTTCAGGAGCAGCTTGACGCGGTTCTTGGCGATGATCGCGCGCGGTCCGTTCCAGTTGACCTCGGTCTTCTTCTCCGAAGCGGCAAAGTCCTTGGCGGCCTTCTCGGCCTCGCCGGTGTCGATCGAGGCGCCGACCGAGCCCGAGGCCCCGAAGGCAAGGCGCGCGAATTTCAGCCGTACGGAAGCATTGAGCGCGCTGGTGCGAATCAGGTCCATCGCATCCGCATCGGCGCCGCCCTCGTCGAGGAGTTCGAGACCGTTGTTGATGGCGCCGACCGGCGAGATGATGTCGTGGCAGACGCGGCTGCACAGCAGCGCGGCCAGATCGTGTCCCGTCAACGTCAGATTCGGATTCTTTGCCATCATTCTTCCTTGCTCGCTTCAAACCGGATCACGGGCTGTCGCGGCGCCGGGCGCGCATAAGCCCGACGCAGCTCCCGCACGGTCGTGAGTAAGATCATGAGGCGGGCGGTCGTGCCATATGTCGATAAGCCATAATGACATCACATTTGGTAAACCGATTGTTAAGATGATCCGTTCAAATTGTTGGAGCACCCCGATTTCAGGTGGGTTCCTGGAAGCCGATAAGGTGCACTCGTTCCAAATGCTAGTGCGTTCCGCGCGCATGCTTGTGAAAAATGGCCCGTGCCGGCACCGACGGCGCAGCCGATGGAAGAGCCGGTCATGACGGCCGGCGCGCGAGCCGCTTTCGCGCCCCGACGGAGGAAACGATGCAGCCGATGATGAAGACCACCCTGATGGCTGTCCGCGCTATTGTGACCATGATGGCCGTGGTGGCCAGCACCCTGATCGCCGGCACCTCTGGCGCACAGGCGCAATCCCAAAACTCCAGCCAGTACACGATGCAGGAGATCGTCGACGCCGGTCACGGTTTCTTCGGCGAAACGTCCGGGGGCCTTGCCAAGGTCGTCGAGCGCGCCTTCGAGCGCTATGGTCTGCCGAACGGCTATATCCTCGGCCAGGAAGGATCCGGTGCCTTCATCGCCGGCGTCACCTATGGCGAGGGCGAGCTCCATACCAAGAATGTGGGGCAGCACAGCGTCTTCTGGCAGGGCCCGTCGCTCGGGCTCGACTGGGGCGGCCAGGGCAGCCGCGCCATGATGCTCGTCTACAATCTGCCGAGCGTGCCGGCTCTCTACAAGCGCTTTGGCGGCGTCTCCGGTTCGGCTTACGTGGTCGCCGGCGTCGGCATGACGGTGCTGACGGACGAACATGTCGTGGTGGTGCCGATCCGCACCGGCATCGGCGCGAGGCTCGGCATCAATGTCGGCTATCTCAAGCTGACGCAGCAGCCGACCTGGAACCCCTTCTGAAGCGCCCGCGACACGGCGATGATGAACCCTGCCCGAAAAGACGTGCAAGCTTGCGGTAATTGTTGCAGCATTTCCTGCATCATGCTTACTGCATGAACGCGAATGACTGCCTGCTGCAGACCCGGTCCACACTGAAACGGCCAGCACGTGATTGAATATGCGCTCCTCTTTGCCCTGGGCTTCCTGACGGCGGTCGTCATCGGCCTTCTCGTCGCCCCTGCCATCCAAAGGCGCATCGTGCGCTTTGCGGAGGACAGGCTGAAGGCAACGATGCCTCTGAGCCCGCAGGAAGTGCGCGCGCAACGGGATGCGGCGCGCGCGACCTATGCCGTCGAAAACGCCAAGACGCTTCAGGCGCTGCGCCGCGAGCGCGACAAGGCTGTCGCGCTGATGGTGCAGCACGAAAGGACCCTGAGGGACACGCGCCATCTGGTGAGCGAAAACACTGAACTTCAAGCGCAACTGGCGGATATGAACGTCGAGGCGGCCACCATGCGCTCTACGATCCGTCGGCTGGAACAACGCCTGGAAAGCATGGAAGCGGCTGCCAAAAGCTCGGCACGAGAAAACGGCGCGCATTCCGAGACCGTCCGCGCGCTGCAGAGCCGGATCGACAAGCAGAGCGCGGACCTCGATGGCCTCAAGATAGACCTTGCGGCGCGCGACACCGAAATCGAGCACCTGAAGAGCCGGATGCGAGCGATCCACGACGAGCGCGAGACTTTGCGCGCCAACCTGGAGGCGGAAACCGCCCGCGCCGGGGAAATGGAGCAGCGCCTCACCCAGGACGAGACACGCATGCATCAACTCGAAAACCGCCTCGCCCGCGAAACGGCGGCCAACGCCGATCGCGAGAGTGCCCTCGAACAACGCGCGGCAGAGATCGCCCATTTGAGGTCGCAGGTCAAAACGCGCGGTGCGAAGCGTTCGAAGCATGCGGACGAGCACGACGCTACGACGGATGGCCTCGACACGGCCGCGCTTTCCGACGATCTCAGAAACCGGGCGACAGCGCTTTCCGAACGCCTTGTCGGCTCCAAATCGGCTGCTCACGATGAGGCGCTCCGCGAGGAGATGGCCGAAATCGCAGCAGGCATGGTCACCCTGACGGCGACGCGCGAGGGCAACACCTCGCCCATACACGGCCTTCTTGCCGGCGAAGATGCCGAAGGGCGGGCAGGCCGAAGGAGCCTGGCGCGGCGGGTGAAGGAGATGCTGGAGCCCGAATGAGATCAGGCCGGGGATGCCGGCGGCAACATCCGCACCGATCGTGCCGAAACGCTCGCCGTTCCGCTCAAACCCTGCCGTTGATGCTTGCAACCTGATGAAGCGCGATGCCGGCCGCCATCGCCACGTTGAGGCTGTCCAGGCCGGGCCGTTGCCGGATGCGGGCCGTGCGAATTTCCGAAAGTATCGTTTCGGGCAGCCCCTCGCCCTCGGTGCCGACCAGCAATGCGGTGCGCGGCGCCGGCGGGATGGCGGTAATGTCGGCGGTGCCGCGCGGGGACAGACCCCAGAGGACGAAACCTGCCGTCTGAAGACGTTCGATCATCTCCGCCGCTGTGCCCTCGCGCGCGAAGGGCAGCGTGAGCACCGACCCCACGGATACGCGGATTGCCTTGCGGTACATCGGATCGCAACTCATCGAGTCCATCAGCACCGCATCGACCCCGAAGGCCGCAGCGTTGCGAAAGAGCGACCCCATATTGTCGTGGTTCGATATGCCGCAGGCGGCGAGCACGAGGCTCGACTGCGGTAATCCTGCAATCAGCGCATCGCTGCCGGGCGCAGCATCGCGCCGGCCGAGCGCCAGCACGCCGCGATGCATGTTGAACCCGGCGATCGCGTCGAAGACGCGGCCGGTCGCCACATAGACCGGAACGTCCGGCGGAAACTGCGCGAGCAGGTCAGCGATACCGGCCACCCGGCTCTCGAGGAGCAGGATCGCCTCGGCTGCGATGCCGCGCCTTTCGCGATGCGCGGCCGCAAGCATCCTGAGCACGACGGTCCCCTCGGCGATGAAGCGGCCCTGCCGTCCCGTCAGATCGCGCTCCTTGATCGACAGGAACCCGGCTATGCGCGGGTCCGCCGGATCGTCGATGCGAAGGAGAGGTTCAGTCATATCGTCAGTTGGTCCTGACAGTGACGTCGGCGACGATGCGGCCGGCCCTGATGTCGAAAACGATCGCACGCGGCTCCGCACCGGGCAGGCTGCCGTAGAAAACGAGCTGCGAGCCGGAAAGCGCCACATTGCTCACCGAGAAGCCGGCCGGCAGCGCCGCAATGGCGCTTACCGGGGCATCGCCGGGCACGCTCAAGGCCGGCTGCGCCGCCTCGGCCCTTCCGTCGGTGCGGGTCAGCTTGTAGACAATGGCTCCGAGGACGGCCATAAGCATCACCAGCATCACGCCGGCCGAGACGAGTTGCAGGCGCACCATCTTG
Organism: Sinorhizobium sp. M4_45; assembly: GCF_002885915.1. Lineage (NCBI taxonomy): Bacteria > Pseudomonadati > Pseudomonadota > Alphaproteobacteria > Hyphomicrobiales > Rhizobiaceae > Sinorhizobium > Sinorhizobium sp. M4_45. The sequence continues at coordinate 71,837 of NZ_NWVE01000007.1, forward strand.
CGACGGACGTTCTCCATCGCTGGATCAAGCGGCTTGTCTTCCTGTTCTTCAGGCTCGATTGCGGTCATGGTCGGCTTTCTATCGGAATTGGAACGGAATGAACGATCCCTTTAAACAAGCGCCCGGCAATAGGAAAGTCCTGACGGCAGGCGATGACGCGGCCGGGCGCCTCGACGCCTTCCTGACGGAAGCGCTTGCGGGCGAGTTTTCCCGCAATCGCATCAAGGGCCTGATCGAACAAGGAGCCGTCTCGATCAACGGCGCGACCGTCACCGAACCGAAGCGAAAGGTTCACCCCGGCGACTCTTTCCGGATTGCCCTGCCCGAGCCGGAGGATCCCGAACCCAAGGGTGAGGCGATCCCGCTCGACGTGCTTTACGAGGATGCCGACCTGATCGTACTGGTCAAGCCGGCCGGCCTGGTCGTGCATCCCGGGGCCGGCAATTGGACGGGAACTCTCGTCAACGCGCTCATCCACCATTGCGGCGACAGCCTTTCCGGCATCGGCGGCGTCAAGCGCCCCGGTATCGTGCATCGCCTCGACAAGGACACGAGCGGCGTCATGGTGGTCGCGAAGAACGATGCCGCACACCGCCACCTTTCGGATCAGTTCGCCGACCACGGCCGCAGCGGGCCGCTCGAGCGCGCCTATCGCGCCGTAGTCTGGGGCCGGCCGCGCCAATTGAAGGGCAAGATCGACGCGCCGCTGGGGCGGGCCGGCGACCGGACGAAACGGGCCGTCAAACGCGAAGACAGCGACGATGCACGCGAGGCGATCACACATTACGAGGTGGTCGAGCGCTATCACGAGAAACCGGACGGCACCTCTCTCGCCTCCACGGTCGAGTGCCATCTGGAGACCGGGCGTACCCACCAGATCCGCGTGCACATGGCCCATATCGGTCATCCGCTGATCGGCGATCCGGATTACGGCGCGGCCTTCCGCACCAAGGCCAATCTGCTGCCGGAACCGGCGAGAGCCGCCGTCAACCGCTTTCCACGACAGGCCCTGCACGCCTTCATGCTGCAGTTCGAACACCCCGCGACTGGCGAAACCATGCATTTCGAAACGCCCGTGCCGGCGGACATGCAGGAATTGATCGCGGCGCTGCGGGTCGGAGCCCCTTGAATTTGCGTGTGAAGATTCCAATCTTATAGGCGTTTCAACCCGCCGATTTCTTTCTCCAGTTTCACGACAGCGTGAAACTGGATTCCTTGAATCATGCTTTCGCCGCACTTATCTATTAGCCTCGTGGGGTCTTGGATGAAGACCCACAGGCCCGGCCTGCCGTCCCGGAGGCCGGCGACGCACAAAGGGGGTGCTTCATGGCCCGCAATACCTTGCCGACCATTGCTGCTGGAGAGGGCGGTCTCAACCGCTATCTCGACGAAATTCGCAAATTTCCCATGCTCGAGCCGCAGGAAGAGTACATGCTCGCCAAGCGGTACCAGGAGCATGACGACCGCAAGGCCGCGCACAAGCTCGTAACGAGCCATCTTCGCCTCGTTGCCAAGATCGCGATGGGTTATCGCGGCTACGGTCTGCCGATCGGCGAAGTCATTTCCGAAGGCAATGTCGGCCTGATGCAGGCGGTCAAGAAGTTCGAGCCCGATCGCGGCTTCCGCCTCGCGACCTACGCCATGTGGTGGATCAAGGCTGCCATCCAGGAATATATCCTGCGTTCGTGGTCTCTGGTCAAAATGGGCACGACGGCCAACCAGAAGCGCCTGTTCTTCAACCTGAGACGGCTGAAAGGCCGCATCCAGGCCCTCGATGAAGGCGATCTCAAGCCGGAACAGGTGAAGGAGATCGCCACGACCCTGAAGGTCAGTGAGGAAGAGGTCGTCTCGATGAACCGTCGCCTTTCGGGCGACGCTTCGCTCAATGCGCCGATCAAGGCGAGCGAAGGCGATTCCGGCCAGTGGCAGGATTGGCTGGTGGACGACCACGACAATCAGGAACAAATCCTGATCGAACAGGACGAGCTCGAGAGCCGCCGCGCACTGCTGGCCAATGCCATGAAGGTTCTGAACGACCGTGAGCGCCGGATTTTCGAGGCCCGCCGCCTCACCGAGGAGCCGATCACGCTGGAGGATCTCTCGACCGAGTTCGACATCAGCCGCGAGCGCGTGCGGCAGATCGAGGTTCGGGCCTTCGAAAAGGTGCAGGAGGCAGTTCGCAAGGCCGCGCTGGAAAGAGCCAGTGCGCTGCGCGTGGTTGAAGGCGCTTAAAGCCCACACATTCACCCCCACAACGAAATTCCCGGCTGGAGATCCAGCCGGGATTTTTCATGTCTTCATGTGTTCTGACACTGCGCACTTCCGGATGGGCGGCGGCCGCGAGATGATAATGGCGTTGAAGCTCTGGTCGGTTTTGTCGGCCACGGATGGCGATGCGCTTGAATTCCATGAGTACCGAGCGAGCAGCAGCTCAAGTGCTACAGCGACCTTTGCGCGTCTCGTAAGACGCGCGGCGCTGTAGGACACTTTTCGGAGGGCTGCAATCTCTCCTCATCCTCATCTCTCTGTGCTTGTCACAGAGATCCAGCAGCGCCGCGTCTGCGGCGCGGGAAGCTTTCTTTCAGCCCAAGGACTTGGCCTGGCTGGATTCCTGTGACGAGCACAGGAATGAGGGACCGGGATGTGCGGCTCCTACATTCTCGCATCGAAGCGAAGCGGGACGCTTTACACGGGCGTGACCCGCCTTCCGCGCCGCCTCACCATCTTCACGGTTTATGAAGCGCGCCGAGGGACCGCACCCTCTCAACCCCCATCTCTGTGCTCGTCACAGGAATGAGGCGATCAAACAGGCGGCGGCGGGTGGCCCGGATCTCAACAGGCCTTAGACTATTGCCCGCTGGAAGCTGTGCTGCCGGGACTTCCCCAAGCCTGCAAGGCCTTGTTGAAGGCGTCCGCTCCGCCCTGCCCTTTCTCCAGGGTGAGGAGAGCGCGGCGGCCGTTGCGGTAGGTGATCGGGATATCGATCCAGCTGCGGCTGCGCAGAAGCTCGGTGTTGTTGCTGACCGCTTCGGCAAAATCGTTGAGTGCGATCATGTGGAAGTCGTCGGTGATCTTCGCCGGAACGGCGATCAGCGGATCGCCGCGGTCCTGCTCGGTTCGCTTCATCGAGACGCGCTGGACGCCGTCTATGGCGCCGCCCTCGAAGCTCTCGGGCAGCGAAAACACGAATTCGATCACGTGGCTTGCCGGCAAGGACGGATCGGCATTGCGCTTGATGGTCATCAGAGCCGTGAGGCCACGATCGGGAACCGTGATCTGCGCCTGGATGGCGGGCTCGGGCTTGGCATCGCCGCCTGGCGACTCCTCCTTGATCGACCAGGCGACGGTGCCGGGGATCGCGGTCGGCGAGGACTGGCCGAGCCTCTCTTCATAGAGGAACATCTTCTCGCCATCGGCGACGGAAACCTCGGGCTGCGCTGCTGCCTCGCTGGCGGTCTGGCCGGGCACCGGCGAGGCCGTCTGGTCCGCTGCCGCCTGTTGCACGCCGGCATTGGCGTTCGGCGGCTCTACCGCATGCGTCCGTGCAGCGACGGATTTGCCTTCCTGAGAAGCGGCCGTCTCGGTCGCGACGGCAGGTCCCTCGTCCCTTTCCGTTCCATCGGCAAGCAGCCGCTGGGTGAACTTGGTGGAAGCAGCATCGGAAAGCGCCGTATTTTCCTCGGTGCCGGACTGTTCGGCCGGTTGGTTCGCCGGCTCGGCCTCGCCACCGGGTGTCGCCGGTGCCGGCGTCTCGGCGGGATCGCTCGGCATGATCTTCGCGACCATGCCCGTGAGCCAGGCATTGCCCGCCTCTCTATTCTGCCAGTAGGCGTAGCCGCCGGCGCCGAGGAGAAGCACGACCGCCCCGCCGATCGCCAGGCGTTTGATGCTGAACCGGCTGGGCTTGGGCGTGGCGCGATAGGACGCGGGGCGAGCGGGAACCGCAGGCGGCGCGGCAAGGCTGCTGTCTTTGTCCTTGTTGCTCGCCGAACCATTCGCCGTCCGGCCGTCGTCCTCGAAACCGAGCAGATCGTCGACATGATCCCAGGCAGTGCCGGCACGCTCTTCCTGGTTCGCGGCGGCCGGAGCCTTCTCGACGGGCCACGACCATTCGGAAATTTCCGGCTCGTCTGCCGGCCGGTCCTTCTTGCCTTCGGTACCTTGGGCGAAGGGATCGCTGTCGTCGAATGACCAGGAGCGCGCTGCATCCGCCTCGCCGCTATGCTGTTCCGTTTCGGCCTTTTCCGGCTCGACCGGATGTATCCCCAGCCGCTCGGGCTCGGCCGGCGACGTCTCGTCCTGCCTATCGTCTTCCGGCTTGGCCGGGGCCTCGCTCGGCCGTGGCGAGGGGGTGGTATCCTCCCATTCGGGCAAAGCCCACTCGGATGGTCCCCGCCTGTCCGGCACACCATCGGCCTGGACCTCCACCGGCGTCGCCTCGTCCGGTGCCGGCTCGGCCGGATATGATTCGACCTCAGCCTCATCGCGGCTGACATCCTCCGGATCGGGCTCTGCGGCCGTCACGTCTTGGGCAGGATGTTCCTGCCGCGCATCGGCTTCGGCGGCCGGCTGCTGTTCCTCGGCCGGCTCATCCCGTTGCGGAACGGCGGGGGCAGCGTCGGCCGGCTCCTCTTCGTGAAGCGGTGCCTCTTCGCGCATGTCGACCGTGGGTGCCTCGGCAACCGGTGCGGGCGGCTCCTCATCGGGGGCCGCTTGCACCGGACCTTCGGGCTCTTCGGGGGCGGCGTCAGAAGCAGGCTCTTCGGCCGGCGTTGGGGCGGTCTGCTCCGCTTTGACGGATGCGGCCGGCAGTGCCTCGGGCTCCGCCTGCTGTGTTACCGGTGTGGCGGCCTCCTCGCCCGGCGGTGCTTCGACCGTATCCGGCTCGAGAGCTTCGGTCTCCTCGACCGGCGGCAGGGCTTCGGCGTGCTCGCTTTCAACCTCGGAGATTGCCTGTTCCAGCTTGTTGAGCTGGCGGTTGATCATGTCGTCCGACGGCCGGGGGTTCATGCTCTCGAGCTGGCGGCGCACGGCACCGCGCGCCTTCTCGTAGACCCTGCCTCGCATTTCCAGTGTGTTTTCCGACAGGCCGTCGACCGTCCTGCGAATAACTGCAACAAAATCCGCCATCAGTACTTTCTCAATTTCCAGACCCGCGGCAATTGCCGCGTCGCCGCTTTCCTTGCGCCGACACTAGTCCTCAAAAGGGTCCGTCACAAGTATCGTGTCGTCCCGTTCCGGGCTGGTCGAAAGTAGCGCGACCGGCGCGCCGATCAGTTCCTCGACCTGGCGAACATACTTGATCGCCTGCGCCGGAAGATCGGCCCAACTGCGGGCGCCCACCGTCGATTCTTTCCATCCCTCGAGCGTGATATAGACCGGCTTTGCCGAAGCTTGCTGTGCCTGACTTGCGGGAAGATGGTCGATCTGCTGTCCATCCAGAGTATAGCCCACGCAAATCTTCAACTCGTCCAGTCCGTCGAGCACGTCGAGCTTGGTGAGCGCTATGCCCGTGATGCCGTTAGCGGCCACCGACTGGCGCACCAGCGCAGCATCGAACCAGCCGCAACGGCGCTTGCGCCCCGTCACCGTTCCGAATTCATGGCCGCGCTCTCCCAGGAAGCGGCCGATCTCATCGTCGAGTTCGGTGGGGAACGGCCCTTCGCCGACCCGCGTCGTATAGGCCTTCGTGATGCCGAGGATATAGCCGAGCGCGCCGGGGCCCATGCCCGAGCCGGCGGCGGCCTGACCGGCGACCGTATTCGACGAGGTCACGAAGGGATAGGTGCCGTGATCGATATCGAGCAGCGTGCCCTGCGCGCCTTCGAAGAGAATCCGTGCGCCCTTGCGGCGCTGCCGGTCCAGCAGCAGCCAAATCGTGTCCATGAACGGCAGCACGCGCTCGGCAACCGACGACAACTCGTCCATGATCGCCTGATGGCTGATTTCGGCCTCGCCGAGGCCGCGCCGCAACGCGTTGTGATGCGTCAGCAGCCGATCGACCTTTGCCGGCAGCGTGTCGAGATCGGCGAGATCCATGACGCGGATCGCGCGGCGGCCGACCTTGTCCTCGTAGGCCGGACCGATGCCGCGACGGGTCGTGCCGATCTTCGTGCCGCTGTTTGAAGCCGCGTCCTCGCGTATGCCGTCGAGCTCGCGGTGGAGCGAGAGAATGAGCGTGGCATTGTCGGCGATGCGCAGGTTCTCGGGCGTGACCTTGACGCCCTGGGCCGCAAGCTTGTCGATCTCGGCGAGCAATGCATGAGGGTCGATCACCACGCCATTGCCGATGACGGCGAGCTTGCCGGGGCGGACGACACCCGAAGGCAGCAGCGACAGCTTGTAGCTGACGCCGTCGATCACCAGCGTGTGGCCGGCATTGTGGCCGCCCTGGAAGCGCACCACGATGTCGGCGCGTTCCGAGAGCCAATCCACGATCTTGCCTTTGCCTTCGTCGCCCCACTGGGATCCGACCACCACGACATTCGTCATAATTCTCTTCCTGTTTACGCGCGCATGCGGACGTTGCGCTGTTCTCAAACCCGCGCATCTATACTGTGTTGTCTTTCGGAAAGCGACCCCGTTATGAGCGGTGGCCAGCCCTTTTTGAATGACAAACCGCGGATTTAACGCCTATATCTCGAACTCTCGTGCCATTCCGGCAATCCTCCTCCATCCCGCACGGACCGTATCATCGTGAACGCCAGAGCCTATTTCTATCTCGGTATTACCGCGCTCTTTTGGGGCGGCAATTCAGTGGCGGGCAAGATGGCGGTCGGGCACGTCAGCCCGATGATGCTGACGACCTTGCGCTGGTTGCTCGCGCTTGCGGTCATCCTGGCCCTGATGACGCCGCAGATCCGCCGCGACTGGCAAAAGATCCGCCAGCACTGGCTGCAGCTGCTTGCCTATGGCGCCGTCGGCTTCACCATGTTCAATGCGTTCCTGTATTCCGCGGTGCAATACACCAGCGCCATCAATGCCGTCATCCTTCAGGCCGGCATTCCGATGCTGATCTTCATCTTCAATTTCGCGCTTTTCAAGATGAAGGCGTCGCTCGCCCAGGTCATCGGCTTTACCGTGACGTTGATCGGCGTGCTCATTACCGCCGCCCATGGCGATCTCGGAAGCCTCATGCGCCTGAGCTTCAATTTCGGTGACGCGCTGATGATCCTCGCCTGCATCGTCTATGCCGCATATACGGTTGCGCTGCGGTGGAAACCGGCAATGCATTGGCAGAGCTTCATAGCCGCCCCGGCCTTCGGGGCGCTGCTGAGCGCCATACCGCTCCTCTTGTGGGAGATCGGGAAAGGCACGGCAATCATGCCGGATGCGACCGGCTGGGCGATCGTGATCTATGCGGCGATCTTCCCCTCGCTGATGTCGCAGGTTCTCTATGTCCGCGGCGTCGAGATGATCGGCGCCAATCGTGCCGGCCTGTTCATCAACGCCATTCCCGTGTTCGGGACCCTTCTCTCCGTCCTTCTGGTCGGCGAGATATTCCACCCGTTTCATCTCGCGGCTTTGGCACTCGTCCTCGGCGGCATCGCCATTGCCGAACGCGGCCGGCCGAAGCTGCCGCGGTGACCTATATCGTAAAGCCCCTCCCCTGCGGACGCCTGCGGGAAGGGGCAATTTGAAAGCCCGAGTGCGGCTCAGTCGATATTGAACACCAGCGGCTTTGCCTGGCGGATCGCTTCGTTCGCCCGCAGCTTGTCGAGCACGGTCTCCGAAACCGGGCCATCGACGTAAAGCAGCGCGATCGCATCGCCGCCCTGCTTCTCACGGCCGAGCTGGAAATTGGCGATGTTGACGCCCGCGTCGCCAAGGGTCGATCCGATGAAGCCGATCATGCCGGGAACGTCGGTGTTGGTTATGTAGACCATGTGATTGCCGACATCCGCATCGAGATTGATGCCCTTGATCTGGATGAAGCGCGGCTTGCCGTCGGAGAAGACGGTCCCTGCGACGGAGCGGGTCTGGTTCGCCGTCTTGACAGTCAGCTTGATGTAGCCGTCGAAGACACCGGTCTTGTCGCGCTTGACCTCGGAAAGGATCACACCCTTTTCCTTGACCATGACCGGCGCCGAAACCATGTTGACGTCGGCCACCTGCGGGCGGATCAGCCCGGCGAGCGCCGCGCTCGTGAGCGCCTTGGTGTTCATCGCCGCGGTCGAGCCGTCGTAGAGGATCTCGATCTCCTTGATCGCGCTTTCGGTGACCTGCCCGACAAAGGCACCCAGAACGTCCGCGAGCCGGATGAAGGGCTTCAGGATCGGCGCCTCTTCCGCCGTGATCGACGGCATGTTGATGGCGTTCGTGACCGCACCCTTGACGAGATATTCCGACATCTGCTCGGCGACCTGCAGAGCGACGTTCTCCTGCGCCTCGGTCGTCGATGCGCCGAGATGCGGCGTGCAGACGACGTTCGGCAGGCCGAAGAGCGGGCTCTCGGTGGCGGGCTCGACCTCGAAGACGTCGAAGCCTGCGCCGGCGACCTGGCCGGACTTGAGGGCCTCGGCAAGCGCCTTTTCATCGACGAGACCGCCGCGGGCGCAGTTGATGATACGCACGCCCGGCTTGGTCTTCGCAATCGCCTCCGCGTTCAGGATGTTGCGGGTCTTGTCCGTCAGCGGCACGTGCAGGCTGATGAAGTCTGCCTGGGCGAGGAGTTCGTCGAGCTCGACCTTGACGACGCCCATTTCCTCTGCCCGCTCCTTCGACAGGAACGGATCATAGGCGATGACGTGCATCTTGAGACCGATCGCGCGGGCGCAGACGATCGAGCCGATATTGCCGGCGCCGATGACCCCGAGCACCTTGCCGGTGATCTCGACACCCATGAACTTCGACTTTTCCCACTTGCCGGCCTGGGTCGAGCCGTCGGCGGCGGGAAGCTGCCTTGCAACGGCGAACATCAACGCGATGGCATGCTCGGCGGTGGTGATCGAGTTGCCGAAGGGCGTGTTCATGACGATGATGCCGCGGCGCGAAGCGGCGGGAATGTCGACATTGTCGACGCCGATGCCGGCGCGGCCGACGACCTTGAGATTGGTCGCGGCGGCGATTAGCTTTTCGGTCACCTTGGTGGCGGAGCGGATGGCAAGGCCGTCGTAATTGCCGATGATCTCGGCAAGCTTCTCCTTGTCCTTGCCAAGCTTCGGCTGGAAATCCACTTCCACGCCATGGTCGCGGAATATCTGGACAGCGGTTTCCGACAGTTCATCGGATACGAGAACGCGAGGTGCCATGAAGGCCTCCTTGAAAAACAGGTCTGAACCATTGGGGATTAGGCTTCGCCCTCAGGGAGAGCGAAGCGGATCGCATCGGATCAGGCGGCAGCCTGCGAAAGCGTCGCCTTCTGGGTCTCGAAAGCCCAGGCGAGCCAAGGCATCAACGCTTCCATGTCGGACGTCTCGATCGTCGCGCCCGCCCATATGCGAAGCCCGGACGGCGCATCGCGATAATGGCCGATGTCGAATGCGACGCCTTCCTTTTCGAGGAGGGCCACGACCCCCTTGGCGAAGGCGGCCTGTGCGTCCGCGTCGAGCGCCGACACATCATTGTCGGCGATCTTCAGGCAGACCGACGTATTGGAGCGGGTTTCGGGCTTCACCGCGAGGTTGGCGATCCAGTCATTGGCCGCAACGAAACGGTGAATGACCTCGGCATTGGCATCGGCGCGGGCCATCAGACCCTCGAGGCCACCGACCGACTTCGCCCAGAGAAGCGCGTCGATATAGTCCTCGACGCAGAGCATGGACGGCGTATTGATCGTCTCGCCGGTGAAGATACCCTCGATCAGCTTGCCGCCCTTGGTCATGCGGAAGATCTTCGGCAGCGGCCAGGCGGGGACATAGGTCTCCAGCCGTTCGACTGCGCGGGGGCTGAGGATCAGCACGCCATGGGCGCCCTCTCCGCCGAGCACCTTCTGCCAGGAGAAGGTCACGACGTCGAGCTTGGCGAAATCGAGCGCCTGCGCGAAGGCGGCGGAGGTCGCATCGCAGATGGTCAGGCCCTTGCGATCCGCGGGAATGAAATCGGCATTCGGGACCCGCACGCCGGAGGTCGTGCCGTTCCAGGTGAAGACCACGTCGCGATCGAAATCGACCTTGGACAGGTCCGGGAGCGCGCCGTAATCGGCCTCCAGGCGGCGGACATCGGAAAGCTTCAACTGCTTGACGACGTCGGTCACCCAGCCGGCACCAAAGCTCTCCCAGGCCAGCATGTCGACGCCGCGGGCGCCGAGGAGCGACCAAAGCGCCATCTCAACGGCACCGGTGTCCGAAGCGGGCACGATACCGATACGGTAATCGGCCGGAACTTCGAGAATTTCGCGGGTGAGGTCTATCGCTTGCTTGAGCTTTGTCTTTCCGATCTTGGCTCGGTGCGAGCGACCGAGCGGGGCATCGGAGAGAGCTTCGAGCGTCCAACCGGGACGCTTGGCGCAAGGACCAGAAGAAAAATGAGTATTGGCCGGGCGCATGGCCGGCTTGGCAGGCTTCGTCATATGCTATCCTCTCAGATAGAAGCCCCTCGTTGGGGAGGGGTGTCCCGCCGCCGGGAATATTGCGGCTCGGAGAGGAAGTCAAGCGGTCGCGTCGCGTTTGAAGAAACTTTTGCCGTTTCGAGCAAACCGGCACCGCATCACCAAAGCGCGAAACGCAAGCCGACGCGGAACTCATGACGCGACAGTCCATCGTCATAGCCCTTCGCGCCCCCGGAGCCAAACATGTCGCCATCCGCAATCTGCGAATAGCGATAGCCGGCATCGAACTTCAGCCGATCCGTGACGTCGTAGGAGGCGCCCGCCATGAGGGCATAGGTAAAGCGCCAGCTGTCCCGCCCGCCATAGGAAGCACCGCCCGCCGCCCCGGAGCAGGCCCCGCCTGCCCCGACGCAGGTCGAGGTCTCATGGGTCGTTTTCCAGTCGATCCGGGTCGCTCCGATACCGGCACCGAGATACGGCGTGAACCCAGCAAGCGTCGCCAGATCGACATAACCGTTTGCCATCAGGCCGAGCGCGGAAAAATTGGCGCTATGGGAAAGCGCGCACCTCGTCCCCGCGCCCTCGCCCGCGCACGGACTGGCCGACAGCGACGCCCCGTCGAAGCGGCCCTCGAAATATTCGGCCGTTAGATCGGCGCGAATGACGTCGGTGAATTGATAGCCCAGGCCGATGGTGGCGGAGGCCGGCTTGTCGAAGCGCGCGTCGTCGAAGGAAACGGCTCCCGTGCCGCCAGAGGAGCGGTAGAAGGGATCGCCCTCGTCCAGCCAGGCTGCGTAGCCGATGTCGCCACGCAGATAAAGGCCGCCGCCGGTCGCTTCCGGCGAAATCGTGATCTCGGGCGCGTCGAGCAGTTCTTCGTCGGCGGCCTGTGCAGAGAACGGCGCCAACAGGCCGGCGCAGAGTGCCATGCTGCAAAATCCCCGTCGCCAATTCATGCCATGCCCTTTCGCTCGGCCAGGTGCTGCGGGCTTGCGCATATATGGGGAGACGCAAGGCGCTACAGCATGAAGCTGGCCATTCGCGTTAACTATTGCAGGCACGGGTTAACTACGGGTTAACCATGTCTCTTAGGAAGGTGGAAAGCGGTCAATGGACAAAAACATGCAGCAGCTCAAAGGGCTACAGCGCCGTTTACGCGTCTCATAAGACGCGCGGCGCTGTAGGCAACTTTTCGCAGGACTGCAATCTGGCCTCTGCCTCGTCCCTGTGCTTGTCACAGGGATGAGGCGATCAAACAAGCGGCGGCGGTGGCCCGAATCTCAACGGGCCTTAGCCCGGATCACTTATATACGATCGGCTCGGCCGGCGGCACATAGGCCGCTTCGCAATTGTTGCCGAAGGAATAGCGCAGGCCGGCGCGCGCCTCGTGCACATAGATGTCCTTGTCGTAGGCCGGACCGCTGTTGAGATTGTAGCCGAACATGTTTCCGCCGTTGATATGGCGGAAGCGGTAGCCGACATCGGCCTTGAGATTGCAGGTGAGATCCACGGCGGTACCGGCCATCAGCGCATAGGTGAAGCGCCAATCGCTTTCGCCCTTGTGCTCGATCGTCGGGTCGCAGTTGCCGGGATCCGTAACGTCGCAACTCGTGTTGCGCAGGGTTCCCCACTTTACCCGGGTGCCACCGATACCCGCACCGACATAGGGCGTGAAGGCGCCGTAGGTCCCGAGGTCCACATAGGCATTGGCCAGCAGGCTCCAGGCGGACATCGATGCGACATCGTTCGAGACGCAATTGACGGCAACCCCGCAACCGCCGCTGGTAGAGCCCTTGAAGTCGGACTCGCCGAGATAGTCGAGCGTGACGTCGGCACGCAGATAGCTGTTGATCTGGTATCCGACACCGCCGCCAAGGACGTAGGAGTCATCCACATCGGCGCGGTCGAAATCGACCAGGTTGCTGTTCGAGCCCTGGAAATAGTGGGCCCCGCGCAAATCGCTCCACGCGTAACCGACGTCGCCACGCAAATACCAGCCGCTGGCTTCGACCACCTCCACCGGCTGCTCGACGAACGGTGCTTCTACGGGCGGCTGATAGACGTCCGCTGCATAAACCGGCGTGCCGCTCAGCAGAGCCGCAGCAACGCCCCTAAGAATCTTCTTCATGCCCCAACCCCAATACATTAGTGTATTCTTGAATGGCTGACGGATCATAGTCGCAGCCGTTTCGTATGCTTCAACGCATGATGAAGGGGAAAGGTTAATCCCTGATTAACTACAAAAATTTACCTTGAATATTAACTTTTGGAAGTATTCGGTCGCTATATTCACGTACAGTGACTGCCCCCTCATCGGCCAGCGATGAGGGGGCAGCGGCTGCTTCTTAATCAGGCAGCGTTGCGCACGCCGCCGATCACGTTGACGAGTTCTTCGACGATGCGCTCGACCTGCCCGCGGTCGTCGCCCTCCGCCATGACGCGGATCAGCGGTTCGGTGCCGGAGGGCCGGATGAGCAGCCGCCCGTTCTTGGCGAGCTGCGCCTCCGCATCGGCGATCGCCTGCTGCACGCCGGCATCCTCCAGGGGCTTGCCGGCCGCAACGCGAACGTTCTTCAGGACCTGCGGCACGGGCTCGAAACGACGGCAGATTTCGCTCACAGTCTTGCCCTGGCGCTTTACGACCGCGAGGATCTGCAGCGCCGCGACGAGGCCGTCGCCGGTGGTGCCGAAATCGGAAAGCACGATGTGGCCCGATTGTTCGCCACCGACGTTCAGGCCGTCCTGACGCATCTGCTCGACGACGTAGCGATCGCCCACCTTGGTTCGGTGGAGCTTGAGCCGGCGCGCCTGAAGGTAGCGTTCGAGGCCGAGATTCGACATGACGGTCGCGGCAATGCCGCCGCCCTTGAGCATGCCATCTGCCGCCCAGCTGTCGGCGATGACCGCCATGAGCTGGTCGCCGTCGATGACCGCCCCCTCCTCGTCGACGATCAGAACACGGTCGGCGTCTCCGTCGAGCGCGATGCCGATATCCGCCCTTACCTCGTGCACCTTCTTCTGAAGCGCCGCCGGATGCGTCGATCCGCACTCAAGGTTGATGTTGACGCCGTTCGGCTCGGTTCCGATCGTAACGACTTCTGCGCCCAGTTCCCAAAGGGCGGAGGGCGCGACCTTGTAGGCGGCACCGTTTGCGCAATCGATGGCGATCCGAAGACCTTTCAGCGTGACGTCGCGCGGCAGCGTCCGCTTGGCTTGCTCGATATACCGGTAGATGTCACCGTCGACGCGCTTGGCCCGGCCGATATCCTCCGGCTTGGCGAGCTGCCCGGACATATCCTGCTCCAACAGTTCTTCGATCTTCTGTTCGATGTCATCCGAGAGCTTGTAGCCATCGGGTCCGAAGAGCTTGATGCCGTTGTCGCGGAACGCATTGTGCGAGGCGGAGATCATCACGCCGATATCGGCCCTCAGCGACCGCGTCAGCATGGCAACGCCGGGCGTCGGGATCGGGCCGAGCAGAAAGACGTCGAGCCCCGCTGCCGTGAAGCCCGCGACCATCGCGTTCTCGAGCATATAGCCGGACAGGCGCGTGTCCTTGCCGATCACCACCCGGTGGCGGTGAGCGCCGTTTCTGAAAATCGTTCCTACTGCAATGCCCACCCGCATGGCGAGGTCCGGCGTCATCGGAAATATATTGGACTGGCCGCGAATGCCGTCGGTGCCGAAATATCTGCGCTTCATAAAAACTCCATTGTCCTGCTTCGGCGTCGCCTCTTGTGCCGGCCGCGTGCGCCTGCGTGTTCCGCTTTTGGTTTTCATAGTTCCGCGACCCGCCCGCAAATCTGCGCCATATTTGCCATAAAACCGCAATATACGGCACCGATCATAACATCAGAAATCATTACAGCGCGTTACAACCGGATCTTTCCCTGAGCAATGCTTGGGCGCACCACTGTTCCACTGAAACGCGAACATCCAAAAATGCCGCCGCCCCTTCCGGAGCGGCGGCATTGGATTTGCGCATGTGTGGGAACCTATTGCGGCTGCGGTTCGAAGCCGCCTTCGGGCTCCTCGCCCTTGGTGCCGGCTTCCTTCTTCGTGCCGGCTGAAGGCACTGCAGAGCCGCGATGCGGTGGTGTGTCGTCGCCGAGATCGCGCGCCGGCTTCTCGCCGCGGATCAGAGCCTTGATCTCGTCGCCGGTCAGCGTTTCGTATTCGAGCAATCCTTCCGCGAGAGCCACGAATTCATGGTTCTTTTCGATGAGGATGCGGCGCGCCGTCTCATAGGCCTCGTCGATCAGCCGGCGGATTTCGTTGTCGATTTTCTGGGCGGTCGATTCCGAAACGTTCTTCTGCTGCGCGACGGAATGGCCGAGGAAAACCTCCTGCTGATTCTCGCCATAGGCGACCTGACCGAGCTGGTCGGAGAAGCCCCATTGCGTCACCATCGCCCGGGCAAGCTTCGTCGCCTGCTCGATATCGGAGGATGCGCCGGAGGTGATGTTCTCCTTGCCGAAGGTCAGTTCCTCGGCAACGCGCCCGCCCATCATGATCGCAAGCCGCGAGATCATCCACTTGTAGCTCATCGAGTAGCGGTCGCCCTCGGGAAGCTGCATCACCATGCCGAGCGCACGGCCCCGGGGGATGATCGTCGCCTTGTGCAACGGATCGGCCGAGGGGACGTTGAGCGCGAGGATCGCATGGCCCGCCTCGTGATAGGCGGTCAGCTTCTTCTCGGCTTCGGTCATGGCCGAAGAGCGGCGCTCGGCGCCCATCATGATCTTGTCCTTGGCGTCCTCGAACTCCTGCATGGTCACGAGGCGCTTGTTGCGCCGCGCCGCCATCAGCGCCGACTCGTTGACGAGATTCATGAGATCGGCGCCGGAGAAGCCCGGCGTGCCGCGCGCCAGCACCTTGAGGTCCACGTTCGGTGCGAGCGGCACGTTGCGGACATGCACTTTCAGGATCCGCTCGCGGCCGTTGATGTCCGGGTTCGGTACGACGACCTGGCGGTCGAAGCGGCCCGGACGCAGAAGCGCCGGGTCGAGCACGTCCGGCCGGTTCGTGGCGGCGATGAGGATGATGCCCTCGTTCGCCTCGAAGCCGTCCATCTCCACCAGCAGCTGGTTCAGCGTCTGCTCGCGCTCGTCGTTGCCGCCGCCGAGACCGGCGCCGCGATGGCGGCCGACCGCATCGATTTCGTCGATGAAGATGATGCAGGGTGCGTTCTTCTTCGCCTGTTCGAACATGTCGCGGACGCGCGATGCGCCGACACCGACGAACATTTCGACGAAGTCCGAACCCGAGATCGTGAAGAAGGGGACGTTCGCCTCGCCGGCGACCGAGCGGGCAAGCAGCGTCTTACCGGTGCCGGGCGGTCCGACCAGCAGCACGCCGCGCGGGATGCGGCCACCGAGGCGCTGGAACTTCTGCGGGTCGCGCAGGAATTCGACTATTTCCTCGAGATCCTGCTTGGCCTCGTCGACACCAGCGACGTCGTCGAAGGTCACGCGGCCATGCGCTTCCGTCAAAAGCTTTGCCTTGGACTTTCCGAAACCCATCGCGCCGCGCGAGCCACCTTGCATCTGCCGCATGAAGAACAGCCAGACGCCTAGGATCAGGAGCATCGGCAACAGCGTTCCGATATAGCTGAGGAAGCCCGACGAGCCGTCCGTCTCCGGCCGAACCGTGACCGTGACGTCCTTGGCTTCCAGCCGCTCCGTCAGCGCCGTGTCGACGGCGGGCGCATAGGTCTGGAAAGTCGCCCCGCTTTCGGTGTAGCTGCCGATCACCTTCGAACCGGTGATCACCACGTCCTTCACACGGCTCGCGTCTACGTCCTTGAGGAACTGCGAGAATGGAATTTCACGCGAGCCTGCTCGTTCGGTCGGCTGCTGGAACATGCTGAATAGCGCTATCAGGAGAAGCGCTATGATTGCCCAAAGGGCAAAATTTCGAAAATTAGGGTTCATCGAACTCCCCGGAACCTGTCGCAGCCCGCGCATTCGCCGGACTGTATTGTTGGTCCTAACATAGGTGTCCGGGGTGACCTTGCCAAGGAAAACCGCCGGTTACGTTTCCATTTCTATCAAAACATCGTGCACCGGCGGCGCGGGGTATCGATCACGCCCAAACGACACGGCGACCGCATCCGCCATGATCCTGTCGAAACCCGGCAAAAAGGTGTCGTAAAGCGCGATGTGGTACTCGACTTTCGCCGGAGCCTCGCCGAAGGCGAGCCCCGCGCCGTCCGCCGACGCGATTTCTGGTGCCACCATGGATCCGCGCTTGGCAATCCCCGTCGGCAGCCCTGCGTCAATAAGCCTCTGAGTCCACAGCCTCCCCGACGCGTCCGCGGCGACCGTAACCGCTGACCCGCCGCTCTTTACCGTGAACCGCCCATCCCAAATACCCTGCCCGCCCGGTCCGACGGCGAGCCCCGGCAGGTTGCGCGCCTCTCGATAGAGATAGAGACCGCTTGCTCGCCGGTCGAAGACGACCCGTCCCGCCGTCATGCGGCCGGGCTCACCCGATCGCAGGAACTGCGAAAGCCGCTGCACCGTGGCGCGAGCGGGCATGTGGTCGCGCCCGCCGAGAACCGACGCGACCATCAGGAGCGCACGGCGCCAGTCCGCATCGTCGATCTCCCCGGCATGCCGTGCCGAGACCTCCGCGACGAGCGCCTCGTGAACGCGGATGCGCTTCTCGATCAGGGCGGCGGCTCTGGCGGAAGAGGCGGCGCGCTGGCGCCCGTTGCACAAGGGCGCCGGCATCCCCTGGGATGTCGCTATCCGGGCACGCACCCGGACCCGCTCGAAGGCGGGGTTGGCATTGCTCGGATCGTCGGTCCAGGAGACGCCGCATGCCTGGAGAAAGCTGCGGATGTCGGCGCGCGCCAAGCCGAGAAACGGCCGCAACACCCAGATCCGCCGTCCGTACAACATGGCCGCGGCCATCCCGGCGCCGCCATGCCCCTCGCCCTGCCCGCCGTCTCCCGCGCCATCGCTTCTGCCGCGGGCAACGCGCATGGCGACGGTCTCCTGCTGGTCGTCACGCGTATGACCGGTCGCGATGCAATCGGCGCCAAGCGCCCCCGCGGCCTCGGCCAGCAATTCGTAGCGTTTGTTCCGAGCCGCCGCCTGAATGCCGGTCGACGGCTTCGCGCCCTCCCAGCGATGCACGCGGTGGGCAATACCGAGCGCGGCACAAAAAGCCGCCACATCTTCTGCTTCGCGAGCCGACTGCGGCCTCAGCGCATGGTCGACAGTGCAGGCGGCAAGGGAAAATCCGCGGCGCTCATCTGCGGCGATCGCCGAATGCAGGGCTACAAGCAAGCCCATCGAGTCGCTGCCACCGGAGACGGCAACCAGAATCCTGCAGGGCCTGATAAAGGATCGGAGAAAATTTCGGGCCGTATCGACGACGGCATGGGGCATCCTGGCCCGCCTCAGCAGCCGAAACGGCTCTGCTCGCTCGCCACCTTCGCCTTCACGGCGGGTGATGCTTTCGGATAGCGCTTGTTGACCTCGCGCAGCGTGGCGCAGGCGGTCTCCTTGTTGTCGAGGGCGCCGAGGGACATGCCCAGCTTCAAGAGCATTTCGGGAGCCTTCGGTGACTTGCCGTGGCTCTGATGCGCGTTGAGGAAGGTCTTGGCCGCGTCGCTGTACTTGCCTTGCGAATACTGTGCCTCGCCCATCCAGAAGCTTGCATCCGCCGCCTTGTCGCCGCCTGGAAAGGCATCGAGATAATCGCGGAATTCCTGCTCTGCGATGCTGTAATCACCGGAAAGCACGTGGCTGTAGCCTGCTTGGTAAAGATCGCCCGGATCGCTGAGAGACGCGGTCGCCTGTCCGCTGTCCGGCACGCTTCCCGGATTGTCGTTGAGGCCGCCGCCCTGGGTCGCAAGTCCTGTGTCGACGCCGGGCAGAGTGGCGTTGGCACCGGGCTCTACGCCCGCCGTTGCAGAGACGGGATTGCCGTTCTCGTCGAAGATGATCTGCCCCAGCGTCGTCGGCGCGGGCGCTGCGCCTGGCCCGCTGGGATCGACACCCGCCCTGTCGGCGCCGCCGGCAACCTGAGCGCCCGAGGACCGGCTATCCGTCACCCCGGGGGTGACGGACGCCTGATCATTGGATTTCGGCGTTTCAAGCGCGCCGCTCTTCTTGGAGGAGGACCTGCCGTTTTCCAGGTCCTGGAAGCGGAACTCGTTGTCCTCCTGGAACTTCCGGATCTGCTCCTGCATCTGCAGGAGCTGGAAGCTCATTTCCTCGATACGCCCGTTGAGAGAGCGGATCTGTTCCTCGAGTTGACCGACCCGTGCGATATCGGATGACTGCACCTTTATTACCGGAAGGTCGCCCTTGCTGCCGGCATCGGTCTGCGTCGTACGGGCAAAGAGCCCGGAAAGCGGCATGGCATCTGCTGTAGAGCCGAGACCCGCAAGGGTCACGAGGCCAAGCAGTCCTGCCACGACAAATTTCTTCATTTCATTTGTCCTGTTCGTAACCGATTATCCCACCCCTGAATCGCTTTGCGCAGTACATTCGTCGAATCCGAGGTGGGGTGCCGCACAGTTTTCCAACTCCCGTGAAAAAGCAACGGAGTTCGGCCAAAGTGTGGTAAAAAAGAAAGGGCGGCCCGCAGGCCGCCCCTTCGAATCCCCCTCGTTGCCGAATAATCAGCTGCCGGCGCCGCCGAGAACGGTAACGGCGCGGCGGTTCTGCGACCAGCAGGAGATGTCGTCGCAAACGGCGACCGGCTTTTCCTTGCCGTAGGAGATCGTGCGCATGCGGTTTCCAGGGACGCCGCGGCTGACGAGATAGTCGCGGGTCGCGGCAGCACGGCGGGCGCCGAGCGCGAGGTTGTATTCGCGGGTGCCGCGCTCGTCGGCATGGCCTTCGATGGTGATTGCGTAGTTCGGATATTTTGCCAGCCACTGGGCCTGGCGGTCGAGCGTCGCCTGTGCGTCGGCTCGGATCGATGTCGAGTCGGTATCGAAGAAGATGCGGTCGCCGACGTTCACGGTGAAGTCCTGCTGTGAGCCCGGGGTCGCCGCGCCTGCGCCGAGTCCGAGGCCGGCAGCATCGTTCGGGAGGTTCTTCTTGGAAGCGCAGCCAGCAAGGGCAAGCGTCATGACGAGCGCGATCATGACCGGATTGCGGGCGATGGTCTGCATGCGGCTTGCTGCCGGGGTGTCAATTCGGCTCATGGGCCGGGTCTCCTTGAGAAGTGTCAAATTCACGGTTGCCAGACTGTAACCGGAAGCGGTTAATTGCTTTTCAACGGATATGGTTAACAAATCGACAATGTGCGTCAGGGCGCCTGCTACACCAGCACTTTGCGGCGAGAAAGCGGCACATTCGCCTCATTCCCTGCCATAACTGTGGACGCGCGATCACGAAGAATTTCGGGCCGTATCGGCCCGAAATCTTTGAATCTCATCAATTCTCTCGATGGGGCCCGCCGGCGGCCCTATTCCATCAGCGGCGACCAGGCCGGGTCCGAGGCGAAGCCCTGCGTCTGGACGAGCTGTTCGTTGTAGCCCGTCAGATCGATCGAATAGAGCTGCGGACCGCCCGCACCGGCGTTCTGGCGGAAGAACATGAGAACGCGGCCGTTCGGCGCCCAGGTCGGGCCTTCATTGTGGAAGCCGGTGGTCAGAATGCGTTCGCCCGAGCCGTCCGGCTTCATGACGCCGATCGAGAACTTGCCCCCGGACTGCTTGGTGAAGGCGATGAGGTCGCCGCGTGGAGACCAGACGGGCGTCGAATAGGAGCCGTCGCCGAAGGAAATGCGCGTCTGGCCGGAGCCGTCGGCGCCCATGACGTAGAGCTGTTGTCTGCCGCCGCGGTCGCTTTCGAAGACGATCCGGCTACCGTCGGGCGAATAGGAAGGAGAGGTGTCGATCGCCGCGGTGTTGGTGAGCCGCGTCGTCGTGCGCGAGCGCAGATCCATCGTATAGATATTGGCGTTGCCTTCCTGCTGCAGGCTCATGATCACCCGCTGGCCATCCGGCGAGAAACGCGGGGCGAAGGTCATGCCCGGGAAATTGCCGACCACCTCGCGCTGCCCCGTTTCGAGCTGCAGCAGATAGACGCGCGGCTGCTGGTTCTCGAACGACATATAGGTGATTTCCTGACGGTTCGGCGAGAAGCGCGGCGTCAGCACGATGTCGTTGGCATTGGTGAGCGCCCGGGAATTGGCCCCGTCCTGGTCCATGATGGCGAGTTGGCGCTTGCGCGCGTTCTTCGGCCCGCTTTCGGCGACGTAAACGATGCGCGTGTCGAAATAGCCCTTCTCGCCGGTGATCCTCTCATAGATCGCGTCGGCGATGATGTGGGCGACCCGGCGCCAGTTCTCCGGCTGGGTGTAGAACTGCTGACCGAGCATCTGCTGGCCGGCAAAGGTATCCCAGAGGCGGAACTCCGCCTTCAGCCTGCCGTCGCCTTCCTGCGTGACGCGGCCGATGACGAGCGCCTGCGCGTTGATCACTTTCCAGTCCTCGAAACGCGGTGCGGCATCGGGATTGGAGATCTTCTCGATGAAGGCGCCCTTGTCGATCGGCGCGAAAAGCCCGGAGCGCTTGAGGTCTGCGGCAACGACGTCGGAGATCTTCCGGGCGAGGTCGCCCTGCAGGAAGTCCGTGATCGCGATCGGCAGCGGCTCGACGTTACCCTTGTTGATGTTGATCTCGACGAGCGCATTTGCCGGCGAGGCAATGAGCCCGCAGCCGGCGACCAGCACCATCAGGAGGCGGAAAAAATTGCGTCTCAGCATTTCCATAAAGCCTTTCAGCCTTTCGTGTTCCGAGCAGGATGAGGCGCAATGTTCCGCCCACAACCAGCCCAACCTGTCTAGAGCATCGAGCTCGGGTCGAAGTTGACCACGACCTCGCTCCACGAATCGTATTTGTCGGCCGGCAGCCCCTTGAAGGGAGCAGACTTCAGAATGGCCCGGCGTGCACCACCCATGAGTGCCCGCCGCGCCGCATCCGAGCCGCCGCTGGCTTCCACTTCCGGTTCGCCGATCAGGCCGCCGTTCGGGTCGAGCCGCATCGTTACCTTGATGCGGACATCCGCCGCGTCGGCCATGCCGGGAATGATCGACCAGTTGTTCTGGATCTGGCCGCGAAGCGCGTCCATTTCGCTCTGCGAAAGCGTATTGCCGCTCGTCGTCTTCTTGCCGCCGAGGGCCGCCTCCTCGGTCGCGCGTTTGGCGCCGCCGCCGGAGGATTCCTGCTTGTTGAGCAGCGCCGCGATCTCGTCGGCATTGAAGTCGCTCTCCTTCTGGGAGGACGCCTTCTTCTGCTCCTTCTTGGCTTCGTCCTTCTTGCGTTCGGGCGTCTTGGCCGTTTGCGCGGGCTTTTCGACCTTGGGCTTCGACTGCGGCGTCGGCACCCTGTCCGGCAGCGCCTCGGCCTCGGGATTTTCCGCAGGCTGTTCTTCCGCCGGCGCGGGTTCGGGCTTGGTATCCGGCTTTACTTCCTGCTTGGGCTCGGGGAGCGCGGCCACTTCCGTCGCCGGCTCGGCCGCCGGCTTCTCCTCGACGTTCTCGATCGCTTCCTTCACCGGATCGGGCGTCGGCGGTGCCTTTTCGGTCTTCTGCGGCGCTGCGGCCGACTCGTTTTCGACCGGCTTGACATTAGGCGTGG
The DNA here is from genome assembly GCF_002885915.1 of Sinorhizobium sp. M4_45. Taxonomy (NCBI): domain Bacteria; kingdom Pseudomonadati; phylum Pseudomonadota; class Alphaproteobacteria; order Hyphomicrobiales; family Rhizobiaceae; genus Sinorhizobium; species Sinorhizobium sp. M4_45. Next base: position 93,937 of record NZ_NWVE01000007.1, read on the forward strand.
GCGGCGTCTTCAGGTCGACGTCGTTCTCGCCGACATTCTCGGCGTTTTCGACAGGCGTCGGCTTCTTGGTCGGAACGGGCGATGCCTTTTCCTTGGCCGGGGCCTTCTTGTCGCCCTGTTGGATCTGCGTGATCGACTCGACCGGTACGATGTCGACCGGCAGCGCCTCGACATCCGCGACCTCGAAATCGGCCGGGCTGCCAAGCGACACCAGCGCCCAGGTGAGAACCAGAGCGTGGAGGACAGCAGATGTAGCGATACTGCCCTTCATTCGGACGATCACTTCTCTTGTTCTTGAAGCGTTACGAGACCCAGGTTCTTGAAGCCTGCCGCGGAGATGCGTGCCATCACCTTCATCACGGTGCCGTAGTCGGCACTGGTGTCGCCGCGCACATAGATGCGCTCATTGTAGCCGGTCGTGGCAATCGCCTCGAGCTTCGGCACGACCTCGTCGATCGCGATCGGAGTCTCCTGCAGGAAGATCTCGCCCGCCGGGTTGACCGAAACGGTGATCGGCTGGGTATCGGCGTTCATGGCCTTCGCCTGCGTTTCCGGCAGATCGATCGGCACGCCCACCGTCATCATCGGCGCGGCCACCATGAAGATGATGAGGAGAACCAGCATGACGTCGACGAGCGGCGTGACGTTGATCTCGCTGATCGCGCTTCTTCTGCCGCCACGGCGGCGGCGCCCGCCGCCCGACCCCTTGGCTCCGCCAACTGCCATACCCATCAGCGTAGTCTCCGTGCTTTGAGGTCGTTATTGCGCGGCCTGACGAGAAGGCTGCAGCTTCTCGTCGATCTGCCGCGACAGGATGGCGGAGAACTCGTCGGCAAAGGCTTCCATGCGTGCCGTCAGCTTGCCGGCATCCGCGGTGAACTTGTTGTAGGCGATAACGGCAGGAATAGCGGCGAGCAGACCGATGGCGGTCGCCAGCAGCGCTTCGGCGATACCGGGCGCAACGACGGCGAGGTTGGTGGACTTGGAACCGGCGATGGCCTGGAACGAGGTCATGATACCGACGACGGTACCGAAAAGGCCGATGAAGGGTGCAGCCGAGCCGATCGTCGCCAGCGAGCCGAGCCTTGCCTCGAGCGCTTCGGATTCCCGGGCGAGCGTCACGTCCATGGCGCGGTCGATACGCATCTGCAGGCCGATCGGCGCGCGCGCGCCGCGCTCGAAGCTTTTCTTCCATTCGCGCATGGCCGAAACGAAGATCGCGCCCATTCCGCTCGTCTGCCTGTCCGAGAGGGTCCGATAGAGCTCCTCCAGCGATTGACCCGACCAGAATACCTGCTCGAAATTGTCGAGCTGCCGGCGGACGCGCCCGTAATTGAGGCTCTTGTCGACGACGATCGCCCAGGTCCAGACCGAGGCGGCGATGAGCCCCAGCATGACCAGCTTCACGACCAAGCCCGCTTGCATGAAGAGCGACCAGAGGGTCACGTCGCTCGTCGCGGCCAATCCAACCTGTTCCATCGATTTCAGTCCCCGAATCCAAACACCCGGCAGAGCAACTCATGCTCGAGACCGGGTCGCCCAAACGTCCTGCAGCAGGAATGCCCCGGTATTGCCACCGATCGCGGCATTGCGATCTACTCGCGTCAGCCTGCCTTCTTGCCGTCAATTTTGGTCAAAGGATGACGTGCACTGCACAAATCCTGATACACGGATTAAGACACCATTATGGTTAAGGGAGTATTACCGCGCGCGCAGTTCGACTGAGCTTGAGCGACACGGAACTTCGCACCGGGTCGCACGTTTCGGTGCCATGAGCCCCTGGCCCCCGAAACATATAGCCTTCCAGCCGAAATCGGGCTGACGATCCATGGCCGCTCGCAATCAACCGCTTTCGGAATACAACCGGCGCCGCGATTTCACGCGGACCAGCGAACCCAAGGGTGCGGTCGCGCGGCGCAGCGGGGACAACAGGATGCGGTTTCTGGTCCAGAAGCACGCTGCGACCCGCCTGCATTACGACTTCCGCCTGGAATGGGAGGGTGTGCTGAAGAGCTGGGCGGTGACCCGCGGCCCGAGCCTCAACCCCGAAGACAAGCGCCTGGCCGTGCGTACCGAAGACCACCCGCTTGCCTATGGCGATTTCGAAGGAACGATACCGAAAGGAGAGTACGGCGGCGGTACCGTGATGCTCTGGGATACCGGCTGGTGGGAGCCGGAGGATGACCCGTCGAAGGCCTTGAAGAAGGGCAAGCTCTCCTTCAAGCTGCATGGCAGCCGAATGAAGGGCGGCTGGGCGCTGGTGCGCATGCGGCCACGCGAAGGCGAAAAGCGCGAGAACTGGCTGCTCGTCAAGGAAACGGACGAGATCGCCTCCGAAGACGGCGAGAGTCTCATCAACGAGAACATCACCAGCATCGTCACCGGCCGGACAATGGAGGAGATCGCCAACGGCAAAGGCGAGAAGCAGGCACGGGTCTGGCATTCCAACGAGAGCATCGCGGCCAATCTCAAGGCCGGCGCGATCGCCGACACCGGCAATGCGGGCAAGTCTGTGACGCGAAAAGCCTCCGGTAAGCTGCCCGCCTTCAAGGCACCGCAGCTGGCGACCCTGGTGACCAAGGTGCCTGCCGGCGATGCATGGCTGAACGAAGCCAAGTTCGACGGCTACCGTCTTGTCTGCGCCGTCGGCGCCGGCACCGTGCGCTGCTACACGCGCAACGGCCTCGACTGGACCGAGAAGTTCCCGGCAATTGCCGCCGCCCTTGCCGAACTCGACTGCAGGTCCGCCCTCATCGATGGCGAAGTGGTGGCGCTGTCGGAAGGCGGATCGACGTTCTCGGCCTTGCAGAAAGCGCTTAGAACGGGGGCCAGCACACGGCTTTACGCTTTCGACCTCGTTGAGCTCGACGGCAAGGATTTGAGCCGTAAGCCGCTCGTGGAACGCAAGGAACGGCTCGAAGCTCTGCTCCAATCGCTCGGCACCAACTCGACCATACAATTCAGCGAGCATGTCCGCGGCAATGGCGAGCACGTGCTTTCCGCGATATGCAAGGCCGGCCAGGAGGGTATAATCGCCAAGGAGGCGGATGCCCCCTATCGCAGCGGGCGCAGCCGAAGCTGGCTGAAGGTGAAATGCACGAAGCGCCAGGAGTTCGTCATCGGTGGCTATACCCCATCTTCGAAGAAAGGACGCGCCTTTGCCTCGCTTCTTGTCGGGACGTTCGAAGGCCGGAAGCTGATCTACCGTGGCGGCGTCGGCACCGGATTCAGCGGAAAGACGATGAAGGAACTCGCTGCGGCCTTCGCGAAGCGCAGACGCGACACGTCGCCCTTCGACAGCGTGCCGCGAGAGAGAATGCGAAATTCGGTATGGCTTGAGCCGGACCTGGTGGCGGAGGTGGATTTCGCCGAGTTCACGGCTGACGGACATGTCCGCCACGGTTCATTCGAGGGATTGCGCGAGGACAAGGAGGCCAGGGCCGTGAAACTGGAGACAGCGAAGCCGTCGGAAGCGGAGCCGGAGACCGCCAAAAGCAAAACCTCGGCCAAGCCGCGCAAGACGCCGGCTGTGCAAGGAGACGGCGATGTCCTCGGTATCCGCATCTCGCATCCGGACCGGGTGCTCTTCGAAGGCCAGGGCATCACCAAGATCGATCTCGCCCGCTATTATGCCGTCGTCGCCGAGAGGATGCTCCCCTTTGCCGCCGATCACCCCGTTTCGCTGGTGCGCTGCCCGCAAGGCGGCGACCGGCACTGCTTCTTTCAGAAACACGCGAGCGACGGCTTCCCCGAGGCGATCCGGGAAGTGCCTATCACCGAGTCATCGGGCGACACCGAGAACTATATGTACATCCACGATGCCAAGGGCCTCGTCGCCGCCGTGCAGATGGGAACGCTCGAGTTTCACATCTGGGGTTCAGGCATCGATCGACTGGAGAAACCCGACCGTCTGGTCTTCGATCTCGACCCCGATCCGAGCGTCGACTTCGAGACGGTCAAGGCGGCAGCCGTCAAGCTTCGCGACGAACTCGCCGAGATCGGCCTGAAGACAGTGCCCATGGTGACCGGCGGCAAGGGCGTCCACGTCATCGTTCCGCTCCGCCCCCATGCCGAATGGGAGGAGGCCAAAGGCTTCGCCAAAGCGCTCGCGCGATCTATTGCCGAGCGCGATCCGGATAATTTCGTCGCCACCATGTCGAAGGCGAAGCGCAAGGGAAGGATTTTCATAGACTGGCTGAGAAACGATCGCGGCGCCACGGCTATCGCACCCTATTCCACCCGCGCGCGATCCGGCGGACCGGTGGCCACTCCGGTCGGCTGGGACGAACTCCAAGGGCTCGAGGCCGCCAACGGGTTTCACATTCCGGACATTGTCGAGCGGATAGAATCCGGAACCGATCCGTGGCGGGAGATCGGCAAGATCAGTCAGTCGCTGACGAAGAAGATATTGAACTCGGTCGAGTGAGCCGGCCGCTCACCCGGAAGCCGCCTGCGCAGCAAGGAATTTCGTTGCCAGTGCCTCCGGCAGACGCCTCGGCCGCCCCTGACCGTTGATGACCGCAATGATTACCTTGGCCGCGATCAGCAGCGCGTCGTCGCGCCTGATCTGCTGCTGCAGGATCATTTTTGCGCCGCCGGCCTTTTCGGTCGCGGTCTCGATGGTGAGGACGTCGTCCATGCGCGCCGGCGCCTTGAAGTCGATTTCCAGACGATGGACGACGAAGACGAGGCCTTCCACGTCGCCTTCGATCGCCAGCGACGCCTGCTCGACGCCGAGAAGCCGCAGATAGTCGGTCCGGGCGCGCTCCATGAAATGCAGATAGCGGGCATGGTAGACGACGCCGGAAAAATCGGTGTCCTCGTAATAGACCCGCTGGATCAGTCGGTGGCCGGTCTCGGTCAGCTCGCCGGCAAGCGAAATCAGTGACATGGCATTCTCCGGGAGGATTTTTTGCGTTTTCCTGTGCAGGAACAAAAAGACATTTGCAAGCACTGCAGCTTTGTCACAATCCTATCCTATCAGGACCCTGTCCTCTTCCCGAGCAGGAGAATCGTGCATGAAGATTGCAGTCCTCGGCGGTGATGGTTTCGTCGGCTGGCCCACCGCCCTGCATTTGTCGGATGCGGGCCACGACGTTCACATCCTCGACAATCTCTCCCGCCGCTGGATCGACACGGAACTCGGCGTTCAATCTCTGACGCCGATGGATTCCATCCAGGAGCGCACGCGCATCTGGCACGCCGAAACCGGCCGGCGTATCCACTTCAATCTGATCGATCTCGCCCGCGACTACGAACTCCTGAAGAATTGGCTGGCGGAGCATCGGCCCGATGCGGTGGTCCACTTCGCCGAGCAGCGGGCCGCTCCCTATTCGATGAAGAGCGACAGGCACAAGAATTACACGGTCAACAACAACGTCAACGCGACCCACAACCTCCTCAACGCACTGGTCGAACTCGACCTCGATGCGCATCTCGTGCATCTCGGTACGATGGGCGTTTACGGCTATTCCACGATCGGGGCCGCGATCCCTGAAGGCTACCTGCCCGTCGGCATCGAGACCATGGGCGGAGAGACGGTGAACCAGGAAATCCTCTATCCTTCCAACCCGGGCTCCGTCTATCACATGACCAAGTGCCTGGATCAGCTGCTTTTCCAGTTTTATGCGAAGAATGACGGCCTCAGGATCACCGATCTGCATCAGGGCATCGTCTGGGGCACGCATACGGAACAGACGCGGCGTCATCCGCAGCTCATCAACCGCTTCGACTACGACGGCGATTACGGAACCGTCCTCAACCGTTTCCTGATCCAGGCAGCAATCGACTATCCGCTGACGGTTCACGGAACCGGGGGCCAGACGCGTGCCTTCATCCATATTCAGGACTCGGTGCGCTGCATCGAACTCGCGCTCAAGAACCCGCCGGCGCGCGGCAGCCGTGTGGAGATATTCAACCAGATGACGGAAACGCATCGCATCCGCGATCTCGCCGAGATGGTCGCACGCATGACCGGCGCGAAAATCGCCTGGCTTCCCAATCCGCGCAAGGAAGCGGCCGAGAACGAGCTCGTGGTGCAAAACGAGAAATTCCTCGCGCTCGGCCTCAATCCGGTTCGGCTCGAAGACGGGCTGCTTTCGGAGATCGTCGATGTGGCGAAGAAATTCGCCTATCGCGTCGATCGCTCGCGCGTGCCGGCCGTTTCCGCCTGGACGAAGGACATCGCCCCCTTGATCAACCACGATCCGGAGGGCAAACGGCTGAAATCCGTTTCATGAGCCGCGTCTTCGCCAGTCCGGAGGGGCTCAGCCCCTCCTCTACGGTGACTGCGCGCCACGCTTTCGTGACGCTCGTCACCAATAGCGACTACGCGCTCGGTGCGCGGGCCCTGCTCAGATCGATCCGCCTCACCCGGACGCCCGCCGATATCGTCGTGCTCCACACCGGCGGGGTGGATGCCGCCGCTCTCGAGCCGCTGCGCGAATTCGACTGCCGCCTGATCCACACCGACCTGCTGCCGCTCTCGGACGGATTCAACGCCCGGCATCAACGCCGCAACGTGCATGAGCAGGCACCCTTCACCAAAGGACGCAAGCCCGATTTCCATTCGCCGCTCGACAATTTCTGCAAGATAAGGCTGTGGCAACTCGTGGAATACGAACGCTGCATCTTCATCGATGCCGACGCGATCGTGTTGCGCAACATCGACAAGCTGTTTCTCTATCCGGAATTTGCCGCAGCGCCGAACGTCTATGAGAGTCTCGCGGACTTCCACCGCCTGAACTCCGGCGTCTTCGTCGCCGAGCCGGCCGTCGCGACCTTCGAGAAGATGCTCGCGGCCCTCGATGCGCCGGACGCCTTCTGGCCGCGCACGGACCAGACCTTTCTGCAAAGCTTCTTCCCCGATTGGCATGGACTGCCGGTGACGATTAACATGCTGCAATATGTGTGGTTCAACCTGCCTGAGCTCTGGGACTGGCGCTCGATCGGGGTGCTTCACTACCAGTATGAAAAGCCGTGGGAGAAGGATCATCCGCGCGCGGACGCGCTGCGCCCGCTGATCGATCTCTGGCACGCCTATCTGACCGGCAGGGAGATTCCGGATACTGCCGGTCTTGCCAATCCGCCGCAGGCGGGTCCGACGTCGCCATGACCCGCGTTCTCGTCTCCGGCGGCACCGGATTCGTCGGCCGCTTCATCGTCGAGCACCTGCTGGCAAACGGCTATGAAGTCACCGTCGGCGGGCGCTCTCCGCCCCCTGCTGACTTGTATTCGCAACGGGTGTCCCATGTGCCTCTGTGTCTCGATGCGGATGCGGACCAGACCGGCGCGTTCGACGATATCTATTATTTCGTCCATGCCGCCTTTGAGCATGTCGAGGGCAGATATCGCGGAGGAGAGGGTGATGACCCCCGGGGGTTCCGCCGCGCCAATATCGACGGCTCCGTTCGCCTTTTCGAGGAAGCGCGCGCCGCCGGCGTACGCCGCTGCGTTTTCCTGTCGAGCCGCGCGGTCTACGGCGACACCGCGCCGCCCCTTGTCGCAGAGACCTCACCTGCCGCTCCGGACACGCTCTACGGACAGGTAAAGCTCGCCACCGAGAACGCCTTGAAGTCGATGGCCGACCACAGTTTCGTCACGACGAGCCTGCGCGTCACCGGTGTCTATGGTCCCGCGGGCCCGGGACGAAAACACAAGTGGAGCGATCTCTTTTCCGATTACATTGCCGGCCGGCCGGTACCATGGCGCATCGGCACGGAAGTCCACGGCGACGATGTCGCCCAGGCCGTCCGCCTCATGCTCGATACCGAACCGGCGAGAATATCCGGTCAGGTGTTCAACGTCTCCGACGTGCTGACCGACAACCGCGAGATTCTCTCCTTTCTCCAGGCCGCAACCGGCTGTCCGCACCCGCTGCCGCCGGCAGCGGAAGCCGCCGAATTCAAGACGATGTCGACGGAGAAGCTGCGCGCTCTCGGCTGGGTGCCGGGCGGAAGGGAAAGACTGGCTGCGACGATCCGGGAACTTGCGGGGAGACGGTGATCGGCAGGCGGATGAGGGGCGATTTCCCACTTATCCGAGATCGACGACCACAATCTCCGGCGGCACGCCGAAACGGATCGGCGCGATGGAGCAGCCGAGGCCGCCCGAGACGATGAGGTTGCGATCATGCTCGACAATATGACCATAAGCGTACCGGTCACCGAAACGCGACGGCACGACGGGCGAGTGGCCGGCAAAGCGCACCTGTCCGCCATGGGTGTGACCGGATAGCGTCAATGCGACCCGCGAGGGCACCTTCGGAAAAATGTCCGGCTCGTGCGCGAGCAGGATCACTGGCGCCTCGTCCGTCACCTGTGCAAGCGTGCCATCGAGATCGTCGAGCCCACCCATCCACGCGCGTTTCCATTTCCGTCCCGGCAGGAGCGCAAGCTGGTCCTCGAGCCCTGCGAGCCAGAAAGGGAAGCCGCTCTTCTCAAGGCGGACCGCGCGATTGCTGTGCACCTGAATGCCGACCCCGGCCAATGCCCGATGGCCGAAGGTATCGCCGCCGCCGTTCTTCTGGGCCGTCATGTCTTCCCACCAATCATGATTTCCCATGATGGCATGGACGCCGAGGGGCGCCGTGAGGGTGGCAAGCGCCTTCGACCACTCGCTCGCATGGACATACCGCGTCACGAGATTCATGCCGGAAGCGTAGTCGCCGAGAAGGACTGTCACGTCGCCGCCGAGGTCGTTGGCGCGCTCGCAGATGGATGCGATGCGGCGCGCGGACATCCAGGGCTCGCAGGCGTGAATATCCGCGAGCGCGACCAGGCGGAGCTTCAGGCCGGGCGTCCAGCCCGGTGGCGTCAGGGCGTAGCGGGCCACCCTCAGACGCGCAAGCGGTTCGATGGCGAAGGCGTAGCTGCCGAGGGCCACGGCGCTCGCCAATCCACCGCCGAGGACCTTCATGAAGCCCCGCCGGGTGATCATTTCAGTCGTCCTCGAGCGTCAGCCGGAATTGGCTTGCCTCGACATCCCGTGGCGGATTGAGGCCGAGATGCTTCCAGGCATTCGCCGTGAGCACGCGACCACGCGGCGTGCGCTGGATGAAGCCCTGCTGGATCAGATAGGGCTCGATGATGTCTTCGATCGCGTCGCGCGGCTCGGAAAGCCCGGCGGCGATGGTCTCGATCCCCACCGGCCCGCCGCCGAAATTCTGGGCGATCATCGTCAGATACCGCCGGTCGAGCTGGTCGAGACCCATGCTGTCGACGAGCAGCCGGGTCAGCGCCTCGTCGGCAATCTTCCGCGTCACGGCCTCCGCCCGTGCGACCTCGGCGAAGTCGCGCACCCGGCGCAGGAGACGGCCGGCGATGCGAGGCGTGCCGCGCGCCCGGCGGGCAATCTCGCGCGCGCCTTCGTCGGTCATGCCGAGACCCATCAGCCGCGCGCCACGCCGGACGATCAGCTCCAACTCCTCGACCGTATAGAAATTGAGCCGCACGGGGATGCCGAAGCGATCGCGCAGCGGCGTCGTAAGCAGTCCGAGGCGCGTCGTCGCCGCCACCAGGGTGAACTTCGCGAGATCGATCTTCACCGAACGGGCCGCCGGCCCCTCGCCGATGATGAGGTCGAGCTGGAAATCCTCCATGGCCGGATAGAGAATTTCCTCGACGGCCGGATTGAGGCGGTGGATTTCATCGATGAAGAGCACGTCGCGCTCTTCGAGGTTGGTGAGCAGCGCCGCAAGGTCACCGGCCTTGGCGATCACCGGCCCGGAAGTCGAGCGAAAATTGACGCCGAGCTCCTTCGCCATGATCTGCGCCAGCGTCGTCTTGCCGAGCCCGGGCGGACCGACGAAGAGCACGTGGTCGAGCGCTTCGCCGCGATTGCGCGCCGCCTCGATGAAGATCTTCAGATTGGCGCGCGCTTCAGCCTGGCCGGTGAAGTCGTCGAGCGTCTGCGGGCGCATGGTCGCATCGAGGTCTTCGCCTCCCTTTTCCGGCGCGATCAGACGTGCGGCTTCGCTCATGTCACTGCTTCCGTTTCGGGCTGTCCGCGGCCATAGGGGCACCGGCGTCGAGGCCGGTCACCGTCGCTGCCGCGCTCAACCATAATAGCGGCGCCCGGATCAATCCAGCGAGAACGGCCAGCGTCCCTCTATTCCAATGCTTTTGTGGCCGCAGGAAGGCTCGTGGCTTCCTCACCGCGACAGCTCCTTCAAGCCGAGGCGGATCAGCTTGGCGCTGTCGCCGCCCTCCCCGCCGTTTTTCAGCGCAGCCGCAACGGCATTGGCCGCCTGGTCTCGCGAATAGCCGAGATTGGTGAGCGCCGAGACCGCGTCCGCAACCGGCGCCGCGGCAACGCCTTCGCCGAGCTCCTGCTTCAGGCCGATCGACGGTGCCATCTCGCCGGCGAAGGCCGGAGCCTTGTTCTTCAGTTCGGTGACGATACGCACGGCAACTTTCGGACCCACGCCCGGCGCGCGCGAGATCGACGTCTTGTCCTGCAAGGCGATCGCGTTGGCGAGTTCCCCGGGGGTCAGCGTAGAGAGCACCGCCAGCGCCACCTTGGATCCCACACCCTGAACGCTCTGAAGCAGTCGGAACCATTCGCGTTCCAACGCGCTCAGGAACCCGAACAGCTTCAGCTGATCCTCGCGCACATAGGTCTCGATGAAGAGAACGGCCGCCTCTCCGGCGCTTCCGAGCTTTCCGAGCGTGCGCGCCGAACAATGGGCGACATACCCGACCCCATGCACGTCGAGAACCACGTGATCCTCGCCGATCTCGTCTATCGTGCCCTTGAGCTTGCCGATCATCTGGTCTCTCTGGATGGTGTTGGTCCGTCGTCTTTTGAAGAAATGCCGTTGCCAGGCCTAGCCCGCAAGCGCCGCAAGGCGGCTCGTCACCGCCTGCCTGTTATGGGCATGGCAGATGGCGATGGCGAGCGCGTCGGCGGCATCGTTGCCTTTGAACTCGGCCTTGGGCATCAGCACCTTCAGCATCATGTGTATTTGCTGCTTTTCGCCGTGGCCGACGCCGATCACGGCCTTCTTGACGGCGTTTGGCGCATATTCCGCGACCCTCAAGCCCGCCCGGGCCGGCACCAGCATGGCGATGCCGCGCGCCTGGCCGAGCTTCAGCGTCGCCGTCGCATCCTTGTTGACGAAGGTCTGTTCGACAGCGGCCTCGTGCGGCTGATAGCCGTGCACCACCTCGGCAAGTCCGTCATGCAACTGGCAGAGACGGGAGGCAAGATCCATCTCGCCATCGGAGGTGACGGTGCCGGAAGCGACGAATCGCAGCGAATTGCCAAGCGTTTCGATGACCCCCCAGCCGGTGCGCCTCAAGCCCGGATCGATGCCGATGATGCGAATCGTAGTCTGCATGCTTCACCCTATTTCGGTCGGCGGGACGCTGCCAGCAAAAAGTGAACAAAACAAAAACATTGCACAGAAATGGTCGCGCCTTGCCTAAAAGCGCCGGCGCACCCTTGGCGTAAGGAAACTTGAACCTACATTGCGGAAGATCAATTTCTCTTAATTGAAAGCCCCGCCATGATCCCCTTCTCCATTCTCGACCTGTCGCCGATCACCGAAGGGGGCAGCATCGCAGAGTCGCTCGAAAATTCGCGGCGGCTGGCAATCGCCGCGGAGGAGAACGGCTATGAGCGCTTCTGGCTGGCCGAACACCATGGCATGAAAGGCATTGCCAGCGCCGCGACGTCTCTCGTGATTTCGCATGTGGCTTCGGCCACGCGAACGATCCGCGTCGGCTCGGGCGGCATCATGCTGCCCAATCATTCACCGCTCGTCATTGCCGAGCAATTCGGCACGCTTGCGGCGCTTTACCCCGGCCGCATCGATCTCGGCCTCGGCCGCGCGCCCGGCACGGACATGAGAACGGCGCAGGCGCTCCGCCGCAACATGGAGGCGAGCGCCAACAACTTCCCGAACGATGTCGTCGAACTGCAGGCGTTGCTCGGCCCGGCGACCGAAGACCAGAAGATCATCGCCGTTCCGGGCGCGGATTCGAACGTGCCGATCTGGCTGCTCGGTTCGAGCCATTTCAGCGCCCATCTCGCCGGCATGCTCGGCCTTCCCTTCGCCTTCGCCTCGCATTTCGCGCCGGACATGCTGCTTTCCGCGCTCGAAATATATCGCGAGCGCTTCACCCCGTCGCCCCAGCTCGACAAGCCGCATGTCATGGTGGGCGTCATGGGTGTCGCCGCGGACACCGACGATGAGGCGAACCACCTCTTCACCTCCATGCAGCAATCCTTCGTCGCGCTTCGCCGCAATGCCCGCGGGCGCTTTCCGCCGCCGGTCAAATCGATGGACGGCCTCTGGAGCCAGGACGAGAAGATTTTCGTCGACCATGCAATGAGCTACGCGGTGGTCGGCGGCCCCGAGACGATCCGCCGCAAGATCGAGGCATTCGTGGATCTCACCAGGGCGGACGAGCTGATCGTCTCAATGCCGATCTTCGACATGGAAGCGCGGTTGCGGTCGGTGAAGCTGTTTGCCCAAGCGCAACGCGATCTCGCCGCCGCCTGACGCGAACAGCAAAGACCCGCATCGCTCGGAGCGATGCGGGTCAATTGCATTGGGATGTTCCGAACGCTCAGGCGGAAAGCTTCGCCAGAACCTCGTCGGAGACCTCGAAGTTCGAATAGACGTTCTGGACGTCGTCGTCATCTTCGAGATTGTCGATGAGCTTCATCAGCGACTGTGCCTTTTCCTCATCCACCGGCACGGTATTCTGCGGCTTCCAGACGGCCTTTACGGTCTCCGCCTCGCCGAGCGCGCCTTCGAGCGCCTTCGATACTTCGCCGATATCCTCGAAGCCGCAGGTGATGGTGTGGCCTTCCTCGTCGGTCTCGACGTCGTCGGCACCCGCTTCGATTGCCGCTTCCATCACCTTGTCGGCGTCGCCGGCGGAAAGCTTGTAGGTGATTTCACCGACCCGATCGAAGGAGAAGGAAACCGAACCGGTTTCGCCGAGCGCCCCGCCCGCCTTGGTGAAGGTGGAGCGTACGTTGGAGGCGGTGCGGTTGCGGTTGTCCGTCAACGCCTCGACGATGACTGCGACGCCGCCCGGGCCGTAGCCCTCGTAGCGGACTTCTTCGTAATTCTCGGCATCGCCGCCCGCAGCCTTCTTGACCGCGCGCTCGATATTGTCCTTCGGCATCGACTGCGCCTTGGCGTTCTGGATCGCCAGACGCAGGCGCGGGTTCATCGTCGGGTCGGGAAGGCCGGTTTTTGCTGCGACGGTGATTTCGCGCGCGAGCTTGGAAAACATTTTGGAGCGCACCGCATCCTGACGGCCCTTGCGGTGCATGATGTTCTTGAACTGTGAATGGCCAGCCATGACGCCCTCTGCATGCGTGATTTTGGTGAGATCGGGCGCCTTATAGTTTCATTGCCGCGCCCAGTCCAGCAGGCGCGTCGTGTTTTCAGGAGACGGAAATGCGTTGCCGCCGTCCTCAAACACCCTGCAGGACATAGATGAGCGGTCTCCTCGGCAGGGAGCGCAGCGACACCTTCACGGAAGGCTCCGTGGCGAAGCGCTTGTCGAAGTCGTCTCCGAACATCGCCAGAAAGTTGTTGGTCATCGGCCTGTGCATCGGCAGGATCAGCGCCGAGCGCAGCCGCGAGACGACGCGGCTCATGCTCTCCGCTCCCATCGTCAGACCGCCGTCCACCGGCACCATGAGTACGTCGAGGCGGCCGATTTGCCGGTAATGGCTTTCGTCGAGCTCGTGGTGCAGATGGCCGAGATGGCCGATGCAGAGCCCGGCAATCTCGAAAATGAAGATCGAATTGCCGTCCCGTTCCATGCCCTCGAAGCCTGAACGGATATCCGTCGTCACATTGCGGATATAGGCGTCGCCGACGACGAGATCATGATCCGCCGGCTCGCCGTTGTCGCCCCAGCCGTGCAGGACATGCCGGATCGCCGGATCCGGCGCCAGGGTGTAATGACTGGAATGGGCCCTGTTCATCGTCACCACCGTTGGCGGCGACGGCGTGCGGAACCAGCCGTTGTAGTCGGTGGCGATCGAAACTCCGCCCGGCGTTTCGATCAGGAAGGTCGAATGACCGAGAAAGGTGATCGTCACCTCGCTTGTGTCGGCAGAGGCCACGGGAGTGGCGGCGGGGACCGAGAAGCTGGCGAACGTCGCCGCCGGCGTGGCTGCCGCGATCGCCTGGCATTGGCTCACATGGGCTTCCGCCTGCTGCGCGTGCGCCGGTGTCGGCCAGAGCGCATGGATAATCCAGATGACGGTCACGGTGTAGGCAAGGTATCGCAGCAGCATCCTTCACCTCTCGCATGTGCGGGAAGAAAAACTTGCTCTGGTACTCCGCCCGCATAGCGCATTGCTGCTCATGCCGGGCGGCACGCAGGATCATTCAAGGCCGCGATCGCGTCCAGCGTCTAACGACCGACGGCCGCTCACAATTGCGTCATTGCCGATGCACCGGTCTCTTCACTCCCCCGGCGCCGGCGCCGGCGCGGCCGCCGGTGCACGCTTGCGCCGCAATGAGCGCAGGGCCACATAGAAGACCGGCGTCAGGAACAGGCCGAGGACGGTGACCCCGAGCATGCCGGCAAAGACCGCCGTACCGAGCGACTGGCGCATTTCGGCGCCGGGCCCCGTGGCGATGACCAGCGGCACGACGCCGAGGATGAAGGCGAAAGCGGTCATCAGGATCGGCCGCAGCCTGAGCCGGCTCGCATCGATCGCCGCCTCGATCGGCGTCTTGCCCTCCTCCTCGCCCTGGCGGGCGAATTCCACGATGAGGATCGCGTTCTTCGCGGCAAGACCGATCAGGACGATAAGCCCGATCTGGGTCAGCACATTGTTGTCGAAGCCACGGATCGAAACGCCGAGAAGCGCAGCGAGCACGGCAAGCGGCACGATCAGGATGATGGCCAGCGGCAGCACCCAGCTTTCGTATTGCGCAGAGAGCGCCAGGAAAACGAAGACCACCGAAAGCGCGAAGATGAAGACCGCAGTGTTGCCGGTCTGGCGCTCCTGCAAAGCGAGTTCCGTCCATTCGAAGGTGGTGCCCTGCGGCAGGATCTGACCTGCAAGCGCTTCCATCTTGTCCAGGGCGCTGCCCGTCGAAACGCCCGGCGCCGGATTGCCCTGAACGGGGACCGAGACATACATGTTGTAGCGCTGGACGAGCGCCGGTCCGCTCGTATCGCGGATCTCGACGAGCGTGCCGAGCGGCACCAGGGCGCCCGAGGCGGAGCGTACCTTAAGCGCAAGTATGTCCTCCCGCTCCAGCCGGAATTGCTGGTCGGCCTGGGCACGGACCTGATAGACGCGGCCGAAGGCGTTGAAATCGTTGACGTAGGACGTCCCCAGATTGATCGAGAGTGTCTCGAAAATATTGGGAATCGGCACGTTCAGCGCCCGCGCCTTGTCGCGATCGATCGCCAGGAAGAATTGCGGGCTGGAGGCCGTGAAGGTGGTGAAGACGCCGGTCAGCCCCTCCGTCTGGTTGGCCGCTCCCATCATCTGATGGGCGAGCCCGAGCGCCCGGCGCATGTCGGCGCTCTGGCGGTCCATGATCTGCATCTTGAAGCCGCCCGAATTGCCGATGCCTCGCACGGAGGGTGGCGGAACGGCGATGATGAAAGCCTCCTGAATGCCTTGCATCGCACCGAAGATCTGGCCGATGATCTGTTCCGCACTCTGCTTTTGCTCGAGGCGTTCTTCGAAACTGTCGAAGGGCGTGAATATCACGCCGGAATTGGATGCATTGGTGAAGGTCGCGCCGTTGAAACCGGCAAAGGCGACCGCATCCTTTACGCCGGGTACCTCCCGGATAATCTCCGAGGCCCGCCGGACGACCTTATCGGTGCGATCGAGAGAGGCACCGTCCGGAAGCTGAATGACGACGATGGCATAGCCCTGGTCCATCGTGGGTATGAAGCCGCGAGGCACGACCTGCGCCATGTACCAGGTGGCTCCGAGCAGGGCGACGAAGACGACGAGCGCCCCGGCTAAGGCGATCCGCGTCCTGACGAGGTGGCGCACCGTCCATGCATAGCCATCGGCCATGCGGTCGAAGCCGCGGTTGAAGCCGTTGGCAAAACCGCGGCCGATCCGCGTCAGGGGATTGCGGCTCTCATGCTCGTGGTTCTCGTGCGGCCGCAACAGGATTGCGGCAAGCGCCGGCGAGAGCGTCAGGGAATTGACCGCGGAGATCACCGTCGCAACTGCGATCGTCACCGCAAATTGCAGGTAGAACTGCCCGGCAATACCCGGAATGAACGCGGTCGGCACGAACACTGCCGTCAGGACGAGCGAGATCGCGATGACCGCGGCGCCCACCTCGTCCATCGTCACATGCGCCGCCTCGCGCGGCGTCATCCCGCGCGCGAGGTTGCGCTCGACGTTCTCGACAACGACGATCGCGTCGTCGACCACGATGCCGATCGCGAGAACCAGGCCGAACAGCGTCAGCATGTTCAGCGAAAAGCCGAAGGCATAGAGAAGCGCGAATGTGCCGACGAGCGAAACGGGGATGGCGACGATCGGAATGATCGCCGTGCGCCACGACTGCAGGAACACGATCACGACCAGAGCGACGAGGAGCGCGGCCTCCCCGATCGTCTTGTAGACCTCGTCGATGGATTCCGAGATGAATTCCGTCGGATTGTAGATGATCCTGTATTCGAGCCCTTCGGGAAAATCTCGCGAAAGTTCGGTCATCGTCGCCTGGATCGCGTCGGCCGCAGCGAGCGCATTGCTGCCGGGGCGGGAGAAGATGCCGAGCGCGACGGCGGGGCTGCCGTTGAGATAGCTGTTGGTCACGTATTCGCGCGCACCGAGTTCGATGCGGGCGACGTCCTGCAACTGGACGAGCCTGCCTTCTTCGGTCGCTTTGACGATGACGTAGCGGAACTGGCGAGCGTCGCTGAAGCGGCCGTCGGTGGTCACCGTATACTGGAAGGCGCTGTCGCTCGACATCGGCGGACCGCCGATGGATCCGCCCGAGACCTGGACGTTCTGCTCGCGCAGCGCGGAGACGACATCGCCTGCGGTCATGCCGTAGGCGGAGAGCTTCTGCGGGTCGAGCCAGATGCGCAGCGCATATTCACGCTCGCCGAACAGAAGAACGTCGCCGACTCCGTCCAGCCGGACCAATATGTCGCGGATGCGCGTGCGGGCGTAGTTGGAAACATAAAGCTGGTCATAGCGGTCGTTCGGCGAAAGCAGATGAACGACCATCATCAGGTCCGGCGAGCTCTTCGTCGTGGTTACGCCGATGCGCCGGACTTCCTCGGGAAGCCGGGGCTCGGCGATCGAAACACGGTTCTGCACCAGCACCTGCGCCTGATCGAGATCGGTCCCGAGCTTGAAGGTGATCGTCAGCGCCATCGAGCCATCAGCGGTGGCATAGGAGGACATGTAGAGCATGTTCTCCACGCCGTTGATCTCCTGCTCGAGCGGGGTGGCAACGGTATTGGCGACGGTCTCCGCATCCGCGCCCGGATAGGAGGCGCGCACGACGATGGTAGGCGGCGCGATCTCCGGATACTGCGCCACCGGAAGCTGGAAATAGGCGATGCTGCCGACGATCAGCAGAACGATCGAAAGCACCGACGCGAAGATCGGTCTGTCGACAAAGAAATGCGCGAACCTCATTGGGCATTCTCCGCCGATTGCGCGGCCTCGGGGGGCAGGACGATGAGCTCGGGCTTGACCTTCACGCCCGGACGGACGCGCATGAGACCGTTGACGACGATCGTCTCGTCCCCCGTCAAGCCACTGCGGATGACCCTGTAACCGTGGAGCCTGGGACCAAGACGCACCGGTTTGGTTGCGACGCTGCCATCCTCGCCTACCGTGTAGACGATGCGTTCGTTCTGATCGGCGGCGATTGCCTCGTCCGGCACCAGAACCGCCCGGTAGGTGTTCGACCCCTCCACTTCTACGCGCCCGAACAGGCCGGGCTGCAGGATCAGTTTGGGGTTTGCGAGGCGCGCGCGCACCCGCATCGTACCCGTCTGGTTGTCGACCCGGTTCTCCGCGAAGTCGAGCTTGCCCTCGAACGGCGGCTCGTTGGCGTCGGCGATCGTAACCAGCACCGGAATGGAGCCCGCCCCCTCCTGCAAAGCGCTGCCGCGGTCCCGAGCCGTACGCGCATAGGAGAGTAGCCGGCGCTCGTCGACGTCGAAATAGAAATCGATCGGGTCGAGCGAGACGATCGTCGTCAGCACCGTCTGGTCCGCTTGTACCAGATTGCCGGGGGAAATCAGACGCCGGTCGACGCGTCCGCTCAGCGGCGCTGTGATGGTCGTGTAATCCAGATCCAGCTTCGCGCGCTCGACGGCCGCCTCGGCGCCGCGCACATTCGCCTGGGCCGCGAGCAGCGCACGGCGGTCGTCGTCAAGCCTGGACACCGAGAGCGTGCCCGATTCCGCGAGCGATTCCGTTCGCTTGAACGTGGTCTCCGCGAAGACAAGGGTCGATCGCGCAGCCTCGAGCGAGGCTTCCGCCTGGGAAAGGGCGGTGCGGAACGGCCGCTGGTCTATGACGAAGAGCTTGTCGCCCTTCTTCACCATGGCGCCGTCGGTGAAGAAGACCTGATCGAGATAGCCGCCGACCCGTGCGCGGATCGCGACCTGGTCGACCGCTTCGAAGCGGCCGATGAATTCGTCGGCGTCGACGACATCGCGCACGACCGGTTTGGCGACGGTCACCGTCGGCAACTGCGCATCCTGCGCGCCAGCCGGGACCGAGACGAGAAGGGAGACGAAAAAGCCGGCGATGGCCGGCAGACGCCACTTTCGCAACATGCACGCTCTCCAGATATCTGAACGTCAGATCGCCGGCACCGGGACTGCAATTGGTGCGGCGCCTTTGAATACCGGAGCGCCACAGCGACTCTGTGCGCCCGACCGAGCTGCGACGCTATGGAACTCCGGCTGCATTACCTGCATGTTTCCCTTGATCGTTTTCGGTCAAAGGAAGACACATGCAGCAATCAAAATGCTGCAGCGACCTCTGCGCGTCTGAGGAACGCGCGGCGCTGTACGGCGGGATGAGGGAAAATATGAGCGCTTCCGCCCGCATCCCGTTTCAATTATTGGCATGGAAACTTACGAATAGCGGCCGCGTGCGGTGCGGCTCTCATTTTGGTCGCTAACCTGCCACCATTTGGCGGGTCTGTCACCCTTGAAAAAAGGAGATCCGAACAGAGCGCCCGCATCTGGAAATGGATGCGCAGACGGAGGATGCTTTGCCGCTCAAACCCAGAATTGCGGGATCGTCTCGGCCAGGCGCGGGCCGATCCTGAGCGGCGCGATCTTCTCCGCCAACCCCGTCCGGTCCGAAATCTCGATCCCGACGCCGCAGATGGTGGCCGGGCCGGATGCCGCTTCGAAGCGACCCTTGGGCATCTTCGAGATGAAGCGGTTGAGCGGCTCTTCCTTGTCCATCCCCAAGGACGAGTCGTAGTCGCCGCACATGCCGGCATCGCTCATATAGCCGGTGCCACCGTTGAGTATCTGATGGTCCGCCGTCGGCACATGGGTATGCGTGCCGACCACCAGGCTGGCACGCCCGTCGACGAAGTGGCCGAAGCATTGCTTCTCGCTCGTCGCCTCGGCGTGAAAATCGAAGACGACTGCATCGGCCTGCTCGCCGAGCGGGCAGGCGTCGAGGATCGTCTCGGCCGTCTTGAAGGGATCGTCGAGCTCGGGATGCATGAAGACGCGCCCCATGACATTGGCAACCAGAACGCGGGCGCCGTTTCGCGCGAAGAAGAGATTGGAACCGCGACCCGGAGTCCCGGCAGGATAGTTTGCCGGCCGCAGGAACTGATCGTGCCGCTCGCAGAAGACCACCGCCTCCTTCTGATCCCAAACGTGATTGCCGGTGGTCACTACGTCGGCACCGGCGCTGATCGTCTCGAGAAAGATGTCTTCGGTGATGCCGAATCCGCCGGCAGCGTTCTCGCCATTGACGATGACGAAGTCGAGCTTGAGATCGCTCACGAGTCCCGGGAGGCGCTCCCAGACGGCCATGCGGCCCGTCTTGCCCACCATATCCCCCAGAAACAGAAGTCGCATGCCGTTCAATCCCGCTTGGACCAAGGCAATCTGGATCGACTCCAATTCATGCACGTGGTCGGTTCAATGAATTTTAAGCAGGATGTGGCGGAATCCGCGCAAAATCCTCATCCCGCTCAGAAATGCCGAAAACCGCTCTCCGTCAATACGGCGTCCAGCGCCACGTCGTGCGGTTCAGCCGGCACTGATGCCACTTCCTGGCAGTCGAATGCAATCCCGATCAGGCGCGGCATGTGGCCTTTGCGGCGCAGCCGGTCGATCGCCCGATCATAATAGCCGGCGCCATAGCCGATCCGATGGCCCACGGCATCGAAGGCCGAGAGCGGTACCAGCATGATGTCCGGATCGACTTCCGGCGCATCGGGGCCAGGGCCAGTGGTGCCGAAACCGGTTTCGACGACCGCGATGCCGTCGAGCAGTTCCCGGAAAACGATGGCCTTGCTGTCCAGGATCACCGGCAGGCAGAGGCGCGCACCGCGATCCCTGAGCCGCACCATCAGCGGCCGGACGTCGGCCTCCGAACGGATCGGCCAGAAGCCCGAGACGACGTGTCCGGGATCGAGCGCGATGACCTCGGCCGCATGATCGGCCATGGCAAGGCTCGCCTCGATACGCGCTTCCGCCGGCATGGCATCGCGGAGCGCCAGGCGCTCCTTCCTCAAAGCTGCTTTCAGATCCTTGGGTGACATCCAACCTTCCCCTGCGGGCAAATATTGCCGCGGTGACCAACCTCAACGCCATGCCATAGCGCAAAACGACCCCGAAGCGGAACCACGCGGGCGCCGCTTTCGCAATACTTCGCGACTCGTGCGTGTGTCACAATGGCTTTGGATGCCAATTCTCGAAGGAAGTTGCCTCAGAGCATCCAGTGCAGATGCCGGACTGCGTCACGGTGGCGCCGGTCTTCCTCGCATGCGAGGCGATAGGTGTCGGGGATAGCGGCGTCTGCCAGAAGGTGCCGGTCGCCGCGGCGGCTCACCAGCGCCCATTGCGTGCGAAGCGAAAGCCACAGCCGCCAGCGCGCAAGGGCCGTCGCAAGCGGCGGGGAGGAGCTTCTGACGGGCTGTGCTGAGACGACCAGAACGGGCATGGCGAGGACCTCGGAAGGGATGGCAACCGGTCCATCTTTGCGCCGTCCTTGACATGTGACAAATGAATTGCAACCATGCCTGTCATCAGCGTTTCTTATGGCAGCGACATGACAGCACCGCTCGACAGCGACCTGCTCAGAACCTTCCTGGCGGTGGCCGACACCGGCAATGTCACACGCGCTGCCGACATGGTGCGGCGAACCCAATCGGCCGTCAGCATGCAGATCCGCAGACTTGAGGATCTCATCGGATCCGCGCTCTTCGAACGCCATTCGCGTGGCGTGATACTGACCGGTGAAGGCCGGCGCCTTGTCGACAATGCACGCCGTATCGTTACCCTCCTCGACGATACGGCTGCGGCGATGCGCTCACCGGCGCTCGACGGGTCCGTCCGGATCGGGATTTCCGAGGAATATGTCAACTCCACCCTGCCGAAGGCGCTCGGCGCTTTCGCGGCCATTCATCCCGGCGTCGAAGTGACGGTGCGTCAGGAAACCTCCATGGCCAACTCGGCGGCGCTCGCGGCCGGAGAACTCGACATCGCCGTCGTCTTCGAGCCGGGCGGACGAACCCGCAGCGAGGTTCTGATGGTAAACCCAACCGTTTGGGCCACCTCCGAGCAGCATGGCACCCATTTGCGGCAGCCCCTGCCCATCGCGACCTATACCTATGCGGAAGGCGGCTGGTGCGACGACCTGGCCCTGCGCAGCCTGACGACCCGGAATATCGAGAACCGCGTCGCCTATGTGAGCCGCACGAGCGGCGGGCTCATCGCCGCCGTCGTTTCAGGCCTCGCCATTGCGCCCCTGTCGCGAAGCACCATACCGCCCGGCTGCCGCGAGCTCACCGAGGCGGATGGCTTCGGCATCATCGATATGTCGAATGTCGTGCTGCGGACGAGGCGCGGGAACCGGTCGCCGACGGTGGACGCGATGGCGGATGCAATCCGCCGCGCTTTCCGGGCACCGAGCGAGAAGGAAAGGGAAGAAGTGCGATCCACGACGACCGATGGAGAGTTTACGATCCCGGGTACCTACTAGGTAGGTGGGCACCGTATGCCCGGACCCACGGGTCCGGCCAGGGACAGTTCCCTTGAGATCGTGTATGGCCCCGGGGATTGTGGTTCCTGTCGGGAAGCGCAGATCGCCCGGCAGATATAGAGCGTCCCGGGGCTTTTCACCAGAGCCGGATGTCGTGGAGCTGCATAATTTCTGCGAAATCGCAGGCCGGACTCAATTTGTCGGGGGAGTCGGCCGCCCGTTGAGCTTGGCGGCAATGTCCTGAATCTGCGCCGTCACTTCACCGAGCGCCGAGGCAAGCGCCTCCTCGCTTCTCGTGTGATCCGAAAGCGCGGTGTCGCGGCCTCTCTTCAGATCGTCCACTTCGGCTTCGATACTCTTCAGCCGGCGATTGACCTCGCTCAACTCGTCCATGACCATGATGCCTGCCATGACGGTGATCCTGAGGTCGCCTATTTCGCCGAACTGGGCCTTCAGATGGCCGACATACTGGTCGAACCTGGTCGCGAGGTCGCCGAGGTGCTCTTCCTGCCCTTCCTCGCAGGCCATGCGATAGGCCTTGCCGTCGATCGTTACCGTCACCTGCGCCATACGTTCAGAACCTCAGCGATCCAGCACCGCGCGAATGGTCTCCATCGCCGTCACGAGACGACGGGATACCTCGCGATTGACCTCTTCCAACCGGTTGGCGCGGAATTGGGATTGGTCGAGTTCCTGCGCCAGGCGAGACCGGTCCTCATTGACCCGCCTGACCTCGCCTTCGAACTCGCTCACATCCTTTTCCTTGTCGAAGCGGCCGTCGATCGCGATTTCAAGTGACTGAACCGCGTTGCGCAACTCGTCGATCGCCGCCTTGACCGTCTTTGCCGGCATGTCTTCCGATACCTCTCTAGGGGGAGCGGCTTCGCCCTGCCCTAAAACAAAGTGCGGAGCGCTTGCACCTTGCCTGGACGGGCCTCGCTCCAAGGCCGAATCGTAGAGCTTTCATCACTTCGGCCCTTTTCTTTTTAAACCTATTACGCAAGTCTCAACAATGCCAAGCGCGGCATTGAACTGCGGAAGCTGTGGATGGTCGATTTCGCTTCCCGAACCGGCCACCGGCCGGCGGCGTTCCTGCCGTTCGAGAGGGACCGCGCGGGGGCCGCCGCATTTGGTCGCGGAGGGCCCGTATTTATTGACTCGGCTCACGCACCTGCTATGTGTCTGCCGCTTCTCATGCGGTCTTTGGAGGATAGAGACCGTCCCCTGACCACCGAACGCAAACGGAACAGTCATGATCTCTCGCGAAAAACACGACCGGATGGCGAATGCAATCCGCTTCCTCTCCATGGACGCCGTCGAGAAGGCAAATTCCGGCCACCCCGGCCTCCCGATGGGCGCCGCCGATATCGCAACAGTGCTGTTCACCCGCTATCTGAGCTTCGACCCTAAAAACCCCGCCTGGCCGAACCGCGACCGCTTCGTCCTGTCGGCCGGCCATGGGTCCATGCTGCTCTATTCGCTGCTCTACCTCACGGGCTACGACGACATCACCATCGACGAGATCAAGAACTTCCGCCAGCTGGGTTCGCGCACGGCGGGCCATCCGGAATACGGCCACGCCGCCGGCATCGAGACGACCACCGGTCCGCTCGGCCAGGGCATTGCCAATTCGGTCGGCATGGCGATCGCCGAGCGCAAGCTGCGCGAGGAGTTCGGCAGCGAGTTGATGGAGCATTATACCTATGTGCTGGCCGGCGACGGCTGCCTGATGGAGGGCATCAGTCAGGAAGCGATCGCGCTTGCCGGCCACCTGAAGCTCAACAAGCTGATCGTCTTTTGGGACGACAACAACATCTCGATCGACGGTCCGATCTCCATTGCCGACTCGACCGACCAGCACGCCCGCTTCCGCGCCAGCAAATGGCACACGATCGCCATCGACGGCCATGATCCCGAAGCGATCGCCGCCGCGATCGAGGAAGCCCAGAAGTCCGACAAACCGACCATGATCGCCTGCAAGACCGTGATCGGCTTCGGTGCGCCGAACAAGGCCGGCACGCACAAGGTCCACGGTTCTCCGCTCGGCGCCGAGGAAATCGCCGCCACCCGCAAGGCGCTCGGCTGGGAAGCCGAGGCTTTCACGGTTCCCTCCGACGTGCTCGACGCCTGGCGCATCGCAGGCCTGCGGTCGGCCAAGGCGCGCAAGGAATGGGAAGAGCGGCTCGAAGCCGCAGAGGCGGAGAAGAAGGCGCAGTTCGTCCGCCGCTTCTCCGGCGAGCTCGAAGGCAGCCTCGCCTCGGCGATCGGCGCCTACAAGCAGAAGCTTGCCGAGACCAAGCCCTCGCCGGCGACGCGAAAGGCTTCGGAGGATGCGCTGGAAGTCATCAACGGCGTACTTGCCGAGACGATCGGCGGCTCCGCCGACCTGACCGGCTCCAACAATACCAAGACGAGCCAGACGCACTCCATCACCCCGGACGATTTCTCCGGCCGCTATATCCACTACGGCGTGCGCGAGCACGGCATGGCGGCCGCAATGAACGGCATGGCGCTGCATGGCGGCCTCATCCCCTATTCCGGTGGCTTCCTGATCTTCTCGGATTACTGCCGCCCGTCGATCCGCCTTGCCGCGCTCATGGGCATCCGCGTCATCCACGTGCTCACGCATGATTCCATCGGTCTCGGCGAGGACGGGCCGACCCACCAGCCGGTCGAGCACATGGCCGCGCTTCGGGCCATCCCCAACCTTCTGATGTTCCGCCCCGCGGATGCGACGGAGACCGCCGAATGCTGGCAGCTTGCCCTGGAAAACCGCAAGCGCCCCTCCGGTCTTGCGCTCACCCGCCAGAACCTGATGGCGGTGCGCACGGAATATGAGGAGCAGAACCTCTGCGCCCGCGGCGCCTACGACCTGATCTCCGCAAGCGATGCGCAGGTGACGATCTTCGCCACCGGCTCGGAAGTCGAGATCGCCGTCAAGGCCTGCCAGACGCTGACCGCAAAGGGCATTGCGACGCGCGTCGTCTCCGTCCCCTGTTTCGAGCTTTTCGCCGAGCAGAGCGAGGACTACCAGCAGGCAATCATCGGCACGTCGCCGGTCAAGATCGCCGTCGAAGCCGGCATCCGCCAGGGCTGGGACCACTTCATCGGCAATGACGGCATCTTCATCGGCATGTCGAGCTTCGGTGCTTCGGGCCCCTACAAGGATCTCTACAAGCACTTCGGCATTACGCCGGAAGTCGTGGTTGCGTCCGCCGAAGCCAAGCTGTCCTGATCAAGCCAGGAGGACATTCCCCGATGCCCTCCTTTCCACCCCACGCATTCTGACAGGGAGAGACCCGATATGACAGTGAAAGTCGCCATTAACGGTTTTGGCCGCATCGGCCGTAACGTTCTCCGCGCCATCGTCGAATCCGGCCGCACCGACATTGAAGTCGTTGCCATCAACGACCTCGGTCCGGTCGAGACCAATGCTCACCTGCTGCGCTTCGATTCCATCCACGGCCGCTTCCCGGCCGACGTGAAGGTCGACGGCGACGCGATCGTCATCAATAACGGCAAGCCGATCAAGGTGACCGCCATCCGCAATCCGGCGGAACTGCCGCACAAGGAACTCGGCGTCGACATCGCGATGGAGTGCACCGGCATCTTCACCGCCCGTGACAAGGCAGCCGCTCACCTGGAAGCCGGCGCCAAGCGCGTCATCGTCTCGGCCCCGGCCGACGGTGCGGACCTGACCGTCGTCTACGGCGTCAACCACGACAAGCTGACGAAGGATCATCTCGTCATCTCCAACGCATCCTGCACGACCAACTGCCTGGTACCGGTCGCCAAGGTGCTGCACGATGCCATCGGCATCGATCACGGCATGATGACCACGATCCACTCCTACACCAACGACCAGCCGTCGCTCGACCAGATGCACAAGGATCTCTACCGCGCCCGCGCCGCGGCGCTGTCGATGATCCCGACCTCCACGGGTGCGGCCAAGGCGGTCGGCCTCGTTCTGCCGGAACTCAAGGGCAAGCTCGACGGTATCTCGGTGCGCGTGCCGACCCCGAACGTCTCGGTGGTCGACCTGAAATTCGTCGCCAAGCGCGAGACGACCAAGGAAGAGATCAACGCCGCCATCAAGGCTGCCGCCGACGGTCCGCTCAAGGGCGTTCTCGGCTACACGCTTCAGCCGAACGTCTCGGTCGACTTCAACCACGACCCGCATTCCTCGGTCTTCCACATGGACCAGACCAAGGTGATGGAAGGCAAGTTCGTGTCGATCCTGTCCTGGTACGACAATGAATGGGGCTTCTCGAACCGCATGGCGGATACGGCGGTTGCCCTGAGCAAGCTCCTCTAAGACCGATGTTCCGGGCCCTTTCCTCAACGACGGTGCGCTGGCGCCCGCTCGAAGGGGAAGGGCTCGAACATCTGACGCTCAGGACTTTCGACACATCGCTCGGCGCGGCCATCCGCGCCGAAAGCGTTCTCATCGGCGAACGCGGCGCAACGGCCTATGGCGTCCGCTACCGGATCGACTGCGATGCCGGCTGGCGCGTCTTTTCCTTTCTCATCGAGACGACCCAAGGGCTGAGGCTGCACCTCATGTCCGATGGGCACGGCCATTGGCGCAAAGCAGACGGAACGGCCTTGCCGCAATTCGACGGTTGCGTCGATATCGACCTCGCCGGCACGCCCTTCACGAATACGCTGCCGATCCGCCGCCTGGGCCTCACCCGGCAATCCGGCACCGCCAGGCTTGACATGCTTTACGTGCCCTTCGACAGCTTCGAACCGACCGTCGACGGTCAGCATTACACCTGCCTCGACGACGGCAAGCTCTACCGTTACGAGGCGGCGGACGGCAGCTTCACGGCGGACCTGCCAGTGGACGAGGATGGCCTCGTCATCGACTACCCTACCCTATTCCAGAGACTATCACCGGAGACCATCTGATGACTTTCAAGACTCTCGACGATCTGACCGACATCGCCGGCAAGCGCGTTCTCGTGCGCGTCGATCTGAACGTGCCTGTCAAGGACAATCAGGTGACCGACACCACCCGCATCGAGCGCGTGGCGCCGACCATTCGCGAACTCTCCGAGAAGGGCGCGAAAGTCGTTCTGCTCGCGCATTTCGGCCGGCCGAAGGGCGAGCCCGTCGCCGGCATGTCGCTGAAGGCGATCGCCCCCGCCGTCGAGGAGATTCTCGACCAGCGCGTCTATTTCGCTGCCGACTGCATCGGCGACAAGGCCGCCAACGCCATTGCCGAATTGAACGACGGCGAAGTGCTGCTGCTCGAGAATACCCGCTTCCACAAAGGCGAGGAGAAGAACGATCCGGACTTCGTGACGGCGCTCGCCGCCAATGGCGACATCTATGTCAACGACGCCTTCTCCGCCGCCCATCGCGCCCACGCCTCGACCGAAGGGCTTGCTCATCACCTTCCCGCCTATGCCGGCCGCACCATGCAGACGGAGCTCGAAGCGCTTGAAAAGGGACTCGGCAATCCGAAGCGCCCGGTGGTTGCGATCGTCGGCGGCGCCAAGGTCTCGACCAAGATCGACCTTCTGCAGAACCTCGTGAAGAAGGTCGACGCGCTCGTCATCGGGGGCGGCATGGCCAACACCTTCCTCGCGGCGCAAGGCGTCGATGTCGGAAAGTCGCTCTGCGAGCACGATCTTGCGGAGACCGCCAAGGCCATCCTCGCGGCCGCCTCGGAAGCGGGATGCGCAATCGTTCTTCCGGTCGACGGCGTCGTTGCCCGTGAGTTCAAGGCCGGTGCGGACAACGAGGCCGTCGATATCAACGCCATCCCTGCCGACGCCATGGTGCTCGACGTCGGGCCGAAATCGATCGATGCCATCAACGAATGGATCTCCCGCGCCGAAACCCTCGTGTGGAACGGCCCGCTCGGCGCCTTCGAGATCGCGCCGTTCGACAGGGCGACCGTGGCAGCCGCGAAACACGCGGCATCCCGCACGCGCGCAGGCTCGCTCGTCTCCGTCGCCGGGGGCGGCGACACGGTCGCAGCGCTCAACCATGCCGAGGTCGCCGACGATTTCACCTATGTCTCGACCGCCGGCGGCGCCTTCCTCGAATGGATGGAAGGCAAGCCCCTGCCGGGTGTCGATATTCTCCGACAGCGGAACTGAGCCCGGCTACGGTGCTCTGCATGCAAGGTGCGTCGCATTCAAATCACTCATGCGACGCGCCCATCGCCTCGATAGCTGAACCCGACAAGTTGATCCAGATTCGAACGCCTCGTCGTGCAGGTGACATGCACCTTCGCGCCGGAACTAAGCCACCCAAAATAATTACGATTTTTCAAACGATTAAAATTATTTAAATCGTTTTGCCCGTTTTACTGCCATTTTCCCGCACGGTATCTTCTGTTAACGCGGCTTTGTTCCCGGGGCGCGAAAGACGGTTCTGCGCCTCGCTCCGAGATTGGTTTCATTCGCTGTTCCGATTGCTGATCAGCGCTGTGTGTAGGAGAAGAATATGAGCGAAAGACTGGAAGACATTGCGGTTGCCATGGTGGCAAACGGCCGCGGCCTGCTTGCGGCCGACGAGTCGACCGCGACGATCAAGAAGCGCTTCGACAGCATCGGCCTGGAGTCCACCGAGACGTCGCGCCGCGATTATCGCGAGATGCTGCTGCGCTCGGACGATGCGATGCGCGAGTATATCTCCGGCGTCATCCTCTATGAGGAAACACTGTTCCAGAAGGCTGCAGACGGCACGCCCCTCACCGACGTCATCCGCAATGCGGGCTCGATCCCGGGGATCAAGGTCGACACCGGTGCCAAGCCGATGGCCCATTTCCCGAACGAAACGGTAACCGAAGGCCTCGACGGGCTCGCCGCCCGCCTTGCCAGATATCATGAAGCCGGCGCCCGCTTCGCCAAATGGCGGGGCGTGATTGCGATTTCCGACGCTCTTCCGACCTGGGGCGCGATCAGGGCCAATGCCCATGCGCTCGCCCGCTATGCCGCGCTGTGCCAGGAGGCGAAGATCGTACCGATCGTGGAGCCGGAAGTGCTGATGGATGGCGCCCCCGGCGATCACTCGATCGAGCGCTCGGAAGAGGTCACCGAATGGGTCCTGCGCACCGTCTTCGAGGAACTTGGCGAACTCCGCGTCAGCCTCGAAGGCATGATCCTGAAACCGAGCATGGTGATCGACGGCAAGAAGGCGCGCAAAGCTTCCGTCGATGAGGTCGCCGAACGCACCATCAAGGTGCTGAAGCGCACCGTTCCGGCGGCTGTTCCCGGCATCGCCTTCCTCTCCGGCGGCCAGTCGACCGAAGAGGCGACGGCGCACCTTTCAGCCATGAACGCGGCGCACGACCTGCCCTGGAAGCTTACCTTCTCCTATGGCCGGGCGCTGCAGCAGGAAGCGCTCAATGCCTGGGGCGGCAAGTCGGAAAACGTCGCGGCCGGCCAGCGCGCCTTCGCCCATCGCGCCAAGATGTGCAGTCTCGCCGCCAAGGGAAGCTGGACGAAGGACTTCGAAAAAGCCGCCTGAACGCCAGAATAGTTCGAGGGAGCGAGGAGAGGCCCGGTGACAGCGATGCCGCCGGGCCTTTTTTATGGCGCCGCCTTGCTGCCTCGACAATTGTCAGGGAGACAAGTTCGCTGTTCAGCGGCGCCGGCGACGACTTTAAATCTACGCCATCTGCGACCGACCGGAGGGCCCCATGAACACCGTCTCCTTCATTACCGTCGACGTCTTCACGACCGACCGTTTCGCCGGCAATCAGCTTGCCGTCATCCCGGATGCACGGGTCTTGAGCGACGCCCAGATGCAGGCGATCGCCACGGAGTTCGGCTATTCCGAAGTCACCTTCGTCCTTCCGCCCGAAAATCCGGAGAACACCGCGCGCGTGCGCATCTTCACGCCGACGACCGAAGTGCCTTTCGCCGGCCACCCGAATGTCGGCACGGCCTTCGTGCTCGGCCGGCAACGGGAAGTCTTCGGCCGCAAGCCGGGCGGCGCATTGCGTTTCGAGGAAAAAGCGGGCCTTGTCGAAGTGACTCTTCTCGGCAGTGACGGCATCGTCACGGGCGCAAGGATCGTCGCCCCGCAGGCGCTGCAAATCGGACCCGCCATAGACGCCGCGACGATTGCCGCCTGCGCATCGCTGCGCCAGGACGACCTCGTCGACCGAACTCATCCGCCGGTGCGCATTTCGGTCGGCCTGCCCTTCGCGGTCGCCGAGGTGCGCGACGTCGATGCCCTTTCGACAGCGCGGCCGAACGTCTCGGCCTTCGAGGAGGCGAACAGCCGCTATCCGCTTGCGGAAGACAGCTTCAGCCTGTTTCTCTATGCCCATACGCGCGAGCGGCCCGGCCATATAAGGGCACGCATGTTCGCTCCGCTCGACAACGTCATCGAGGATCCGGCAACCGGCAGCGCTTCGGCGGCGCTCGGCGCTTACCTCGTCTCGCTGCTTCCCGAGGCCGACGCGAAGGCCGAACTCGTCATCGAACAGGGCGTGGAAATGGGCCGCCGCAGCCTCATCACGGTCGGTGTCGACAAGAGGAACGGCACAGTCCGCAACGTCAGCGTCTCGGGCGACTGCGTTTCGGCGATGCGCGGGGAGATCTTGATCTGATCGCCGTAATGTTCAGCGCCTTCCGACCTTGCACTCTGTGAGCGCGTCGAGGAGCGCGCGGAAGCGCGGATCGTCGCGTATGAGGTCCAGGTCCGGATCCTGGTTGAACCACTGGACATGGTAGCTGGAGCTCAGCGGCACCACGGTTTCCAGCAGTTCCAGCGCGCGCTCGCCCTCGCCAAGGAGCGAATGGACGCAGGCTGCATTGTACCGCGCGACGATATCGTCCGGATCGATCGCCAGCGCACGAGAAACCCATTCCTTCGCACGTTCCGCCTCGCCCATATGCGCCAGCGCCAATGCACCGCGATGCGCCGGGCTGGCATTCTCGGGGTTCCGCTCCATCGCGCTTTGCGCTCTTTCGATACCGATCCGCGCCCAGCGCTGGCGCTCGGTCTCCATACCAAGGGACAGGTGGCAACCCATCAAATGGATCGGCGAAAAGTAATCGTCCGACCGGATTTCCGCCGCACGCTCGAAGAATCCGATCGCTTCCCGGAAGCGGCCCTGCGCGAAGAGAAAACGGCCATAATAGAGATTCGCCTCATAGAGCGAAGGATCGAGCGCCAGGGCCTGCAGAAACTCACGACTTGCCTCCTCCGTCTGGCCGTCGTGGTTCAATGCGAGCCCGCGCGAGGCATGCGCTTCCGCCAGGTTCGGATCGAGCGTGAGCGCCCTGGCGCTCATGTCGAGTATGCTCTCCAGCGGAAACTCCTTTTCGTGCCAGTCCCTGATCGCACATTCGCACTCGGCGATGCCGGCATAGGCACGCGCATAATTCGGGTCGAGTTCGACGGCCTTCAGGAACATGCGGCGTGCGAGCAGCAGATAGGGCCGCGTCCACGTATGGGAGAACTGCCGACCGCGGAGATAGTACGTATAGGCCTCGACCGAGGTCGTCGGGTCGCTTTCGATCGCCCTCTTTTCCTCCGGCAGAAGCTTTATCTTGAGCTGGTCGACGATGGCATGAGTGATCTCGTCCTGAATAGCGAAAATATCCGTCAGATCGCGGTCGTAGCGGTCGGCCCACAGATGCCCGCCGGTCTGGGCGTCGATCAACTGGCCGGTGATGCGCACACGTCCGCCCGCCTTGCGCACGCTGCCTTCGAGGATGAAGCGAACGCCGAGTTCATGGGCGATCTGCTTAACCTTCACCGACTTGCCCTTGTAAGTGAAGACGGTGTTGCGGGCGACGACGTGCAGGCGCGAAATCTTCGAAAGGTCGGTGATGACGTCCTCTGTGATGCCGTCGGAGAAATATTCCTGCTCGGGATCATGGCTCATATTGGTGAAGGGCAGGACGGCGATCGATAATTCGTAGCCGCGGTCGACGACGCCGGACGGCTCCCCACGCTTGCCGAGCGAATTGCCGCCGAGCGACACCGTATAGACGCGGACGGTCGATGCGATGTTCTTCAGGCTGTATTCGCCCTTGTCGATGAAACCGACATCGAGTCTCGAGCCGACATGGTCCCGCACGGAGGCAGAAACGGCGATGCCGGAAGGATCGGCAAGCCCTTCGAGCCGTGCCGCGACATTGACGCCATCGCCGAAGATGTCGCCGTCCTCGACGATCACGTCGCCGAGATGGATGCCGATCCTGAGTTCGATGCGCCTGCTCTTCGGCAAGCCTTCGTTGCAGGCGAGCATGCCGCGCTGAATCGCGGCGGCACAGGCAACAGCGTTCACCACGCTCGAAAACTCGACGAGCATGCTGTCTCCCGCCAGTTTGACGATTCGGCCTTTATGTTCGGCGATCTTTGGTTCCAGCAGCTCGCGGCGATGGCGCTTCAGCGCCGCGAGCGTGCCGGCCTCATCCGCTCCCATGAGGCGGCTGTAGCCCACGACATCGGCTGCGAGAATGGCGGTGAGACGACGTTCCAACAGAGCCTCGATCTTCATCTTGTGGCCGAGCACGGTAATTTAACCTTTTCCTGTCGTCATGTCGTGCGGAGATAGAGCAACTTGAGCGCGACAATAGCGCGGCCCTTTCCCAAGTTGCTGTTTCTCAAGGAACGCCGAAGCCGCCGGACTTCGAAATCTCGCGCGGCACCGCAGGAGGCTCAGGGACGCACGAGCACCGTGACCATCATCACGACGATGGCGAAGACGGCAATCTTCCAGAAATCGCGGCGCTGCCTCAGTCCCGGATAGCCGAGCGGCTTGATGAGCTGGACGCACATGGCCAGCAGCAGGAGAACCGTCAGTGCCTTTGACATTCGCTCATTTCCGGGAAGATCCGCTGCAATGGGAGCGACGTCATACGGACGTCACTTTTCGTCGCATAGAGGGCTATTGTTTTCGCCGTCGATTTGCAATGACCGGTGGTATTGATTTCCATCGGCAGAGCGGCGGTCCTCGTCACGACACGCCGAAGGGCGAACGAATTCCGGGTGGACGATGAGAAATAACCTGCTTCCCGTTGCCGCGCTGCTGCTTGGCACCCTGTTTCTCTTCCTCGGAAACGGTCTGCAGGGCCTGCTCCTGCCGGTGCGCGGCACCGCGGAGGGCTATCCGACAACCATCCTCGGTCTGTTCGGCACGCTCTGGGCCACCGGTTTCGTGCTTGGCTGCTTCTTCTCTCCGAATGTCGTCAAGCGCATCGGGCATGTGCGCGCCTTCAGCGTGTTCACGGCCCTGATCGCAATCGTTTCCCTGCTGACGGGCATTCTGATCGACCCGGTCTGGTGGCTGGCGCTGCGCGCGGTGACGGGTTTCTCCACTGCCGGAACGTCGATGATCATCGAAAGCTGGCTGAACGAGCGCGCCACCAATGAGAGCCGCGGCGTGATCTTCTCGCTCTATATCGCCATCACCCTTTTCGGCGTCGTCGGCGGCCAGATGATGATTCCTTTCGGCGAGACGTCCACGACCTTCTTCTTCATGATCTGCGGCATTCTCTATTGCGTAGCGATGCTGCCGACGCTGTTGTCCAGGGCCGCCTCGCCGCAGCCGCTGAAACAGGTGCGCCTCGACCTGCGCGGCCTCTACCGCAATTCGCCGGTTTCCTTCCTCGGCATCCTGCTCATCGGCATCGCCAACGGCGCCTTCGGCACGCTCGGCGCGGTCTTCGGCCGCCAGGCCGGGCTGTCGGACAGCACCGTCGCGGCGATGATGAGCGTGGCGATCTTCTCGGGCGCCGTCATGCAACTGCCGGCCGGCCGCATCTCCGACCGTATCGACCGCCGCTATGTGCTTGCCGCGCTCGCCGGGGTCGGCGCTTTCGCCGGCCTCCTGATCTTCCTCGTCGAGCCCGGCCAGGTCTGGATCGTTCTGACGTTGATCGCGATCTACGGCGCAGCCGCCAATGCGCTCTACCCGATCGCGGTTTCCCACGCCAACGACTTCGCGACCCCCGAGGATTTCGTGAAGGTTTCGGGCGGGCTCCTGCTGCTCTACGGCATCGGCACGATTATCGGCCCGACGATCGGCGGGCCGATAATGACCGCCAGCGGGCCTTATGGCCTCTTCATGATCACGGCCTGTGCGCATATGCTCATCACTGCCTATGCGATCGTCCGCAGCCGCCGGCGCGCACCGGTGCCCGCGGCCGAGCGCGAAAACTTCTCGCCGGTCAATGCCGGTACGGCGACGACGCCGGAGAGCCTGCAGCTCTCGCCGCGTGCGGCTCCGCTGGAGGAACTGCCGGACGAAGGCGCCGACGATCCCCAGGAAGAGGAGAGATCGAATGAGCCTGTTTGACGATGACCAACCGAAAAAGAAGACCGAGCACGAGATCGGCAGCGATCTTTCGCTGCTCTCCGTGGACGAACTGACCGCGCGCATCGCGCTTCTGACGGAGGAAATTGCAAGGCTCGAAGCGGAAAGACAGCGCAAGTCGGCGAGCCGTTCGGCCGCCGAAAGCCTTTTCCGGTGAGCGCGGGCTGGAATGATTGCGGACTTTTAATCCAGAAGAATGCTTGGGCTTTAACCGCAAATTAAGCATTTTCTGCGATTGTCCGAGCATCCGGTCCTTCCGGACTCAGACAATTTCACCGACTGGCGAATGGGTCTGATTTTTCTCCCTGTTTTACCTTGAGAGCCGCTTCACGCGGCTCTTTTTTTGCTTTGCGACAGGGCGGCCTCCAAAGAAGTGTGGAGATTAACCCTTTCTTAAGAATGCTCTTGCGCGGAATGCGGTATGGGATCATTCTTCGAGCATGGAGGGGCCTCAGGAAACTTTTCCCAGAGCCGCCCGTTTCCTGACAGTTGTGATGCGTTGGAACCAGGGAATACAGGCATGTCCGAAAGAGGATTGAATACCGTCAGTTTCGCCGGTCACGCTGCGTCTTCGGCGCAGTTCAAGGCGCTCTACGCTGAAGGGATGGGCCTGGTCGAGGAAACGGCAAGCTATCTCGATGGCCCTGGACGCACCGCCGCCAAGGTGCTGCCGCGCATGGCATCCGTTCTCTATGCTGCCGAGTCGATGCGCCTCACCACCCGGCTGATGCAGATGGCGTCATGGCTCCTGCTGCAGCGCGCCGTCAACAATGGCGAGATGAGCCGCGAGCAGGTCCTGTCTGAAAAGAGCAAGGTGCGCCTGGACAGCTTCAACGTCGACCGCAGCGCGCCGGGCTGGAACGATCTGCCGGAGAGCTTCCGCGAGCTCATCGAGCGGTCGCTCCGGCTGCAGAACCGGGTCGCATTGCTCGACCGCGAGATTTATCGGCCGCAGGAAGCAACGAGCTTCGTTCCGGACAACCAGAACGGCGTCAAGGCGCAGATCAAGCTGCTGCAGACGGCCTTCGGAGCGAGTTGAGCGAGGCAGAACCCTGCCGCTGTAAGCCAAAGCCCGGCCATGTGCCGGGTTTTTTGTTGGCGCGGGCGTGATTGCGGGTGGATCCTCGCGTCAAGCCCAGGGTCAAGCCCGAGGATCCATGCACGGACGACTTGAGCGAGAAAGCACCTGCCCAAAGCCCGCAGGAAAGAGTGAAAGCCAACAAAAAAGCCCGGCAATGCCGGGCTTCGAAACACGCTGTCGAGCGGCTGAATCAGAGGCCGAGGCCTTCGAAGCGCTTCTTGAACTTGGAGACGCGGCCGCCGCGGTCGACGAGCTGCTGGTTGCCGCCGGTCCAGGCCGGATGCGACTTGGGGTCGATTTCCAGGTTCATGGTCGCACCTTCCGTACCCCAGGTCGAGCGGGTTTCGTATTCGGTGCCGTCGGTCATGACAACCTTGATCGTGTGGTAGTCGGGATGGATGTCTGCCTTCATAACAATCTTCCTAGAGTTCCAGGGTCCAATTGTCGCAAGGCATTGCGACTTTGGGACCGAACACGTAAATGAAGCCGCAGACCGCTCTTGGGCCGCGGCTTCCCAATTCGATGCCGTGCCTATACATGAAGGTCTGCGGGATAACAAGTGCCGCGCGGAAGACTTGTGATCTCTGCATGGTTCGTCGGATCGGCACGGTCCGGGGCGCCAGCAGATCGCAGTCGCACAGCTCTGGCGCCTCGGCGGCGTACAGGCCTGTGGCCCCGTGACAGGCGAACGGGGGGCTACGTGCCAAGACAAGAAAAACAACCGCCGGCGCGCAGGTCCATCCGCCCGCTCGCAACCGTGCTGCCTTATCTCTCGCGTTACCGTGGCCTCGCCATCGGCGCCGCCGTCTCTCTGACCGTTGCAGCGGCCACCACGCTGACCTTGCCGCTGGCCGTTCGACGGATGATCGATCACGGCTTCTCCAGTTCCGACTCCGGCTTCATCAACACCTATTTCTCCATGCTAATGGTGCTTGCAGTGGTCCTCGCCCTTGCCAGTGCCGCCCGCTATTACTTCGTAATCTCGCTCGGCGAGCGCATCGTCGCCGACCTCAGACGCGACGTCTTCGCACGCGTCATGCAGCTCTCGGCCTCATTCTTCGACGTCAATCAGTCCGGCGAAATCGTCTCGCGGCTGACGGCCGACGCGACGCAGATCAAGTCGGCGGTGGGTGCGACGGCATCGGTGGCGCTGCGCAACCTGATCCTCTGTCTCGGCGCAATGGGCATGATGGTCTATACGAGCCCGAAGCTTTCGAGCCTCGTGCTTGCGGCGATCCCCCTCATCGTCTTCCCCCTCGTCGGCTTCGGACGCTCGGTACGCCGGCGTTCCCGCGAAGCGCAGGACATGCTCGCGGCCGCCTCCGCCTATGCCGGCGAAGCGATCGCCGCCACCCGCACCGTGCAGGCCTTCAACGGTGAGGAGAGCGCGCGCTCGCGCTACGGCAGCGCTGTGGAGGCTGCCTATCGCGCCGCGCGCGCTGCGACCAAAGCGCGCTCGGTGCTGACCGCCTTTGCCATCACCATGATCTTCGGAAGCGTCGTCGCCGTGCTCTGGTTCGGTGCGCGGGACGTCCTGGCGGGCTCGCTTTCCGCGGGGACGCTCGGTCAGTTCCTGCTCTATTCCGTTTTTGCGGCAGGCAGCCTCGGCGCACTCTCGGAAGTGTGGGGAGAGCTCTCGCAGGCGGCGGGGGCCGCCGAGCGTCTGAACGAGCTTCTGAGCGAAGTGCCGGAGATCGGGGCGCCCGAGCATCCGGTCGCAATGCCCGTCCCTGCCGCGGGTGCGGTGGAGTTCGACGGTGTCCACTTCGCCTATCCCGCCCGGCCGGACTATAAGAGCCTCCGGGGCTTGACCTTTGCGGTAAGACCGGGCGAGACGGTGGCCATCGTCGGCCCGTCCGGCGCCGGCAAGAGCACGGTCTTCTCGATGCTCCTGCGTTATTACGACCCGGCGAAAGGCACCATCCGCGTCGACGGTACGGACATACGCGCCGTCGATCCCGCGAATCTTCGGGAGAGACTTGCGATCGTGCCTCAGGACGTGACCATCTTCGCCACCTCGGTGCACGACAACATCGCCTTCGGCGTGCCGGAGGCAAGCCGCGAAGCGGTGCGCGCCGCCGCCGTCGCGGCGCAGGCCGAAGAGTTCATCGGCAGGCTGGATCAGGGCTACGACACGCTGGTCGGCGAGCGCGGGGTGACCCTTTCGGGCGGCCAGCGCCAGCGCATCGCGATCGCCCGCGCCATCCTCAAAAACGCTCCGATCCTTCTCCTCGACGAGGCGACCTCGGCGCTCGATGCGGAGAGCGAAACGGCGGTGCAGAAGGCGCTTGAGAACCTGATGCAGGAGCGCACGACGCTCGTCATCGCCCATCGGCTCGCCACCGTGCTCAAGGCGGATCGCATTCTGGTAATGGAGCACGGCCGTATCGTCGAGGAAGGAACCCACGAGTCGCTGATCCGCCAGGGCGGGCTTTATGCGAAGCTCGCGCGGCTCCAGTTCGATCACGGCGCAGAAGCACTGTTCGTCGGCTCGCGAGTTTAGCTGACGTTGATAGCTGCTCCTTCTTCGCAAAGCTGCAGGCGTGGGCGTCCTCTTTGAACCACGCACTGCCGGAAGGAAGATCGTGGCAAACCTCCCGCAGGTGGTCCGGAATTCGCGCGCTCCTACTTCACCTGGCGAAGATAGTTGTCGAGCCTCTCGCCCTCCATGACAAGTTTGGAACGCAGTTTGCCCGCCTTCTGCAGGACGGCTGCGAGATTGGCCGGCTCGCCGGCCTTGATCACGCCGATCATGCTCATCATCAAATGGGGCGGGCAATAATAGACATAGACACCAGGCCGTTCGATCTTAACGGTGGCTCTTTCGTCGAGCGGCGTATTCCAGGTTTCCACCCCCTCTGGAACCGCATAGGAACGCACATTGTGGCCGCTGTTGGTGGGCACAAACGTGACTGTATCACCCACCTCCACTTCAAGAAAACCAGGCTCGAACACCATGCTGCCTTCGGCGCCGTAGTTCACCATTTTCACTTCATGGTCCGCCGCCTGGGAGACAGGCGGCACGGCAATGGTTGCGAGCATGATCAGGGCGACTTGGGCGAGGCGGTGCATTGTTTTCTCCGGCTGAGGCATGGGAAGGGATTTCACGCGAGAACGGATCGCTTGGGGCGCACGACGGGCGCGCCGGCACTGTCGGTAAGTATCTCCACTTCCACGCCATAGGTGCGGCCGATGAGGTCAGCGTCGAGGACTTCGGATGGACGTCCCACCGCCTTCACTTGGCCGTCACCGATGAGGATCAGCTGGTCGGCGTATTGAGCCGCGAGGCTGAGGTCGTGCAGGACAAGGATGCTGATCCGGTTGCGCGAGCGGGTCTCCCTATGGGCGAGGTCTAGGAGTTTCTGCTGGTGGTGCATGTCCAGCGCACTCACCGGTTCGTCCAAAAGAAGAATGTCCGGATCCCGCAGCAGCACTTGGGCGAACAGGGCGAGCTGCCGCTGGCCGCCACTGAGCGACAGAATGTCGTGTTCCGCCAGATGCGCGATACCCGCCGACTCCATGGCCTCGGCCGCCGCGCGCAGGGTGTCGTCATCGACGTGGAAGGAGAGTTCGCCCATGCGCCCGAGAAGCACCACCTCGAGGGCAGTGAGCGAGGCATCGATGGTTGTATCTTGCGGCATGTAGCCGACAGCGTTTCGCCACGCGCGCAGGTTGCGATGCGACAGAGCGGTACTCCCGCGACGGATCGTGCCCGCAACCGGCCGAATTTCGCCGAAGAGCGCGCGCAGGAGCGACGATTTTCCCGCTCCGTTTGGGCCGAGGATGACATGCATCTGCCCAGGCAGGAAGCGCAGGTATAGGTCCTTGGCGACGCAATGACGGCCGCGATACAGGGTAAGATCATCCAGGACGAGTTCGCTCATCGGCGTCGCGCCAGCATGATCCAGAAGAAGAACGGCACACCGACCATGGCAGTGACTATACCGACGGGAAAGAGGGCGCCGGGGATAACGACTTTCGAGATGATGGACGCCATCGACAGGAATGCCGCCCCCGTAATCATGGAAAGCGGCAGGAAGAAGCGCTGATCCTCGCCTGCAAGCAATCGCGCGACATGCGGCGCAACGAGACCGACGAATCCGATGATTCCGACGAAGCTGATCGCGGTGGACGTCATTAGCCCGGTAAGAACCAGCGTCGTCAGACGCAGACGGGTGAGATCGACGCCGAGGCTTTGCGCGCGTGCCTCGCCAAGGCGAAGCGCCGTAAGCTTCCAGGCGTCACGAAACAGCAAGGTAATGCAGAAGACCGTCACGCCGAGCGTGACCCAGAGGTTCGTCCACGTGGTCTTGGTGAGGCTGCCGAACAGCCAGAAAAGGATCTGCTGGCCGACTTCCGGCGAGGCGATGAATTGCAAGAGCGAGAGCAGGGATTGGAAAAAGAAGAGGAGCGCGATGCCAGCCAGCACGAGCATGGTCGAGGTTATGTTCGCAAAGCCGGCGAGCAGGAACAGGAAGGCCGAGGCCAGCATCGCAAAGACGAATGCGCCGAGCGGCACGGACACTGCGGGATGCAGGCCGAAGCCGCCTGTAAAGATGCTGATGGCCGCGCCGAAGCCGGCGGCGGCGGCGAGCCCGAGTGTATAGGGACTGGCCATCGGATTGTTGAGAAGCGTCTGAATTTCCGCTCCCCCGGCACCGAGCGCACAGCCGACGACGAGAGCCATCAAGGCCATGGGCAAGCGGAGATCGTTGACGATGGCTAGCGTCATATCGTCGGCGGCTTCCGCGCGGAAAAGCGCGGCTAGCACCTGGGCTGGCGACAACATGGATGGTCCGGTGCCGATGTCGATCACCAATGTTACACAACAGAACAGCGTCATGCCGAAAAGCAGGCGCCAGCGCCGCCGCTCCCGGCGACGCTGGCCTGCCATGGCTGAAGCAACCAATGTGGCGCCAGTCATGTGGGATCACCCACCAGCCTTGTCGGAAAGCGACACCGTGAAGGTGCCTTCCGGAACGACGGGCAGATACTTTTTGTAAAAGTCCCTGTAGGTTTTCTCCGGGTCAAGATCGGCGAAGAGATCGGGATAGAGCGCCTTGGCGAAGAACTGCATCATCGCATGATCGGCCAGCGTACGCGATGCACCCTGATAGACTCCGAAGATCCGCCCTTGCCGGGCCGCAGGGATCTGGTCCCAGCCTGCGCGGGCAGTGAAGCCCTTCAGGCGCTCCAGTGCCTCGGCTTTGCTAATGCCTTCACCCATCAACATTGCGGTCGGATTCTTGCGGGATTCGGTGCCCGATATGACAATCACATCCGGTTTGGACGCCAGAACCTGCTCAGGATTGATCGGACCCCACCACTCCACGAAAGGGGCGGCGATATTGTCACCGCCGGCCGCCGTCGCCATCGCGCCCCACATATTCTTACCATAGGTGAAGCTGTATTCAGCTGGCCCCTTATTGCCGAATTCCACATAGATCTTCGGCTCCTTTTTGCCGGATTTGGCGAGCCGCTGACCAATCAGGTCGACGGTCGCCCTGTAGTCCGCTGCGATCGTGCTAGCCCGCTGCTCTTCGCCGGTGATCAGGCCTAGAATCCGGGCGCTATCGAGGTGCCGCTCCAGCGTCTGGGCATTGAAGTCGACAACGGCAATCGGAATGCCCGCATCCTCGATGCGATCGGCATCTAGACCAAGGCCCTTATACTGCCAGTCCGCCAGCACGACGATGTCCGGCTTCAGCTCCAAAACTTTCTCGATGGAAAAAGTCTGGGCTTCGACCTCTCCGACATCGGGGATTTTGTCGAGCGACGGCCGATGGGCGACGTATTTGGCCCAGCTGGTCGGCCGCCAACCCTCCCAGGCCTCACGGGAGATACCGACGACCTTGTCATAGGAAGCCTCGCGGCCCACGGCCATGTAGTCTTCGAAATAGAAGCCGAGCAGAACCCTCTTGGCGGGCAGGTCAGCCTTCACCTCTCGACCGATGACGTCAACGAACGTCTTTTCTTCGGCAGCGGCTCCCGCGACATCGAGCAGTGCGGCAACAGCGAACGCGAATCCAACGGCTGTGGATCGGACCAGGCTGGAAAGTCTCATA
This sequence comes from Sinorhizobium sp. M4_45, assembly GCF_002885915.1. Taxonomy (NCBI): domain Bacteria; kingdom Pseudomonadati; phylum Pseudomonadota; class Alphaproteobacteria; order Hyphomicrobiales; family Rhizobiaceae; genus Sinorhizobium; species Sinorhizobium sp. M4_45. The sequence continues at coordinate 135,554 of NZ_NWVE01000007.1, forward strand.
TGGAATACCCTCGGAAGTTGATCTCGTTCCCCTTATTTTAATATGATCCAAAGAGTCAAGTTTGAATCATCAGGAAACAAGCGTCAGTAGAGCGAAGGTAAGACACCCGGATGGTTTGTTGAAAAACTGAAACGTTGCAACGGTTTGTACCCTGCCCGAATCCGAGCGGACGCCCTTTACTCGGAAATGCTTCGGCGTTTGGCCCTCGACCTTCCCGCCGGCGCAGCACGCCGCGTCAGTCGGGAAAAGATGCAGCCGCCGACAGCGCCGCCGCCCGGCACGGAGCGTCACGCACGGCGAGCATCGACAGCCCTGCCGCGTCCAAGGAAGGGCAGACGGCGAGAAGTCAGTGCGACCATCATGCCGACGTCTATCCAACACGCAGGGGAGCTTATTTCTCCGTGAGCTTGAGCTCGATGCGGCGGTTCTGCGCGCGTGCTTCCTGGCTTTCGCCCGGTGCGATGGGCTGATACTCCCCGAAGCCGGCCGCCACCAGCCGGTCGGCCGGAACGCCTTTCGAGATCAGGAACTTGACGACGGACGTCGCGCGGGCGGACGACAGTTCCCAATTGTCCCGGAAGCGCCCTATCCCCGACAGCTGAACGTCGTCCGTGTGGCCGTCCACGCGCAGTACCCAGTTGATCTCCGCCGGGATCTCCTTGGCAAGGTCGAGAAGGGCTGTCGCAAGTTTCGCCATCTCGGCCTGCCCTTCCGGGTTCAGGTCGCTGCCGCCCGATGGAAAGAGCACTTCCGACTGGAAGACGAAACGGTCGCCGACGATGCGGATATTTTCCCGATCCGACAGGATTTCCCTCAGCCGGCCGAAGAAGTCCGAACGGTAGCGGTTGAGCTCCTGGACACGCTGCGCCAAGGCGACGTTCAGCCTGCGGCCGAGATCGGCTATCTTGGCCTGCGAGGCGTCGTCCTTCGCCTCCGATGCCTGGAGTGCGCCTTCGATGGCGGCGATCTGGCTGCGAAGCGCTGCGATCTGCTGGTTCAACAGTTCGATCTGACTCATGGCCCGGGCGCTGACCTGCCGCTCGTTTTCGAGCTCGGACCCAAGCCGGCCGATCTTTTCGTCGGCGACTTCGGCACTGCCGGCGCCCCGGTCGAGCAGGGCCTGCAGGCGGGACCGCTCGCCTTCCGACTGTGAAAGCGACGCCTGCAGGTTGGCGAGCGAATCCTCGAGATCCTGCTTGCCGCTTTTCTCGAGCGCCAGAAGCTGGGTGAGTTCGTTGATCTGGCTGTTCAGCCGGTTCAGCACCTCGTCCTTGCCGCTGATCTCCCGGCCGAGCAGGAACTGCGCGGTGACGAAAACGCTGAGCAGGAACATGATCGCCATGAGCAGCGTCGAGAGCGCGTCGACGAAGCCCGGCCAGTAGTTGATCGCCCGCGGATCGCGGCGTCGGGAAAGCGCCATGCTCAATCCCCTCCGCCGTCTTCGATGCGGCTGAGCTTCGCCTGTCCTGCGGCCTTATCGCTTTGCACGGTGATCCGGTCGGCCTGGCCGATGCGCGCCGTCAGCCGGTCGAGCGTCTTGCGCATCGCCTTGGCTTCCTCCTGCTGCGCCTCGATCCAGTCGCGCAGCATCTGCTGCTCGCCGCGCATGTTCTTGACGAGGCCCTGGATGCCTTCGGCGAGGCTCGCCATGGCCGCGGTGGTGCGCTGGTTCACGCCGCCGTCATGCGTCAGGCGCGTAAGCTGGTCGGTGAGCCGCCGCAGCTCTTCCACCGGAGCGCCGTCGGTCATGTCGCCCGGCGAGGAGAAACCGGAGCCGACGTCGGTTACCGACGAAAGCCAGTTCTCGAGCTCCGTATAGAAGCGATTCTGCGCGCGTCCCGCCTGCAGGTCGAGAAAGCCCACGATGAGCGAACCGGAAAGACCGAAGAGCGAGGCGGAGAACGCCGTTCCCATGCCGGTGAGAGGTGCCGAAAGACCGCTCTTGAGGGAGCCCAGGAGATCGTCGGTGCTGCCGCTTCCCGCATCCAGCGACTGGATCACGGTGTTGATGGAACCGATGGTGCCGAGCAGGCCCCAGAACGTGCCGAGCAGGCCGAGGAAAACGAGAAGTCCGGCGAGATAGCGGGTGATGTCGCGCGACTCGTCGAGGCGCGCAGCGATTGAATCCAGGATGGACCGGAGCGCGGCCGTCGAGATTGCCGTCGTTTGGCGGCCCCCGATGAGAGCACGCATTGGCGCAAGCAGCACCGGATCGCGCCCGACCTTATCGGCGCTGCCGGCGGCACGGAAGGAGTTGAACCAGCGAACCTCGGGTCTCAGACTGAGGACATGGTTGAACGCCAGCAGGATACCGATCACGAGCACGCCCAGGATCAGCCCGTTGAGGCCGGGATTGCCGGCGAAGGCCTCGCTTGCCTGGCGGAAGAGGATCGCAGCGACGAAACCGACGATGATCAGGAAAAGGACCATGGTCCAGAAATAGGGCATCGGGCTCGAAAGCTTGTGCGGACCGTAGTCCTCCTCCACGTCTTCGCGATCGCGCCAGCCGGACAGATTCAGTTTCGCCATAAGTTCGCCAGTCTCCCGGTTTTGCGGCAGTTTCCGCGCCTGTCCGACGAACAAGAGGGCGGCCGCATCACTCTGAATTGCTACACCATTCCCAAATCGAAGACGATCGAAGAGCAGTGCTGCCGATGGCCTGAGGCCATCCGTATTGGCCCGGAGACTAGTGGAAGTTTGCGCCGAATTGAAGGGAAAACAAAGGGCACGGCACTAAAGCGCGTCGCATTCAAATCGAATTCATACGGCGCGCTTCAGCTTGCTGTTTTATGCATGTTGCCCTCCCGGAAACGTTGCACCGTTCCGGGTGAACTATATTGCCGTTACTTGGACGGAATCGGGCGCTGGATCACCTCGCGAAGCGCCTTTGCGATATGCTCGTTGCCGCAGACGATCGAACCTGCTTCCAGCGGTTTGCTGCCGCCTTCGGCATCGGTGGACCACCCGCCGGCCTCGCGGATGAGCAAGAGGCCGGCAGCCATGTCCCAGGCGGCAAGGTCCCGTTCCCAGAAGCCGTCGAAGCGGCCGGCCGCAACATAGGCGAGATCGAGCGAGGCGGAGCCCATGCGGCGAATGCCGGCGACCTCGCCCATGACGTGGCGCAGCTCGACCAGATACTTGCCGTGATTGCCGCGGCCGAGATGGGGCGTGCCGGTCCCGATCACGGCATCGGAGAGGGCCTTGCGCGCGCCGACGCGCAGGCGGCGGTCGTTCAGGAAGGCGCCGCCGCCTCGCTCGGCGGTGTAGAGCTCGTCCGTCGCCGGATTGAAGACGACCGCGCCGACGATCTCGCCCTGGCGCTCGAGCGCGACGGAGATGGCGAAATGCGGAATGCCGTGCAGGAAATTGGTGGTGCCGTCGAGCGGATCGACGATCCAGCGGTGGGCGCCGTCCGTTCCCTTGATCTCCTCGCCCTCCTCGCCGAGGAAGCCGTAGGTCGGGCGAGCCTTCATGAGCTCCTCACGGATGATCCGCTCGGCCTTGCGGTCCGCCTGCGAAACGTAGTCGGCCGGTCCTTTCAAGGAAACCTGCAGGTTCTGTACTTCGCCGAAATCGCGTGCCAGCGACTTGCCGGCCTTGAAGACGGCCTGGACCATGACATTAAGAAGGGCGGAGCGGGCCATACGGCAATTCCTCTAGCGAAGGCCGGCCGAGACCGCTCGACCGGACATTGAACCTGTCTGACAGTTCGCATGCGGGCCGCAGCTCGAAGCGCGGGCAGGAGAACCGTCGTCAAAAAACCGAGTGAGATGTCACTCCGTCCGCGGCGGCACAGGGGTGGAAGGCCGCGGAGAAAACCGGGGCTTCAAGACCACAAAAACCCCGGAAGTTCAAGCGAAATAGATCGGGTCTGCCGGCGCGTGTCAGGTCGAGCGATATTTGTTTGCCGCCGCCAGCGCCGATTTCTGCTGCGTTTCGTTGAGGCCGAGATAGAAATCCTCGAGCGCATCGTCCTTGAGGCCGGCCCGGCGCGAGAGCACGTACCACTTTGCCGCCTCCACCGGGTTCGGACGGGTTCCAATGGCATTGACGTAGAGATGGGAAAGCCGGTTCTGGGCGACGACGTTGCCGCTTTCGGCGGCGCGTTTCATCCAGGCAAACCCCTCCTCCAGATTGCGGTCGCCGGCAATACCCTCGATCAGCCAGATGGCAATGTCGAGCTGGGCGGTATCATAGCCCGCCCGCGCCGCCCTGAGCAGCCACTCGCGCGCACGGGCCCGCTTGCTCTCCTCTATGCCGTCGACATTGAGATAGATCTGCGAGAGCGCATACTGCGCATCCGCAATGCCCTGCTCGGCGGATTTCTCGTAATAGGGCATCGCCGCCTTCAGCCCCCGCTCGCCGGGCATGTCGGCCACGAGCGTTTGCCCGTAGTTGAACTGGGCCGAGGCGTTGCCGAGATCGGCAGCCTTCTTCATCAGTTCGTCGGCCTTCTTCCGGTCGCGCTTGACGTAGCGGCCCTCCATCAGGATAAGCGCATATTTGAACATGGCCGCCGGGTCGCCATTGTTCGCCGCCTGACCGTACCAGAAGGCCGCCGCCTTGGCGTCGCGTGCAACGCCGAGACCCTGTTCCAGGATCGCGGCGACAAGCGTCTGGGCGGCGGGGTCGCCGAGCTGGGCCCGCGGCAAGGCAAGGTCGATCGCCGTCAGGTAGTACCCTCGCTGGAAGGCGCCGTAGGCTTCGTCGATCTTGCCGGTGAAGGGCTTTTCCTCGGGAAGAGCCGGCAATTCGGCTCCCATGCGATCGAAAACGGTGACGCCCTTCGAAGGCGCACTGCCGTCGCCGGGCTTCGGCTTTTCCGGAGCGGCCGTTGCCGGTTTGCGCTCCGCATCCTCCGGCAGTACCGCGCCGTTGAAAGGCGTGATCCGCCCGCGCTTCGACGCGCTGCCCTCGTCGGCCGTCGCAGGCGCGACCGGTTGCTGAGCCACTGCGGGCGCGACTGCAAGAAGCATCGCGGCGGCAAGGGCTGCGGGCCGGCTGGATTTCAGGAGAGAGCGGACTACCATCGGCAGGTCTTAACCTTCAAACCGTGGCGCTTTTTCGTCAAGCAATGCGTTGACGGCCGCGACCACCGACGGCGCCTGACCGGCCTCGCCGAAGACGGCAAGGCGGAGCGCCACGAACTCGGCACCGGTTTCGGCGGCCGCAAGCGCGGATTGCGGATCCGTGCCGCCCATGACGATGCAGGGAATTTCGATCATCGACGCCCACCATTCGGCGAGTGCCAGGTTCTTCGGATGCGCCTCCGGCTTTATGTCGCCATCCGTGCGGCCAAAGAAAACGTAATCGGGCCGCAGCTCGCCGATCTCGAGCGCATGGTGACGGTCGGTGGCGTTGCCGCCGCCGACGATCAACTTCGGCGCGTGCCGCTCGATCGCATCGGCAAGCGCATCCGGACCGCCGGCGATGTGGAGACCGTCCGCCTTCGCCCGTCCGGCGACCCGCGTGTCGCCCTCGATCAAGGCCGCGGCGCCGGCTTGCTGGATCACCGGTACGAGCGCTTCCGCATGCTTCTGGAAATCCGCATCGCCGAGCGCGTATTGCGGCACGATCACCGACGCTACGTCGCCGCCCCTCAGCGCCTCGCCGACGAGTTTCGCGCGTTCCGCGCTATCTGCGATATCCGGAACGACCAGCACGAGGCGGCAGCGGTCTTCAATGTTGCTCATGGGTCAATCCTGGCGATCTCGCTTCGGGCCGGAAGCCGGCACTCGATTTCATTGCGGAAAACCGATAGACGGAGATGACAAAAGGATCAACCGCCGCCAATGCTTCCCGACATCGACTTCTATCTCGTTGCCGTTCCGGCCGTCGTGCTCGTTGGCCTGTCCAAGGGGGGCATGGGCGAGGCCCTGTCGCTGATGGGCGTCCCGATCCTGTCCATGGTCGTTTCGCCCGTACAGGCCGCGGCGCTGCTCCTGCCGATCCTCATCGCCATGGACATCGTTTCCCTTTTGATCTGGCGCAAGCACGGGGATCGGCAAACCCTCGTGATGCTCCTCCCGGGCGCCCTCGCCGGCATCGCGGTCGGCTGGGCCACGTCCGCCTATGTGCCCCGCGACGCCCTGAGGCTGATCATCGGGCTCATCACCGTCGTCTTCGTACTGCGCTATGTCTACACCCTGTGGCGCAGCCGCAATGGTCCGCCCATCCAGCCGAAACCGCAGCGCGCCGGTCCGGCAGCACTCTGGGGCTCCTTCGCCGGCTACGGCAGCTTCGTCGCCCATGCCGGCGGTCCGCCCTTCCAGATTTACGCACTGCCGCTGAAGCTCGCGCCGCGCGAATATACCGGCACCATCGTGCGCTTCTTTGCGACCCTCAATGCGGTGAAGCTCATCCCCTATTTCGCCCTTGGCCAACTCGATCTCAGCAATCTCAAGACCTCGGCAACGCTCTTCCCGCTGGCCATGGTCGCGACCGCCTGCGGCGCCTGGACCGTCCGGCGGATGAAGCCGCAGGTCTTTTATCCCTTCATGTACACGATGGCCTTCCTCGCCGGCTCGAAGCTCGTATGGGATGGGCTCCGGAGCATCGTATCGGGAGGAGTGTAGCGGGTGCTGCTGTGCGAAGCACATTCCGCACCGCACAATTTTCTTGCCGCTCCGGGGGAATTCGCCTAACGTCCGCGCATGACGATCGCGGACCCATTCGATGCCATTGCGGATCCGAACCGGCGCCATCTGCTGGAGGAACTCAGGCGCGCGCCAAGAACCGTCAACGAGCTCGCCGAAGGTCTGCCGATCAGCCGGCCCGCCGTCTCCCAGCATCTGAAAGCCCTGCTTGACAGCAGCCTGGTATCAGTTTCGACCAGCGGCACACGGCGGATCTACGCGATCAACAAGCCGGGCTTCGACCGGCTCAACCTGTGGCTGGACCAATTCTGGTCCTGATGCATTCCGTCCGGCCGCGCAAAGCCGACCGGACCTTGGTCCGGTCAAGCAATGCAATCTATCTTTTCGGGATTGTTTTGACCCTATCGTTGCATCGCCTCTGCAGTTCCGCGTGGCGATGCATCCCGATTCAATCGGGAGTACCGTTCACGCTCAGTGCGTCGAGGAACGGAGTCTTTCGATTTCGTCCTTGATGCGCAGCTTCCGTCGCTTGAGTTCGCTGATCAGTTCGTCCTCGCAGGACGGAGAGTTCAGAGCCTCGTGTAGCTCCTCTTCAAGGACGCCATGTTTTTTCTCAAGCGTTGCAAGATGAGCCTCAATGGTCATTGGCAGTCCCTTCCCTTTAGCTTGCATCCGGCACGCAAATGCCGGATGTTCCATGGTTGAAACCTTTTTAATGTGCCATGCCATTTTTCATTTGTCGAAGGCGAAATGATGACGCGTGGTAACTTCCCGTCGCCAACCAAGATGTGGTAGAGCGACGCAGGAATTTCCGGATCGCGGATCGGCGAAGCCGGGCTTATGGGGATCGCTTTGCATGCCGGACCAGGACCAGGCCGAACTCAGACTGACTATCGCGCGCCTGAGGCAGGAACACGAAGACTACGACGCGGCAATCAACGCGATGATCCAGACGGGTTGCGACGCCTTGCGCGTCCAGCGCATGAAAAAGAAGAAGCTGGCCATCAAGGACAAGATCACCAAGATCGAAGACCAGATCATTCCCGACATCATCGCCTGAAATGGATCGAGACGTGACCGACACTACGCCCCCGCCCGTCGCCATCATCATGGGAAGCCAGTCGGACTGGGAGACGATGAAGAACGCGGCCGACACGCTCGAGGCGCTCGACATCGCTTACGAAGCCCGGATCGTTTCCGCCCATCGCACGCCCGACCGCCTGGTCCGCTTCGCCAAGGGCGCGCGCGACGAGGGGTTCCAGGTGATCATCGCCGGCGCCGGCGGTGCGGCGCATCTTCCCGGCATGTGCGCGGCCATGACGCCGCTTCCGGTCTTCGGCGTCCCGGTCCAGTCGAGAGCGCTTTCCGGCCAGGACAGCCTGCTGTCGATCGTGCAGATGCCGGCCGGCATTCCGGTCGGCACGCTTGCGATCGGCAAGGCGGGCGCCATCAATGCGGCACTTCTGGCCGCCGCCGTGCTCGCGCTGGGTGACGAGGATCTTGCCGACCGCCTCGACGACTGGCGCGAACAGCAGACCGTATCGGTCGCGGAATATCCGGTAGACGAGGCATGAAGACCATCGGCATCATCGGTGGCGGCCAGCTTGGCCGCATGCTGGCCATGGCCGCTGCCCGCCTGAACTTCCGCACCGTGGTGCTCGAGCCGCAGCCGGACTGTCCGGCGGCGCAGGTGGCGAACGACCAGATCATTGCCGCCTATGATGATCCGCGCGCATTGGACGAGCTTTCGCGGGTGGCGGATCTCATCACTTACGAATTCGAGAACGTCCCGGTCTCGGCCGCCGAGCAACTCGCCCGTTCGCGGCCGGTCTTCCCGCCGCCGAAGGCCTTGGAAGTGGCGCAGGACCGTCTCGTCGAGAAACGCTTCATCAACGGCTGCGGCATCGCCACCGCCGGATTCCATCCCGTCGACAGCCAGGCCGATCTGGAGGCCGCCCTTGCGGACTTCGGCGGGGCCGGCGTGCTCAAGACCCGCCGGCTCGGCTACGACGGCAAGGGCCAGCGCGTCTTCCGTTCCGCTGCCGACGATCCGGCCGGCGCCTATATCGCGCTCGGACAGGTCCCGCTGATCCTCGAAAGCTTCGTGCCGTTCGACCGGGAGATCTCGGTCATCGCCGCACGCGCGCCCGACGGCACGACCGCCTGTTTCGATCCTGCCGAAAATGTGCATCGCAACGGCATTCTTCACACATCGACCGTGCCCGCATCCGTCGGCGGGTCGACCACGGAGGCCGCCCGCAAGGCGGCAACCGCCATTCTCGACGCGCTCGGCTATGTCGGCGTCATCGGTGTCGAGTTCTTCGTTCTGGCCGACGGCGGCGTCGTCGCAAACGAGATCGCGCCGCGCGTACACAATTCCGGCCACTGGACGGAGGCCGCTTGCGTCGTTTCGCAGTTCGAGCAGCATATCCGCGCGATTGCAGGCCTGCCCCTCGGCGACCCGTCGCGCCATTCGGACTGCGTGATGCAGAACCTCGTCGGCGACGACATCGCCCGCGTTCCGGACCTGCTTGCCGAACGCAATGTGCTCCTTCATCTCTACGGCAAGGCCGAGGCGCGGTCCGGCCGCAAGATGGGGCACTTCACCCGCCTGCTCTGACCGGGACGTCATGGAAGGCGGGGACAGTCGGCAAAATCCCCGTCATGCGGTTGACACGATTGGGGCGACACGGTATGTGCCTGCCTACTTGAACAGCGCGCTGAACGGCGCGCTTTTGATTGTTGGAATTACCGGGCGAATTTTCGTTCCCCGAAACCCTGCGGATCAGGAAAAATGAAGATCAAGAATTCGCTCAAGTCCCTGAAGACCCGTCACCGCGAAAACCGTCTGGTTCGTCGCAAGGGCCGCGTCTACATCATCAACAAGCTGAACCCGCGCTTCAAGGCACGCCAGGGCTGATGCTTGCTGCAGGCCGTGCCTGCAGCGCCGCGCGTCTTGGCGGATGCGCAAAGGTCGTAGCACTCGGCTTGCTGCACGTCTCCTGAATCGGCGTGATTCAAGGAAAATCCGGAACACGGCGGCTTGCTCGCCGATTTCCCAAAATTGATTTGATCTTGTTTCATGGCGGGCTACGATGTCCGCCATGCGTGTTTTCATGAAGCTGATACTGGCATCTCTTGCCGTGACCGCCGCCGCGATAGTGGCCGCCGCGCCGCTTAGTGCGGCAGAACCCTCGCCTCAGGCCGAGGTCGCTGCGCTTACCACTCCGAAAGAGCGCGTCGATGCCCTCTTCGCCGATCTCAAGAAGGAAGGCGATGAGGGCAAGGCCCGGCAGGTGGCCGATCGCATCCGTCTCGAATGGCAGGATTCCGGTAGCGCGACCGTGAATCTCCTGATGCAATGGGCCAACAAGGCGATTGCCGATGAGAAGCAGTCGGCGGCACTCGATCTTCTGGACCAGGCGCTTGCCCTCGCCCCCGACTATGTCGAAGGCTGGAACCGCCGCGCCACGCTGCACTACCAGATGGGCAACTTCCGCAAGTCGATGTCCGACATAAATCATGTCCTTGCCCTGGAGCCTCGCCATTTCGGCGCGCTCGCCGGCATGGCCACCATGCTCGAGGCCGCCGGGAAGGATGAACTTGCCATGCGCGCATGGCAGCAATTCCTCGACATCTACCCCTCAGACCGGAAGGCGCAGGAGCAACTTGGCGAACTCGCGGAAAAGCTTGCAGGCAGCCGCACGTGACCGGCACCTGAGGACGCGAGAATGCCCCTCGTCCGGCCGCAGGCGCAAGGCGTCGCCACCGGCCGTCCGGAAGTGCGTTGAATCAAATGGTTAGAGCATTTCAGTGTTTCTATGAAGCGTTGAAATGCTCTAAGACGCGCTGTGAACGTGGAGAGCGGACGAAGTCGGCGCCGCGAGCCCCTTCGCCCCGCTTGCGGGGAGAAGGTGCCGGCAGGCGGATGAGGGGCTGCGTCGAAAAGCGCTCGATCGAGCAGGCGGCGGCTCAGATGCCCGATTGGCCGTCCGAGCCGATATAGGCGATGCGCAGCATGTTGGTGGCGCCGGGGGTACCGAGCGGCACGCCGGCGGTTACGATGATTCGGTCTCCCGGCTTCCCGAAGCCTTCCGTCGAGACGATTCGACAGGCGCGGTTGACCATATCGTCGAGATCGGTCGCATCCCCTGTGACGACGCAGTGCAGCCCCCACACCACGGAAAGCCGGCGAGCCGTCTGGACGATCGGCGAAAGTGCGATGACAGGCACCTGGGGGCGCTCGCGCGCAGCGCGCAGCCCGGTGGTGCCGGAGGAGGTGTAGGTCACGATTGCGGCAAGCTTGAGCGTCTCGGCGATCTGGTGAGCGGCAAGCGAGATGGCGTCCGCGCCCGTTGCTTCCGGCGGCGTGCGCTGAGCGTAGATGATCCCCGGATAATGCGGATCGCGCTCGACGTTGCTGGCGATCGACGCCATGGTCGAAACCGCCTCGACAGGGTACTCGCCGGAGGCGGATTCGGCCGAAAGCATCACCGCATCGGCCCCCTCGAACACGGCGGTCGCCACGTCCGACACTTCTGCGCGCGTCGGCACCGGCGAGGAAATCATCGATTCGAGCATCTGCGTGGCGACGACGACCGGCTTGCCCGCGCGCCGGCAGGCACGCGTCAGTTGTTTCTGAAGCCCGGGTACGGATTCGAGCGGCATTTCGACGCCGAGGTCCCCGCGTGCCACCATCAGCGCATCCGAAAGCTCGATGATCTCGTCGATCCGCTCGATCGCCTGCGGCTTCTCGATCTTCGACATCAGTCCAACGCGACCGCGGGCGATCTTGCGAACCTCGGCAAGGTCCTCAGGGCGCTGGATGAAGGAAAGCGCCACCCAATCGACCTCTCCTGTCGCCAGCACGGCGTCGAGGTCCACGCGGTCCTTGTCGGTCAGCGCGCCGACGCCAAGCAGCGTATCGGGCAGGCTGACGCCCTTGCGGTCCGAAATCCGCGTGCCGGAAACGACCGTGGTGACGATGCTCTTGCCATCGGACTTTTCGGCGCGCAGATGCAGCTTGCCATCGTCGATGAGCAAGCGATGGCCGGGCTTCACCGCTTCGAGGATCTCCGGATGCGGAAGATAGACGCGGCGGCTGTCGCCGGGCACATCGCGGTTGTCGAGCGTGAAGGTCTGGCCGATCTTGAGTTCGACCTTGCCTTCGGCGAACTTTCCGACGCGCAGCTTCGGCCCCTGCAGATCGGCGAGGATACCGATCGGACGGCCGCAGCGCGCCTCGACCACACGGATCCGTTCGATCAGCGTGCGCATGACCTCATGGCTTGCATGGCTCATGTTGATTCGGAACAGATCGGCCCCCGCCTCGTGCAGCTTCTGAATCATCTGCTCGTCGGCCGATGCCGGCCCGAGTGTCGCGAGGATTTTGACTTTCCTGTTCCGTCTCATCAATTCTGGCTTTCCTGCGTGCCGGGCGTGTCGGAAAGCTGAACCATCCAGCTTCCCTGCCGCCCCGTGTCGTATTCCTTGAATCCCATGCGCTGGAAGCCGCGGGCGAAGCAGTCCTGCACGCCGACGATCTTGAACTCGTTTTCGGCCACGCACATGTTGACGTCGCCGGTCCAACGGCCGCCCTTGGCCGCATCTTCCGCGTAGAGATAATAATATCGGGACTGAAGTTCGCCTTCGATCAGCGTGGCGCAGGTCGTCGCCGGAACCTGCCACCAGCCTTCGGTCACCCAGCCTTCCTTGGCCCGATAACCGATCGCCACGCCGACCAGAGTCTGCGTCCCATTGCAGACTCGAAAATCGGCGCGGGCATCGCCGGCAGAGAGAAATGAAGCGGAAATTGCCAAGGAAAACAGGAGGATGGATCCAAACGTCATCGACCCCGGCTTCACTCTGGAAAAAGGATATCTAGACACGGCTTCCTACGGAACTCCGTTTTGATTTGCGTGGCACTTTCTTGCGACGCCCAGCCCTGAAAGTCAACGCAACTCTAATCGATTATAATCGTCATTCCTGTGACGGAACGGCATAAGAGCTTCGCGTTTTTCTTGCGAATGGCGGCTTTGCGTGCAATCAGGTGGGTACCTTTAGCCTGGCAGGAGCCGAATGCACCATTACTCTCCTTACGAGATCACCGGGGGCGATCCGGCAAAGGGTCTCGTGCTGGTTGCCGACCATGCAATGAACCGGCTGCCGCCGGAATATGGCCGGCTCGGCCTGCCCGAAAGCGCCTTCGAGCGTCACATCGCCTACGATATCGGCATCGAACCGCTGACGCGGCGATTGTCGGACGCACTCGGCGCACCGGCCGTGCTCGGCTGTTTCTCGCGCCTCCTGATCGATCCGAATCGTGGCGAAGACGACCCCACCCTGATCATGAAGATTTCCGATGGCGCGATCGTTCCGGGCAACCACCCGATCTCGGACGAGGAGTGGCAGAACCGCATAAGGCGCTTTCACCGCCCCTACCACGAGGCCGTATCCGAAACCATCGCCCGGTCCGCCGCGGCCTTCGGAAGAGCGCCTCTCGTCATTTCCCTGCATTCCTTCACGCCCTTCTGGAAGGGCGTGGCACGCCCCTGGCATGCCTCGGTTCTCTGGGATAACGACCCGCGCGCCGTATTTCCGCTGATCGAACGGCTGGAGGCCGCCGGCGACATCGTCGTCGGCAACAACGAGCCCTATGACGGCGCGCTGCGTGGCGATACCATGTACCGGCACTGCATGGCTCCCGGGATCGCGCATGCGCTGATCGAGGTCCGACAGGACCTGATCGCCGATGCCGCGGGTGTCGCCGCCTGGGCGGAGCGTCTGGCGCCCATCCTTGCGGCGCTCAACGCCCTGCCGGAGCTTCATGCCTACCAGCGCCACCCGTCCCGCACGGGCGCTTACAGCGACTGAAGAAGAGGAGGCCACCCCGATGAGCGAAATCAACCCGGAACAGCGCACCGCTTTCGAGGCCGCGGCTTTCCGCCGGCTGCTCGAACATCTGCGCGAACGCAGCGACGTCCAGAACATCGACCTGATGAACCTCGCCGGCTTCTGCCGCAATTGCCTGTCGAACTGGTATCGCGAGGCGGCGGAGGCCTCCGGCGTGCCGATGAGCAAGGAGGAGTCCCGGGAGATCGTCTACGGCATGCCCTATGAGGAATGGCGGGCGCAGAACCAGGCTGAGGCCTCGCCCGAACAGAAAGCCGCGTTCGAACGCAATCGCCCGAAGGAGTAAGACCTGCGCGGGAAATGCCTGTGTTGTTGCGCAATCGCCCTTGACCTCGGCGGCCGTTCACGGCAGTTCACAGCACCCGGAAAATTCATCCCCACAAGGAGACGACCATGTCGGATGCTCACGGCATTGCCCGCGACCAGCTTCGCGCTTTCATCGAACGGATCGAACGGCTGGAAGAAGAGAAGAAGACCATCGCCGACGACATCAAGGATGTCTATGGCGAGGCAAAATCGATGGGCTTCGATGCCAAGATCCTGCGCAAGGTGATTTCGATCCGCAAGCAGGACGCCGACGAGCGCATGGAACAGGAAGCGATCCTTGACACCTACCTCCAGGCGCTGGGCATGATCCCTGCCGCCGAATCCGAGGACGCTGCCTGACAACTCGGCAAAAAGCCCGCCGGCGGACTGACCTGGCGGGCTTTTTATATTCAAGCGGCAATCGAAGGCTCAGTTTGTGCTGAACTTCTTCACTTCCATGAAGTTGACCGCGCTGCCGCTGAAGCGCGCCGTATCGACCGCTCCGCTATTGCTGGTGAAGCCGGCCGCATAAACGGTCGTCGGCGCGACGCGGAGCGACTTGCTGACGAAGCGCGGCGCCTTGACCGGCTTCGACAGGGTAGCCACACGGCCCGCCGAGAGTGCCCACTCGGAAATGATCTTCTGCGTCAGTTTCGGTTCCGTGCGTACGGAAGACCGGCTCTTCGCCTGGGCATCCTGCCTCTTGGGACGGGCGCCCTTCGAGGGAGCATCGGCCTCCGTGTCGAAGACGCTGTCGAAGATCGCCTCACGTGAAGCGGAACCCGACTGCGGCGCATAGGCCGCGACCTCGATCGCCGGAGAAAATGCAGGCGCCCGATCCTCGCTGGTCGGCGCTGCGAGGGCAACGCGCGTACCGGCGGCACTCGGCGGCTGCGCCGCGGAAGCGAGCGCAGGCCCATCCGCAGAAGCGGGAATGGTGACCTCGGCGTGAGCCACGGCCGCGAGCGCCTCTTCGCCGGCCGGACGCATTCCCGGCACCGGCACGAAGCCGAACTCCTGTGCCTGGCCGTCGGCGGAGGCGACGAGCGTCTCGTTGGCGATCAAGGCGTTCATGTCGCGACGGTCGAGCATTTGCGGAACCGGAACCTTGAGGGTGCTCAGATCCGCGAATTCCGACGGCACGGCCGCTGTCTGCGGCATGGCAGCTGCCAGCGCCTCCTGGGCACTGTTCTTTTCCGGCGCGACGAGTGCAACCGCTACGCCGCCATCAGCCGGGGTTTCCTTGAATGCCGGTCGCACGGCCGGCACCGGTGCGTTGATATCCTGCTGCCCGGCAGGCGCCGCAGTGGAACCTGCAACACCGGGAAGAGCATCCTGTGCCGCCGGCGCCGATGCGGTCTGAACCCTGGCCGGAGCTTCCTCTTCGGCGCCGCCGGCAGCGATTGCCGCGGGTTCTTCATCCTCGTCGCCGCCTCCGCCGAAGAGCGCGGCGAAGAGGTTGCGGCGCTTGCCGGTATCGCCCGGCCCCTTGGCGCCGCCGCCTGCGACCTGGATCGCCGATGCGCCGACGCGGCGCTTGTAATCGGCCACAGCCTGCTCATAGCCCGGCAGCGGCTTTCCGTCGGAGGGAATATGCATGGTCTTGCCGTCCGGGAAGAGCCGCGCGAGCTCGTTGCGCGTCATGCGCGGCCAGGCGCGTACCCCGCCGACGTCCATATGGACGAAGGGCGAACCGGAAGTCGGGTAATAGCCGACGCCGCCGACCTGGAACTTCATGCCGATCTCGCGCAGTGCCTTGAGCTTCACGTCCGGTATATAGAAGTCCATCGCCTTGCCGAGCATGTGCTGGCTCTTCTTCGCCACGCCCTTCGACCGCGACCTCAGCATGCCGTTCGTGGCCGGCGAGCGATAGGCGGAAACGACGTGGATATAGTCGCGCGAACCGCTCTTCTGGTAGACTTCCCAGACGAGATCGAGCAGGCGCGGATCCATTTTGGTCGGCTCGTTCCGCCGCCAGTCGCGCAGGAAACGATTGATCTGCTGCAAACCCTTCTGATCGTAGCGACCGTTGCGCTTGAAGGTGATCTGCGCCTTTTCCTTGGTGTGGATGAAATACAGCTTGAGGGTGCGTGTCTGGCCGGCGGCCTCGACCGGAGGTGCCATCCCGGGTGTGACGAGGGAGCAAACCAGCGCGATGGACGCCAGGACCTGGGGCGCCTTTCGAGCGACCGCCGAGCAGAGTCTGCGCGCAAAGGAACCGACTGGTTCCTCCAAACCGAACAAATTTGGCATTCAATCCCCGTCCGACGGACAACCGTGCTTTGCTGTCTCAGATGACTGTCAAATAAGGTGACAGCATGGCAATTATGCCACAGTGTTCACCGCCCCTTATAATATAGTGAACAGTTTGCTAACAAGGTCTAAACGGCGGTGGACGATTTGCACGGCAAATGAGGTGTGAATGCGTCGATTTTATGCCGCTTCACGCAGGGGATTGTCGGGATCGATGCCGTAATCCTTGAGTTTGCGATAGAGAGTCGAGCGGCCGATTCCCAGTTTGCGCGCCACCTGGCTCATCTGGCCGCGGTAGAATTTCAGGGCAAAGCGAATCAGCTCCTCCTCGACCTCGGCGAGCTTCCTGACCTCGCCGCCCTCGCTGAGGCTGGCGATGGCGTTTTCCAGGCGGCCGTCCGGAGTCGTTTCGGAATGCGGTTGTTCCCGCGGGCCCGCGTCGGCCGGGGCGGCGGCGAGCTGAGCGGAAGCGGGACGGCGTTCCGGGCCGGCTTCGCCCCACGAGAGACCGCTGCGATCGGCAACGATGTATCCCGGTATCTGGGTGGCGACCTGCGGAAAGTCCCGGACCGTGAGTTCGTGACCTTCGGCGAGGACGACGGCGCGGAAGATGGCGTTTTCGAGCTGGCGGATATTGCCCGGCCAGTCGTAGGACGTCAGCAGCGCCATCGCGCCGCTCGATACCGTCAGCCTCTGATCCAGCCTCTGCTCGGCGGCGAAGCGCTCGACGAAGGCGCGTACGAGAACGGGGATATCCTCCTTGCGCCGGCGTAGCGCCGGAATGGTGATCGGGAAAACGTTCAGCCGATAGTAGAGATCTTCGCGGAACCGGCCCTCGCGAACCTCGGTGATGAGGTCCTTGTTGGTGGCCGAGATGAGGCGCACGTTCACCTTCTGCGGCTGACGCGCCCCGATCGTCTCGATCTCGCCCTGCTGGACGGCGCGCAACAGTTTTACCTGGACCTCGAGCGGAAGATCGCCGATCTCGTCGAGAAAGAGGGTGCCACCATCGGCATCGACGAACTTGCCGCTGTGCTTTTCGCTTGCGCCCGTAAACGCTCCCTTCTCATGACCGAAGAGAATGCTCTCGACGAGGTTGTGGGGAATGGCGCCGCAATTGACGGTGACGAAAGGCTTCGCCGCCCGGTCGCTCGCCGCCTGGATGGCGCGGGCCACCATTTCCTTGCCGACGCCCGACTCGCCCTCGAGCACGATCGGAATGTTCGACTGGGCAGCGCGGCGCGCGAGATCGATGACGCGGATCATCGCCGGGCTTGCCGAGACGATATCGTCGAAACCGACTGCCCCGCCGCGCGGACGCCGTGCGGTTTTGACCTTGCCGTCGCGGCTCGCCATCTTCAGCGCGTTGCCCAAGGCGATCGACAGCCGCTCCGGCGAAACCGGCTTTACGAGAAAATCGAAGGCGCCGGCCTGCATCGCCTGGACCACCGTTTCGATGCCGCCCTGCCCTGTCTGAACGATGACCGGGATGTCGATGCCACGCTCGGCGAGCGCCTCGAGAAGGCCGTGCCCGTTCATTTCCGGCATCAGAAGATCGAGCAGGATGACGTTGATGATCCCCCCCTTGCGTTGCAGGAGTTCGAGCCCGCTGCGCCCGTTATCGGCGAGATGCGCGACATGGCCCAGCCGCTCGATCATGTTCGTCAACAGCCGCCGCTGCACCGGATCGTCGTCGATGACAAGAATATGAGATGTCACGAAAGCCTCCTGCTTGGGACACGCGGGGTACCTTTGGCCAGCATCATGTGCCAAATCATACCGGCCATTCGTCCCACAAACGGCTGAACATCCTGTTTTGAGAAATGCTTGCATTTTATCCATCGCGGGCGGTAGCAATGGGCGCCATGCCGTTGCCTCGCTTCAGGGTTAAGGCCTGTTCAAAACGAGAGAACCGACGATGAATTTTGCCTCGCCACGCCTTGCCGCCTCCGGGCAATCCCTCATGCGCGCCTCGCTGGTGAATTCCGGGGCCGGACAGGCTTCAGCAGCGCCGGACGAGCTCGGCGAGCTGCCGTCCTGGCGGCTCACGGACCTCTACCTCTCGCCCTCTTCCGAGGAATTCCGCTCGGACCTCGCGAAGGCGGAAACCGACGCGATCGCCTTCGAGGCGAAGTGGAAGGGCAAGCTCAAGGAGGCCGCCGGCCGAACCGGCGATCAGGGCATCGGCGCGGCCGTGAAGGAATTCGAGGCGCTGGAGGACCTCATGGGCCGCATCGCCTCCTTTGCGGGGCTTACCTATTTCTCCGATACGTCCAATCCGGCGAACGGAAAGCTCTACGGCGACGTCCAGTCGAAGCTTACCGACATATCGGCGCATCTCCTGTTCTTCTCGCTGGAACTCAACCGCATCGACGACAAGGTGATCGACGCCGCCCTCGCGACCGACAGCCTTGCCGCCCACTATCGGCCCTGGATCCTCGACCTGCGCAAGGACAAGCCCTTCCAGCTCGACGACAGGCTGGAGCAGCTTTTCCTCGAAAAGTCCATGACCGGCGCAAACGCCTTCAACCGGCTCTTCGACGAGACGATCGCATCGCTGACCTTTTCGGTGGACGGCAAGGAGCAGCCGCTGGAAGTGACGCTCAACCTTCTGCAGGACCCTTCAGTCGAAGTGCGCAAGAAGGCCGCGCTTGCGCTCGCGGAAACCTTCAAAGCGAATATCCGCACCTTCACCCTCGTCACCAACACGCTTGCGAAGGACAAGGAAATCTCCGACCGCTGGCGCGGTTTCGAGGATATCGCCGACAGCCGCCATCTCGCCAACCGGGTGGAGCGTGAGGTCGTGGACGCTCTGGCCGCATCGGTGAAGGCCGCCTACCCCCGGCTCTCGCACCGCTATTATGCGATGAAGGCCAAGTGGCTCGGCATGGAGCAGATGGATTTCTGGGATCGGAACGCCCCTCTGCCGGAAACGCCGAACGCGCTTATTCCCTGGAACGAAGCAAGGGATACGGTCCTTTCCGCCTATCACGCCTTCGCCCCGGAAATGGCGGCGATCGCGCGGCGCTTCTTCGACGATAGCTGGATCGACGCGCCGGTCCGACCGGGCAAGGCGCCGGGCGCTTTCGCGCATCCGACCGTCCCTTCCGTGCACCCCTATGTTCTGGTCAACTACATGGGCAAGCCGCGCGACGTGATGACGCTCGCTCACGAGCTCGGCCATGGCGTCCATCAGGTCCTTGCCGGCGCCCAGGGCGCGCTGATGGCCTCGACGCCGCTGACGCTTGCGGAAACCGCATCCGTGTTCGGCGAGATGCTGACCTTCCGCGCGCTCCTCGACCGGACCAAGGACAAGCGCGAACGCAAGGCGATGCTTGCGCAGAAGGTCGAGGACATGATCAACACGGTCGTCCGGCAGATCGCCTTCTATGATTTCGAGCGCAAGGTGCATACGGCCCGCAAGGAAGGCGAGCTGACGGCCGAGGACCTGGGCCGGATATGGCTATCGGTGCAGAGCGAAAGCCTCGGCCCGGCGATCCGGCTTTCTGAGAGCTATGAGACCTACTGGGCCTATATCCCCCACTTCATCCATTCGCCCTTCTACGTCTATGCCTATGCCTTCGGCGATTGCCTGGTGAACTCCCTCTATGCCGTCTATCAGAACGCCGAGCGCGGCTTCCAGGAGAAATATTTCGAGATGCTGAAGGCGGGCGGAACGAAGCATCATTCCGAACTTCTCGCGCCCTTCGGGCTCGACGCCACCGATCCGTCGTTCTGGGCACAGGGCCTGTCGATGATTGAAGGGCTCATCGACGAACTGGAGGCGCTTGATAAGGCGTGACCCGCTCGGGCCGTATCGGCCCCCGTCGGACCGAATTGACAGCGACCGACCTCGATGATCGAACACGCGCCCTATGTCCTCTTCCGGGACGACAGCGAGAACCGCACGACGGTTTTCGCCGAGCCTTTGCGCGTCATCACGGCACGGACGAGGGCTGAGTTCCACCGCGGCCTTGGCGAAATCGAGGCGGCCCATCGTGCCGGCAAATGGATCGCGGGCTTCATGGCCTACGAAGCGGGCCATCTTTTCGAGAAGAAACTGGCCCCCTTCGCGCCGGAGAACCGGGAAACGCCGCTGATGTCCTTCGGCGTCTTCGACGCGCCGGCAAAGGACCATCCGCTTGCGGTGCCGCAGCGGCGCATCGAAAACGAGCCCCTCCTCGCGGAGCCTCGTGCAGGCTGGGATTTTCCTGCTTATCGCCAGCGCTTCGAAAAGCTGCACCGGCATCTGCGCCAGGGCGATTGCTACCAGGCCAACCTGACCATGCCGATCCATGCGCGCTGGTCCGGCGATCCGCTTGCCGCATTCTGGTCGCTGATCGAGCGTCAGCCGGTGAAATACGGCGCGCTCGTCGCCCTCGACGGCCCGGTCCTGATCTCGCGCTCGCCGGAACTTTTCTTCCGGGTCGACGCCGACGGCTGGATCGAGACGCATCCGATGAAGGGCACGGCGCGGCGCGGCGCGAGCCCTGATGAGGATGACGCGATCATCGCGGCGATGCGCGCCGACGAGAAGACGCAAGCCGAGAACCGCATGATCGTCGACCTTCTGCGCAACGACATCTCCCGCGTGACCGAAGTCGGCACGCTCGACGTGCCGAAGCTCTTCGACATCGAGACCTATCCGACGGTCCACCAGATGGTGAGCCACGTCAGGGCGAAGCTTCTGCCCGAGATCGGCATCGCCGACATTTTCGCCGCGCTCTTTCCCTGCGGCTCCGTGACCGGCGCCCCGAAGATTCGGGCGATGGAAATTCTCCACGATCTGGAGCCCGGGGCGCGTGACGCCTATTGCGGCGCGATCGGCTACATCGCCCCGAACCGCACCATGCGCTTCAACGTCGCGATCCGCACCATATCGCTCTTTGCCGGGGGCCGGGCTGTGTTCAATGTCGGCGGCGGCATCGTCTTCGATTCCAAGGCCGAGGCAGAGTACGAGGAATGCCTGCTGAAGGCCCGCTTCGCCGTCGGCGATGCCGAGATCGCCCGATGACCGGTTTTTCCCTGATCGAGACGCTGCGCTACGAACCGGAGAATGGCTTTACGAGGCTGCGGCTGCATCTGGCGCGACTGACGCGCTCCGCCAGACGCCTCGGCTTTTCAGGTGCGGCCGCAGCCGAGGCGACGCTGGGGCGAGCCGTTTCGGGCGCGCGAGCGCCGCTGCGCGTGCGCCTCACGCTCGACCGCGACGGCAGCATCGACGTGACGACGGCGCCCTTCGTGCCGCTTGCCGACGGCGCGGCGTGGCGGGTGCGGATCGCCTCGACGCGGCTCGATTCCAGCGACCGCCTCCTCCGGATGAAGACCACGCGCCGGAGCCGCTACGAGGCGGCACGCAGCGAGTTTTCCACGGCCGAGGCCGACGAGGTCATCCTGCTCAATGAAAAGGGGGAGGTCTGTGAGGGGACGATAACTTCGGTCTTTCTCGATGACGGCAGCGGGTACTTGAAGACGCCGCCGATCGCCTGCGGCCTTCTCGCCGGCGTTCTGCGCACGGAGCTCATCTGCCAGCGGCGGGCACGGGTCGAGCGGTTGGCTCCCGCCGATCTCGCAAGCGGCCGTCTTTACATCGGCAATTCCCTAAGGGGACTGATCCGGGCTGAACTCACGGTCTGATCCGGGTAGCGTATGACGCTTGACGCGATCGCGCCCTTCACGCTTGGCGATGTAAAGGGCATCGTCCGCGCGTGAATAAATGTCCCTGACGCTGTCGCCCTCCCGATACTCCGCAAGTCCGACCGAACAGGTGTAGAAGAACTCCGGTATGTTCGAAAGCGGTCTGGCGTTGCGGACCCTGTCCAGCAGCCGATCGAGGATGAGGTTCGCTTCGCTGACGGTGGTGTCCGGCAGGATCAGCATGAACTCTTCGCCGCCGATCCGCCCGAAGCAATCGGAGCGCCGCACGAATTCCTGCATCTGCCGGGCGAAGTCGAGCAAGACCTCATCACCGCGATGATGGCCATAGCGATCGTTGATCGCCTTGAAATAGTCGATGTCTATGATTGCCACGCACCCCCACATGTGCGGGTTCTCGGCGCAGTTGCGGATGAACTCGTTGAGCCTTTCCATCGTGTAGCGCCGGTTGGGCACGCTGGTGAGTTCGTCCACCTGTGAGGCCCTGAGCGCGAAATCCCGGTCCTGGCGAAGCTTGCGCTCCCCCGCCCGCACCTCCGTAATGTCGACGGCGATGCACAGCATCCAGCCTTTCTGGTCCACGGTCTCCGTCATCCAAAGCCAGCGGCCGTCGTGAAGGTCGGTCTCGACCGTGCGGAAAGGCACCTTCCCGCGCCGGTGGACCGTGGCGGCGATCCAGCCTTCGAGGTCGTCAGTCTTGAGAACGGTGCCCCTGCCCGCGGCATGATTGCGGCGCATGATCTCCGCCCAGGTCGGCGCTTCGCCCTCGCCGACGTGGTAGGCCGACCGAAAGGCTTCATTGGCGTAGCGCAGCCGATCCTGCGGATCATAGAGCGCGATGAGCACCGGCGTTGCGGCTTGCAAGCCCATCAGGGCCTTGAGGTGATCACCAGTCACGTTGGTCTGCTCCAGGAACTTCGGTCGCGATGCGAGGCAATGGGCTCTGTTGAAGCTATAGCACGATGCGCTTGCGGCAAGCTGCCCGCATTCGCGATGATTTCGGAATCGACCCGAAGTCGTGCCGGTGCGGCCGCGGCATCGCTGCCCCTGGAAGATAGCCGGTTAAGCAAAGTCGCAGGTGCCGCCTTGACGGGACCGCTCTTTATTGTGACAGGAAACTGTGCTCTACAGCGCCGCGCATCTATCCAGACGCACGAAAGTCCGCTGCACTCTATAGTTTGCCTGAGTGGTTCTGCCCGACATGCAGTCCTCATCAGGAATTCGAGGCTCGCTTCTCGCGCGCATCCAAGCATCGCACAGGGATGTTTTCTCAGGAGAAAGACAAAAATGGCAGACACCACCTATCCGGTTTATGGCGAGATCGCCGGCCCGATCGTGATGATCGGCTTTGGGTCGATCGGCCACGGCACCTTGCCGCTGATCGAGCGCCACTTCAAATATGACAAGAACCGGTTGATCGTGGTGGAGCCCCGTGAGGACGCCAAGGACGCGGAAATATTCGCGCGCCATGGCGTGCGGCACGTGCGGGCGGCCGTCACCAAGGACAACTACAAGGAACTGCTGAAGCCGCTCCTGACGGAAGGCGGCGGCCAGGGCTTCTGCGTCAATCTCTCTGTCGACACCTCGTCGCTCGACCTGATGAAGCTTTGCCGCAAGCTCGACGTCCTCTATGTCGACACGGTCGTCGAACCGTGGCTCGGCTTCTACTTCGATGCCGAAATGGACAATTCCGAGCGCACGAATTACGCCCTGCGCGAAACGGTACGCCGGGAGAAGGAAAAGAACCCGGGCGGCACCACGGCGGTTTCGACCTGCGGCGCCAATCCCGGCATGGTCTCCTGGTTCGTCAAGAAGGCCCTTCTCAATCTCGCCGACGATCTCGGCCTGAAATACGAAGAGCCGCATCAGGACGACCGGGAAGGCTGGGCGAAGCTGATGAAGAAAGCGGGCGTCAAGGGCATTCACATCGCCGAGCGCGACACCCAGCGCGCCAAGCACCCGAAACCGCTCAACGTTTTCTGGAACACCTGGTCGGTGGAAGGCTTCATTTCGGAAGGCCTGCAGCCGGCCGAGCTCGGCTGGGGCACCCACGAGAACTGGATGCCGAAAAACGCCAAGAAGCACAAGAAGGGCTGCAAGGCGGCGATCTACCTGGAGCAGCCGGGTGCAAACACCCGCGTGCGCAGCTGGTGCCCGACGCCCGGCCCGCAATACGGCTTCCTGGTCACGCACAACGAAGCGATCTCGATCGCCGACTTCTTCACCGTCCGCGATAAGGACGGCGACGTTTCCTACCGCCCGACCTGCCATTACGCCTATCACCCGGCCAATGACGCCGTTCTCTCGCTGCACGAGATGTTCGGCAACGGCGGCACGGCGCAGCCGGAGCTGCACGTCCTCGACGAGCACGAGCTCGTGGACGGCGTCGACGAGCTCGGCGTGCTGCTCTACGGTCATGCCAGGAACGCCTACTGGTACGGCTCCCGCCTCTCGCTGGAAGAGACACGCCGCATCGCGCCCTATCAGAACGCCACCGGCCTGCAGGTCACGAGCGCCGTTCTTGCCGGCATGGTCTGGGCTTTGGAGAACCCGAAGGCCGGCATCGTCGAAGCCGACGAGATGGACTACAAGCGCTGCCTGGAAGTGCAGATGCCTTATCTCGGCCCTGTCGAAGGACATTACACCGACTGGACGCCGCTCGACGGGCGCCCGGGCCTTTTCCCGGAAGACATCGACACGAAGGACCCCTGGCAGTTCAGGAACATCCTCGTCCGCTGAGGATCACGCGACGAAGCACGCCCTATCGGCCCGGAGCAGTGCTCCGGGCCTTTTCTTTTCGAATGCCTAGCGCGGCGCGCGCATGCCCGCTCTTGCTTTCAACTCATGATCGCGGCATGTTTCGCGCACGCGTGTCTCAAAAGACGCACAACGGTCGTTGCGGTGCTGTGAGACGCCGCACAATTGTGCGTCGATCGGTTTCGATTCACGGAATTATGCGGTAGAGCGGGACAGGAAAGTATGAAGCGGTTTTGCGTTCGCATCCCGCTCAACTCGTGACGCGGGAGAAACGCCGATGAAGCCATTCGCCATCCTCACCCTCCTGGCAACTGCCGCCGCGCTGGCATCCTGTCAGTCTCAGCCTCGGGAACTCCGGCCAATGTCGTCGGCGCCGCAGGCGACGGGTGTCGAGGGTTCCTGGGTCGATCCGAACGGCATCGTCTCCACTTTCGCAGGCGGCACCTTCTCGACGCGCACGACCGACACCAACCAGCTTCTCGCCTCCGGCAACTATGTGAACGTCAGCCCGACGCTGGTGGAAATCAACATGACCTCGCTGGTGCGCAACACCCAGTCCAAGGTCAACTGTGCGCTGGCAACGCCGGCGCAACTGAACTGCACGACGGACTCCGGCGCACAGTTCTCGCTGGCGCGCCGCGGCTGACACGGCGCCAGATGATGAACGAGGGCCCTGGACGGGCCCTTTTTCTTGCCGGGACGGCTTAACCTTGTCTGAAATCCGGCGGCGTCGGCATGCGTTTGCGGCTTGAAGTCGATCCCGACTGGTGAAAACATCCGCTGCAGCGCGGCGGGTCTTACCTGCGACTCGGCCGGCAGCACACAGGAGCACACCATGATCAGACACATGCGGACCGGCCTCGTTGCCGCTTCCCTTCTCGCGCTCTCTTCGGGCGCAGCTTTTGCCGATTATGAACTGAACATCCTGCACATCAACGACCTTCATTCGCGCATCGAATCGATCAACAAATTCGATTCGACCTGTTCGGCCGAGGAAGAGGGCAAGAACGAGTGCTTCGGAGGCGTCGCCCGCCTCAAGACGCTGATAGACGAGAAGCGCCAGGAACTGACGGGCAAGAACGTGCTCCTGCTCAACGCCGGCGACAATTTCCAGGGCTCGCTCTTCTTCACCACCTACAAGGGCACCGCGGAAGCGGAGTTCCTCAACCTGATGAAGTTCGACGCGATGACCGTCGGCAACCACGAATTCGACGAAGCCGAAGATGGCCTTGCGAGCTTCCTCGACAAGGTCACCTTCCCCGTCGTCACCGCCAATGTCCTGCCGAGTCACAAATCGAAGATCGGCGATCGGATCAAGCCGTCGATCGTTCTGGATGTCGGCGGCGAAAAGATCGGCATCGTCGGCGCGGTCGCAAATGACACGCCCGAGCTCTCCTCGGTCGGGCCGGACATTCTGATCGGCGAGGACGTGGCGACGATCACCAGCGCGATCGAAGAGATCAAGAAGCAGGGCGTCGACAAGATCATCGCGCTCACCCATGTCGGCTATCCGCGCGACCTCGCGGCGATCGCCAAGATCCCGGACGTCGACGTGGTGGTCGGCGGCCATTCCCACAGTCTCCTGTCCAACACCGACGAGAAGGCCGAGGGGCCATATCCCACCATGGTCGACAACCCCGGCGGCTACCAGGTGCCGGTGGTACAGGCCGGCTCCTACAGCAAATATCTCGGCGACCTCGTGGTGACGTTCGACGACAACGGCGTCGTCAAGGCCGCCAAGGGCGACCCGATCCTCGTCGATTCCTCGGTGAAACCGGACGAGGCCGTGGCCGCACGGATCAAGGAACTCGCAAAGCCCATCGAAGAGTTGCGATCGAAAGTGATTGCCAAAACCGAGGCGCCGATCGACGGATCGCGCGAGACCTGCCGCGCCAAGGAGTGCGAGATGGGCAGTCTCGTGGCCGACGCGATGCTCGATCGCGTCAAGGGCCAGGGCGTGACGGTCGCCATCACCAACGGCGGAGGCTTGCGCGCTTCGATCGACGGCGGCGACGTGACGATGGGCGAAGTCATCACCGTCCTGCCCTTCCAGAACACGCTTTCCACCTTCCAGCTGAAGGGCTCCGACATCCGCGCAGCCCTTGAAAACGGCCTCAGCCAGGTCGAAGAGGGCGGCGGGCGCTTCCCGCAGGTCGCGGGCCTCAAATATTCGTTCGACCGTTCGAAGCCCGCCGGCAGCCGCCTCGTCAGCGTCGAGGTCAAGGAGGGTGACGCCTTCGCGGCACTCGATCCGGAAAAGACCTATTCGCTGGTCAGCAACAACTTCATGCGCGGCGGCGGCGACGGTTACGCCGTCTTCAAGGACAAGGGCGAGAATGCCTATGACTACGGTCCGGGCCTCGAAACCGTGCTCGCCGACTACCTCGCCGCCCACCAGCCCTTCAAGCCCTACACCGACGGCCGTATCACGGAAGTGGCCGCCGCGGCCCCGGAGGCCGCGCCCAGCGCTGCACCGGAGCCGGAAGCCGCCGCGCCGGAGCCGGAGGCCGCCGCAAAGCCGGCGGAAAGCGAAGCGGCCACCACTGCCCCCGAGGCTTCGCCCCCGGCGGCAGCCGCTGCCGAAGGCCCACGCAAGCACGTCATAGCGCGCGGCGATACGCTGTGGGACCTCGCGGAATCCTTTTACGGCAGCGGCACCGAATGGAGAAAAATATCGGCCGCCAACGGGGATCCGGCGCCGCGAGCGCTTGAAATCGGCCGCGAGCTGGACATCCCCGCCGAGTAAGACGATTTGCCTCGACATTTGGGACCGGCGCGGGCTTTCCCGCGCCGGTTTTTCTTCTTAGAAGGCTTTGAAACTGCCGGCGCGACCACCACCTTGCAAAGGTGCGCGCCTCACGAGGACCGAAATGACCGCCATGGATGCCGAGCCGAACACCAATCACCCCGCCGTCAGCTACGGAAAGGTCGGCGTGCTCCTCGTCAATCTGGGCACGCCGGACGGTACCGACGTCGCCTCGATGCGCCGCTATCTGCGGGAGTTTCTGAGCGACCGCCGCGTGATCGAATGGTCGCGTCTCTTCTGGTACCCGATCCTCTACGGCATCGTGCTCAACACACGTCCGCGCAAGGTCGGCAAGGCCTACGAGCTCATCTGGAACAAGGAACTGAACGAAAGCTGGCTCAGAACCTATACGCGCAATCAGGCGGCACTGATGGCGGACGCCTTCGGCGGCCGGCCGCAGGTCGTCGTCGACTGGGCGATGCGCTATGGCCAGCCCTCCATCGCGTCGCGCATAGAGGCGCTGCAGAAAGCCGGATGCGAGCGGATTCTCGTCTTCCCGCTCTATCCGCAATATGCCGCCGCCACCACCGCCACCGTCAACGACAAGGCCTTCGAAGCCTTGCTCAAGATGCGCTGGCAGCCGGCGCTCAGAACGGTGCCGCCCTATCACGACGACCCGGTCTACATCGACGCCCTGGCCACCTCGATCACCAAGCATCTCGCGACGCTCGACTGGGAGCCGGAGCTGGTGCTCGCCTCGTTCCACGGGATCCCGAAAAGCTATTTCGAAAAGGGAGATCCCTATTATTGCCAGTGTCAGAAGACCGCACGCCTTCTGCGCGAAAAACTTGGCTGGGCGAAAGAAAAGCTGCAGGTGACCTTCCAGTCGCGATTCGGCCCCGAGGAGTGGCTGCAACCCTATACCGACGCCACCGTGGAACGGCTGGCCAAGGAGGGTGTGAAGAAGATCGCCGTCATCAATCCGGGCTTTGTTTCCGACTGTCTGGAGACGCTCGAAGAGATCGCCGGGCAGGCGGCCGAGAGCTTCCACCACAATGGCGGCGAAAAATTCGCCCATATCCCCTGCCTGAACGACAGCCCCGAGGGCATCGCGGTGCTCAACCACGTCGTGCGCCGCGAGCTGGAAGGTTGGTTGTAGAACAGCGCCATTCCCGACCCGGAATCGCCGCGACCTAAATCCTCCCGAAGTCGAAGGCGAATACGCCGTCCTCGACTATGGCGTTCGTAATGGCGGTTGCGAGAGGCAGAAGGGTGGCGGCATCGTCGATTTGCCGCAGCAACGAGCCGACCATTCGTGCGGTGTCGATGCCTTCGACCGTCTCGCCGCCGAGCTCGCCCGACATCACGTCCGCAACGGTTCGGCCAAGCCCGAGGCCGTGACCGAGCCGGCTGTTGCGTCCGCCGCCCACCGTCACGTGCAGATCGCCGATGCCGGCGCGGTCGAAGGCGGAAGCACGGTTGCCGCCGATCCGTTCGCAGAGCAAAGCCATTTCCTGAGCCGCCTGATTGAAGGCCGCCGCAGTCGGGTTTTTTGACTGGCCGTCGGCGCGCAGCCCGTCCGGATAGCGGGTCTGCATGGCGCTGACACCGATTGCGAAGAAATTCTTGAGCGCCGCGCAGGCCTCGACGCCGGTCACATCCTCACCCACCGCGAGCCGGTAATAAGGTGTCCGCATCAAGCCCGCGGCGAAGTCCGCGGCCGCCCTGTCACGGCTGGCATAGATGCTGGACGTCGGATAGCGGTTGGCAAGCTCGCGCGCGATACATGGCCCACCGATGCCGATGAAGCTCTCCATATTGGCGATCCGCGGCGGCAGCGTCTCGGCATAGGTGACGATCCGCTCACCCTCGCGGTCGAGACCCTTCGTCACGAAAGCCACCGGCTTTTTCGAGCGCAGCAGACCGCTCAGCCGGTCGGCCGCCCAGGCGACACCCGGGCTGCTGACGCCGACGACGATGAGATCCGCCGTGTCGGCATGTTCCGGCCGGAGTTCCTCGTCCGCGAGGATCGTCACCGTTTCGGCAAGCGTCGCGTCGAGCTTCGGATGGATTTCACCTGCCTTCATCCTGGTGACAGGCAGCGTGTCGAGCGGCGTGCCGGCCAGCAGTACCCTGTGGCCGTTGTCGCTGGCAGGCACGGCAAGGGCAGTACCCATGACGCCTGCCCCTAAAACGAGGATCGTTGCCATATGTGCCCCCCGCGACTGTTCAGCGCATCATCGCGGCGACATTGCCGCCGTCGACGGTGACGACCGCGCCGGTGGAGGTCCGTGCCTTGGCCAGATGCACGAAGGCCGCCGCCACGTCGGCGCCTGTCACCTCGCGGCGAAGCATATTGCCTCGCATATAGTCCTCAGGCGTCACGCCCCGCGCCTTCGAGCGTTCCTCCACCATCTTGTCGGTCATAAGACCGGTACGGATACGGTCTGCATTGACGGCGTTCGAGGTGATGCCGGAGCCGCCGTGCTCGATCGCATATTGGCGCATCAGCGCCATCAGCGCCGCCTTTGAAGTCCCGTAGGGGCCGAAATCCGCGCCGGGATTCACCGCTTGTTTGGAGACGTTGAACACCAGCGCGCCGCCCGTTTTCTGCTGCTCCATGACGCGTACCACGGCACGCGCGACATAGTGATGGCTCCAGAAGTTAAGGTCGAAGGCTCTGCGGAAGGTCGCCTCGTCGACGCCAAGCAGCTTTCCCTGGAAGGCGGCCCCGGCATTCGAGATCAGAATGTCGACACCGCCATAATGCGCCACGGCCTTGGCGACGGCTGCGTCTACCGCCTCCGGATGGGTCACGTCGCACAGCACCGGCAGCGCGCCGAGCTTTTTCGCAGCCGCGTTCAGCGCGTCCTCGGAAATGTCGAAGAGCGCGAGTTCGGCACCCTCCGCCTTCAGTGCCTCTGCCACCGCGAGGCCCAGCCCGCTTGCTGCGCCGGTAACGATCGCCACCTGTCGGGTCAAAGGCTTTTCCTGCACCTTTGCCAGCTTCACCTGCTCAAGCGACCAGTATTCGATGTCGAAGAGATCGGCCTCAGAGAGCGCCTCGAACGCCTCGATGCCTTCCGCTTTGGTGATGACGTCGATGGTTGCTTCCGCCACGTCCGCACCGACGATCGCATTCTTTCGCGCCGCGCCGGCGGCGAAGAGTCCGATGCCGGCGACATAAAACACCCGAGGCTTCGGGTCGAGCATCCGCTTGCCACCGCCGACACGGGCATTGTTGCGCTCGAAATAGTCCCTGTAGTCGGCCTCGAAGGCGGCAACCGCCGCCCGCGCCTGCTCTGCCCATTCGCCAAGCCTGTCCTTTTGCGGCGCCGGCAGTGCCACTCCGAAGCGTTTGATGTGGATCACGTGCTCCGGTGTCGCATTGCCGCGGCGCGTCAGGCTGTCGACGTTTTCGGCGTTGCAGAATTCGAGGATCTTCTCGCCCGTACGGTGCTCCAGAACGAACCGCTTCGGCGTACCTTCGAGGCCCGTCTCGATC
Organism: Sinorhizobium sp. M4_45; assembly: GCF_002885915.1. NCBI lineage: Bacteria > Pseudomonadati > Pseudomonadota > Alphaproteobacteria > Hyphomicrobiales > Rhizobiaceae > Sinorhizobium > Sinorhizobium sp. M4_45. The sequence goes on from NZ_NWVE01000007.1 coordinate 166,284, forward strand.
GCCAAAGCCCCGCGCAGGATCGGCGCAACCTCCGCGGCGGAGGCCAGGTTGTCGGGGAGGACGATGCCCGCGAACGGCTTCGCCCTGCCCTCAGAAAGACGCCGCTCGGCCTTGTCTATTTTGGCGATCATGTCCTCATAGGCCTCTCGCGGCTCGTCCGACCAGGTGAAGATGCCGTGCTTCAGCAGGATCATGCCATCGCCCTTCGGGTTTGCCTTGAAGGCGGCATCGCAGGCCTTCGCCAGATCGAAGCCCGGCATCACATAGGGAACGATGATCGACTCGGGAAAGAGCTCCCGGATCAACTCTTCGCCATGCGGCTGATTGGTGAGGGAAACGATCGCATTCGCATGGGTGTGATCGATGTGTTTGAAGGGAAGGATCGCATGCAGGATGGCTTCGACCGACGGGTTGGGCGAAGCTGGATCGATAAGCAGGCGGCGTTGGAGCATCACCATGTCGTCGTCGGAGAGCGTCTCGAAGCCGATCATCGCCTGCAGCGGCTGCAAGCGCACGGCCGGCAGTCCCTGCGGCTCGATCGTACCCATGTCCCATCCGCTGCCCTTGACGCAGAGTACCTCAACCTCGGTGCCGTCCATCTCTTTGAACGTGGTCTTGACCGATGTGTTTCCGCCGCCGTGCAATACCAATTCCGGATCGGAGCCCAGCAGCCGGGTCGTATAGGTGCGGACCGCAAGATCGCGATTGACGCCTTTGGCGGTATAGCCCTCTACGGTCGAAGTGAATTCGGAGTCCAACCAGCGCGATTTCATGACAGTTCCTTTCCTGGCCGGCACCGCGTTCGAGCGGCCGGCTCCCAGTCGATCAATAGTGTAATGTCCGGTCCGCAGCGGTCAGATGCGGACCTCGGTCTCGGCATCGAACACGTGCACCTTGGAGGGTGGGATCGCAAAGCGAACCTCGGCGCCCTCCGAAAACCGCTCCGCCTTGTCGACGACCGCGACGAAGCTTCCCTCCGGGCCCTGGCAGAAAAGCTGCGCGTCATGGCCAAGCCGCTCAGTGAGAATCGCTTTGGCTGCAAGCGGACCTGCGGAATCGACCACCACGTCGGTCGGGCGCAGGCCGAGGACCACCTTCCTGCCCGGCTTCAATGCCGGGGACGCCTCCACGGCCAGCCGGCCGGCCGCCGTATCGACGGCGGGAGCGCCATTGTCCGCCACCACGGTTCCGGGGAGGAAGTTGATGGACGAAGAGCCGATGAAGTCTGCAACATATTTGCTGGCGGGCCGGTCGTAGACGTCGTCGGGCGAGCCGATCTGCTCGATCTTGCCCGCGCGCATGACGACGATCTTGTCGGCCATGGTCATGGCTTCGATCTGGTCATGGGTGACGTAGATGGTGGTGGTCTTCAGCCGGTTGTGCAGCTGGCGGATTTCCGTGCGCATATGAGCGCGCAGCTTGGCATCTAGATTCGACAGCGGCTCGTCGAACAGGAACACCTCCGCCTCGCGCACCATGGCGCGACCCATGGCGACGCGCTGGCGCTGGCCGCCGGAAAGCTCCTTTGGGTAACGATCGAGATAGGGGGTGAGGTTGAGGGTTGCGGCCGCCCATTCCACTCGCTCCTTGATCTCCGCGGAAGGAACCTTCGCCACTTCCAGGCTGAAGGCGATGTTGTCGTAGACCTTCATCGTCGGATAGAGCGCGTAGTTCTGAAAGACCATGGCGATCGAACGGTCACGCGGATGCACGTCGTTCACACGCTTTCCGCCGATCATGAGATCGCCTTCGCTGACGGCCTCGAGGCCGGCCGTCATTCTGAGCAAGGTCGTCTTGCCGCAGCCCGACGGTCCGAGCAGGACCACGAATTCGTGGTCCTCGATTCGGAAGGAGATGTCGCGCATGATCGTGACGGCACCGAAGGACTTGCCGATATTCTGATATTCCACGGTCGCCATCGGTCGTTACTCCCCTGTTCGTTTCGGCCGGCCGTCGCGGCAGCTCTGTCTCAATACTTCTGCCGCGTCGGCGTGATGACGATTTCCTGGACGATCGCGCGTTGCGGCAGCCGATACGCGTCGAGGATGAGGTCCGCGACGATTTCGGCTGAAATACCGCCGCCGATCGCCGCCTTGTTCGCCTTGTAATTGGCAAGAGTGGTCTCGTCCTTCACGTGGTCCAGCACCTCCGTTTCGATGATGCCGGGGGAGACGACGATGACGCGCACGTCGTGCGGCGCCAGATATTCGCGCAGACTTTCGGACACCGCGTGGACGAAGAACTTTGTGCCGCAATAGACCGTATGGTCCGGGTAGACCTTGCGTCCGGCGATCGAGCTCATCATCACCAGCGTTCCCTGCTTCCGCCCGATCATACCGGATAGCACCGCATGCACGCTGTTCATCACACCCTTGGTGTTGATGTCGATCATCTCGTCCCATTCTTCCGGTGCCTGACGGGCGATGTCGCCGAGCCGTGCGATGCCGGCATTGGCAAACATCATGTCGACCGGCCCGAATTTCGCCTCGGCTTCGCCGACCGCATCCGCAAGTGCAGCGCGATCGCGCACGTCCGCCTTCTTCAGAACGGCATTGGGCAAGTCCAGCGACTCGAGCCGGTCGAGCCTGCGTGCTATGAGCAGCAACGGATGGCCGGCCTTGGAGAAGGCGCGCGCGACGGCCTCTCCAATGCCGGAGCTGGCGCCAGTGATCGCTATCAGCGGTTTTTCGGGCATGGTGGTCCCCTGTTTTTGCGTTTGTCCCGGCTGGAAGGGGCACCGCTAAGACGGCGCGCTTGCCGATGCGCAATGTCGCCGCCGCATCCGACATGCAGCGGCACCCCATCCGGATGTGAGTCAGCCTTTCAGAACGGTTTCGACCTGCGAGGCGATGTCGTCCATCGCCTCCTTGGAGGAGCCGTAGCTGCCGGCGAAATACTTGCCGAGGCCGACGGGAATCGTGTCGCTCGACAATTGCGCCCATTCCGGCAAGTCCGGTTCCGAGCCCATGTATTTGTCGATCGTCTCGCGGACGACCGACAAGTGACGGGTCGTGCCGGCGCCGACCCGGGCATTGGCCTTGACGCGCGGGTCGTCATAGACCGAGGCGCGGGTGGGGCCGGTGCCGCCGCCGAGCGTGGTGATGAGGGCCTGCGTGTCGGCGCAGGTGGCCCATTGCATGAAGATCCAAGCCGCATCCGGGCTTTTCGAATATCTGGACACCGCCAGCGACGAGCCGCCCTGGTGGCCGGTACCGGGGATTTCGCCGTAGCCGCATTCTTCGGGCTTCCTGAGCGCGGCCGGCTGCGGCGGGACGACCGCCTCGCAGAGGCCGGAAACCTTGGTCTGGCTGGCATCGTCGAAATAGGGAAAGAACTCGCCCCAGGAGAGCATGGAGGCGGCAACCCCCTGAGCGATCGCCTGGCCCTGGCCGTCCCAGGTCCACTGGTCGACACCCGGCGGCATGGTTTCCTTGAGCCTGGTGTAATAGTCGAGCGCGGCGATGCCCCGTTCGTCGTTGCCGACGAACTTCTTGTCGGCATTGAAGATCGAGCCGCCATTTCCCCAGAGCATGGAGGTCCACTCGCACTCCAGCGCATAGTGGCCCGACTTCATCTGCCCGGCATAGCCGTAGAGGTTCGGCCCCATTTCCTTCGTGATGGCGGCGGAATTGTTCAGCAGGTCCTCGAACGTCGTCGGCGCCTTGAGACCGAGCTTTTCGTAGATGTCCTTGCGGTAGATCATGATGAAGATGGGAATGTCGTAGGGAACGCCAACCCAGCGATCCTCATACTTGGCGATGCCGTCGACGAGCGCCGGCATGAAATCGTCGATGTTGTAGTTCGGCATGGCGAGGTCTGGCTTGTCCTGAAGCTGCTCGCGCGGATCGAACACGTCCTGGCTGAAGGATGCCGACCAGCTCTGGTCGATGTAATAGAGATCGTAGGTTCCGAGCGAAGAGGCGACGTCGAGCGTCAGCTTCTGCAGAACCTGTTCGAGCGGCAGGACCTCGATCTCGACCCTGATGCCGGTCGCTTCCTCGAAATATTTCTTCAGCTGCGAGTTGATGGCGTTCGACGGCGGAGTGGATTCCGTGGCGAGCTTCAACGTCGTTCCCGCAAAGGGCTTGGCGACGTCCTTGAGCCAGGAGATCACCTCGGCCGACGGCTGAAGCTGCTCCTGAGCGAGCGCCCTGCTTACGCCGAAGGGGCGGCTGCCGAAACCCATTCCGAGCGCGGTTGCGCCGAGGCCGAGCGTGCCGGCGGCGCGCAGGAAGCTGCGGCGGTCGATCTGGCCGCGGACGAAGCGGTCGGTCACAGACGCGAGATAAAACTTTCTGTCTTTCTCTTTCATGTCTTCCTCCTCTATCGGCGCCGGAAATGGCCCCGATCTCTCCTGTTGTCGGCGCGAGCGCCGCATTCTCACTGCTTCAGCGACCCCATCGTCAGGCCACGGACGAGGTGGCGTTGAACGAGCAGGATCACGACGAAGGCGGGCACGATCGCCGCTGCCCCGAGGGCGGCCATGTTGCCCCAGGCCGTTCCGATCGATGTCACGAAGGTCGACGACACGACCGGCACGGTCTTCAGCCCGGTCTGCGTCAGGGTCAGGACGAAGAGAAACTCCGTCCACGAGAAGATGAAGCAAAGTACGGCGGTAGCGGCGATGCCGCCCTTGGCCATCGGCAGCACGATGCGTCGGAAGATCGTCCAGCGCGACGCGCCGTCGAGCAGCGCGCTCTCGTCGATCTCCGCCGGTATGTCGTCGAAGAAGCTCTTCAGAAGCAGTACCGCCAGCGGCAGGTTCATGAGACCGTGCACGAGGATAACACCCGTATAGGTATCGAGCAGGTTGAACTGCTTGAATATGAAGAACATCGGGATCGCCACCGCTACCGGCGGCATCATGCGGGTCGACAGCACCCAGTTGACGAATTCATGGCGGCCGCGGAAATGCATGCGCGACAGTGCATAGGAGGCAAGGGTCGCGACCACGATCGCCAGCACCGTCGAGCAGGATGCGACGACGATCGAATCCCAAAGGCGCGGCCCCATGTAGAAGTTGCCGCCACCCGGCGTCACGGCTTCCTGGCTGCCGAAGCCGAAACCCAGCGATATGCCGAAGACTTGCTCGAAATTCCTCACGGTCGGCTGGAAGCCGAAGAAAATCGGCGGCCAGTTGAAGATGTCCTTTGCGTCGCGGAAGGCGACCGATGTCCAGAAATAGATCGGGAAGAAGAAGGCTCCGACGACGAGCCAACCGGCAATGGTGCGCAGCGTGCGGGCGAAAGCGCTCTGATGCATGTTACCACCTCACCTTTGCAACGCGGATGAATGTGTTGGCAATGACCATGACGATGATCAGGCTCGTCAGACTCAGCGTGGCGCCGTAGCCCCACTTCAGGAACGAGAAGGTCTGCTGCCAGGCATAGAGACTGACCGTGTAGGTGGCGGTGCCTGGCCCGCCCGAGGTCATGACGAAGACGTAGTCGAACACGCGGAAGAGGTCGATGCCGCGCAGGAGCACCGCGACAGCGATGACGCGCGACATCATCGGCAGCGTCAGCCGGCGGAACATCTGCCAGGACGATGCGCCGTCGATCATCGCCGCCTCGTAAGGCTCCGCCGGCAGCGAGCGAAGCCCGGCCAGGAAGATCAGCACCATGAACGGCGTCCATTGCCAGACTTCCGCGATCAGAACCCCGATCAGCGCGAGCGAGGACGTGGCAAGCATCGGCGTCGCCTTGTCGAGCAGGCCGACGAGGCCCAGCAGATAGGAGAGCGCCCCGAACTGCGAATCCTCCATCAGGAGAAACATCATGCCGGCAATGGCGGGGGGGATGACCAGCGTCATCGAAAGCACCGCGCGCAGCATCCCGAAGCCCGGCAGTTCGGCGTCGAGGAGAAGCGCGATCGCCATGCCGAGGACGATTTCGATCGTCAGGGCCACGGCGAAATAGAGGAACGTGACACCAAGTGCACCCCAGAAGCGACTGTCGTTCCAAAGTTGAATCCAGTTGTCGACTCCGACGAACTTGAGTCCTCGGCTCTTCGGCACGAATTCGTGGAAGCTCAGCCAGACATTGTAGATGAACGGATAGATGGTGAAGACGGCGAGCAGCGCGATAAGCGGCAGGAGCCACGGCCACGGCGAATCCGAGATCGCGATGCGTTTTACCTGTGCAATCGACATTGCCTTCTCCTCCCACGGACGCCAGTCGCGGCGGTAACCCGCCCTGGTCCGTCCCCTCCGACAATTCGACGGTGCGGAACACCGTCGTCTCCTCTCGTGCGCCCGCCTTCCCCGGAAGCGGTCCTAGCCTGCCGCGCGCGCCGCCTCGCCGCAGCGGCGCCGTTCCTGCATGTATCTGTCGAGCGCCTCTATCTCCTCGCTCGTCATCCGCAGTCCCGACTTCGTGCGCCGCCAGACTGCGTCGGCAGCCGTTAGTGCAAACTCGCGCTCCATCAGGAAGATGATTTCCGCCTCGGTCATTGAGCCGCCGAAGTCGCGGCCGAGATGGGCGCGCTCCCGCGCCTTGCCGAGAATGCCGCGTGCCTCCAGTCCGTAATGACGCACCAGTCGGCGCGCCTCCCGCCAGGTGAGATAGGGATGCTCGGAGAGAATGGCTCTTGCGAGATCGTCGGCCGTTCCAACCGGAAAGGCGCCGCCTGGAAGCGGCTGCGCCGCCGTCCAGCCCCGCTGCCTGTTCCACTCGGGAAAGACCGTCGCGAGCTGTTCCAGGACATCCTCGGCCAGGCAGCGATAGGTGGTGATCTTGCCGCCGAAGATGGAGAGCATCGGCGCCTGCGCTTCCGGCCGATCGAGCTCCAGCACGTAATCGCGCGTCGTCTCCTGCGCGTTGGCTGCGCCGTCGTCGAACAGAGCGCGCACGCCGGAATAGGTCCAGACGACGTCGGCTGCGGAAAGATCGGCACGGAAATAGGACGATGCTGCGGTCAGCAGATAATCTATCTCCTCCGCCGACGCGGTGACCTCTTCGGGAGCGTGCCTGTAATCCCGATCGGTCGTGCCGATGAGGGTGAAGTCCTCCTCATAGGGAATAGCGAAGAAGATGCGGCCGTCCGGATTCTGAAAGATGTAGCAGCGGTCGTGCTCGTAGAGCTTCCTGATGACGATGTGACTGCCCTGAACCAGGCGTACGCGGCCCGCCGCACCGACGCCCGCGACCTCGGACACGATCTTGTCGGCCCAAGGGCCCGCGGCGTTGACGAGGGCGCGAGCCGTCGCTTCGCTCTTCAGGCCGGTCTCGGCATCTTCGAAAGTCAGCCTCCAGAGACCGCCTTCGCGGCGCGCGGCTACGCAGCGTGTACGCACCCTGATGTCGGCGCCTCTCATCGCCGCATCGCGCGCATTGAGTACGACGAGTCGGTTATCCTGCACCCAGCAGTCGGAATATTCGAACCCAACTGACGAGACGTCGCGCAGTGGCTCCCCTGCAGGGTGGTTCCTCAGCCGCACGGTCTGCGTTGCCGGCAGAAGCTTGCGCCCGCCCAGATGATCGTAGAGGAACAGGCCGAGCCGCAGCAGCCAGGCGGGACGCAATCCCTTGCGGTGCGGCAACACGAAGCGCAGCGGCCAGATGATATGCGGCGCGATTCCCCAGAGCCGCTCGCGCTCTTCCAGAGCATGGCGGACCAGTCGAAACTCGTAGTGTTCCAGGTAACGCAGGCCACCATGAATGAGCTTGGTGGAAGCCGAGGATGTGGCCGAACCGAGGTCGGATTGTTCGGTGAGCAGGACCCTCAGACCGCGGCCAGCCGCATCGCGGGCGACGCCTGCTCCGTTGATGCCGCCGCCGATAATGGCAATGTCGAAGGCCGCTCCCTTCATGCCGCGTCCCTCCCCGACCGGGCGTCGAGGATGTGGTTCGCAACCTCGACGAAGCCGTGACCTCCCTCGCGGGCCGCCACATAGGCCGGCTCCGCCTCGATGCGACCTTTGAAGGAGAGCACGTTCGCAACGCCACAGGCATTGGGGAAGAAGCCGAACATAGGCGCATCGTTCGGGCTGTCGCCGACGAAAACGATCGTCTCGCGCTCGCTGTCGATGTCGACGCCCAGAATGTCGGCGGCGAAGCGACGCGTCGTGGTCAGCTTGTCATAGGCGCCATACCAGCCGTTGACATGGATGGAAGAGATCTTGGCGACGGCACCCTCCTCCTCGAAGATGCGCTTGATCCGGTCCACCTCCGATGCCGGGAGCGCCGGCACGTCCTCGCAAAAATCGATGGCGAGATCGGCCTCTCGGTAGAGCTGATCGGCAGAGACCGCTGCGCCGCGCACTTCCGCGAGGATACGGGCGCTCACCTGGCTGAGCTTCTCGCGGTCGGCGGCACGCTGGGCTTCGGCGATAGCGAAGCGGCGGCGCATGCGATGCTCCGTCTGGTCATAGGCGAAATAGAAGGCGCCATTTTCGCCGACGACTCCCGCGACCGGCCACATGCGGGCGATCATGTCGCACCAGCCGGCCGGTCGCCCGGTAATCGGGGCAACGGCAACGCCCGCCTCGGCCAGGCGCTCGACGGCGTCGTAAGCGGCGGCCGGCAGCCGGCCTTCGTTGGTCAGTGTGTCGTCGATGTCGGCAAAGAGCACCTTGATCCGGGCGGCGACATCGATCGGCATCTCGGCAACCGCACGCATCGCCTCACGCCTCCCCGGCGGCGAAATCCTCGAGGATGCCCGCGTCGGCGGCGATATCGAGGAAGGTGTAACGGTTGCGCATCTCTCGGCAGTGCAGCACGGCCTCCCGGTAGGTATCGGCGGGCAGGCCGAGGTCGGCCGCCGTCATCGGGCCGCCGGCATCCCGTAGAAGTCTCTCCATCTCGGCCACCGGCAATGCGAAAGCCTCCAGCTCCCGGCGCAGCGTCGGCCAGAGTTCGGAGAGCTTTTCGTTGATCTCGCCGGCGGAAGCTGCATCGAAAATCTTCGGCTGGATTTCGGCGTAGCACTGGGCGGCGATGTCGTCGCCCATACGCCGGGCCATCTCGGAAGCGTCGATCTTCGTGGGACGGACGACCGGCGGCTTGTCGCTGTCGAGGAAGATGCGCTGCAGCCGCGCCATGGTCAGCGTTGCTACCCCCACCTGCTGGCCGTGCAGCGTGCCCGGATGATTTTCGCCGGCAAAGCAGTCGATATAGTGAGATATCTGATGCTCGCCCATCGAGCCGTGGTTCGACATTCCGGTGAAGGAGACGCCGAAGCCGCAAAGCGTCAGGACGCGATGAAGGTAGCCGTTGGCCTCGATGCGACCTTCGGCAATGCCCGCCGCACGTGCGTTCAACGCCCGCTCGTCGGCACCCTGGAGGATATAGGGTACGCTCGAATAGAGACTGCCCGTCAGCCGGTGGGACATCCACCAGTCGATTTGCGCGACAGAGCGCACGAGGCAATCGGCGAAACCGGCCGCCGAGAGATAGCGAGGCGCCGCGGCCGTGACCGCGAGATCGACGAAAAAGCCGGCCGGCGCATGCGAGGGAAGCGAGACCTTCAGGCCGTTTTCCAAGGTGATGGAGGCAGTCGTCGAAGTATAGCCGTTCATCGAGGCGGCCGTCGCGAACACGGCGTATCGGCGATTGGTGCGCCCGGTGACGAATTTGCAGAGATCGTTGATCGTGCCGGAACCCACCGCGATTACGGCATCCGCTCCGGAAAGCCTTTCGGTCAACGCGCCCACGGCACCCATATCCGCATGCGGATGGTCGAGAATGACCGCATCGACCGGACCGAGGCTCTTCAGCGCGGATGCGACGCGCCCGCCCATCGCATCCCAGGTGGCTGCGTCGGATACCACCGCATAGCGTTCGCCCAAGCCGAGGCTGGCGACGAGATCGGCCTCGGCTCCGTCCAGCGATTCCGCAATGGCGATCTTCTCGTAGGGAACGCTGGCCGGCCTACCCGTTTCGGGGTTGATCCAGTTCCCGGCAAGAATGTCGTCGATGAGGACCGCCCAGCCTCCTTCGGGCGCACATGCGGCGGTGTTCTGCTGGCTTGCCGTTTCCATACCCTCGTTCCGTGCTCTCAATCTCGTAGCATGTGACAACATGAATTGGCATATGTCAATACATATGCCAGAGATGATTGACAAATGCCATCAGGCTCTGCCAGATAGCGCCATGGCAAGGGAAAAGACTTCCGGCAGGACCGGCGAGGAAACCACGGCGGGGATACCCACCGAGTTCGATGATGCGGTGATGTGGGCCGCCTGGCTCTACTATGCCGACCAGATGACGCAGAGCGAGATCGCCAAGCAGCTCAACGTATCGCGAGCCACCATCGTCAATTACCTGCAGGAGGCACGCGAGCGCGGCATCGTCTCCGTGAACATCAACCCCAAGGCCGGCGGCCGCACCAGCGTCGCCCGCGCGCTGATGGAGAAGTTCGGCCTTCAAGGCGCCTTCGTCATCCCGAACGGTGACGAGGAGAGCCTGTCACAGCGGCTCGGCGAAGCCGGCGCGCGCGTGTTGGCCGACCAGATCGAGGACGGCGATACGATCGGCGTCGCCTGGGGGCGCACCGTACTCGCCGTCGCAGACCGCATTTCCCTGACGCGCCCTGTCGGAAATCTGACCGTGGTGCAGGTCTCCGGCAGTTCGACCGGCGAGCCTAACTTCTCGCCCGAACTCTGCACCTCCCTGCTTTCGAACCGCATCCACGCCCGCTGCGTCAACCTTCTGGCGCCTGCCGTTCTGTCGACGCGCGAGCTGAAGGCGGCGTTGCTCAACGAACCGGTGCTGAGGAAGCAGATGGATCTGGTGCATTCGACCAACCGCATTCTCTTCGGCGTCGGCGACATCGGCCCGAAGAGCACGGTGCGGGCCTCCGGCATCGCAAGCCGGGAGGAGATAGACGACTATGTCGCGCGCGGTGCCACGGCCGTGATTATCGGTCGCTTCATCGATGCGCATGGTGCCGCGATCGGCGGAGACCACGATGAAAGGATGGTCGGCATTTCGCTCGACGAGCTGAAGCAGGTGGCGAGCCGCATTTGCGTGGCCGGAGGCGCGGTCAAGATCGCCGCGATCACCGCCACGCTCGAAGCCGGCTACGCCACCCATTTCGTAACCGACATCGCCACGGGAGAGGCGTTGCTGGCGAAGTGATCAGGGCGACCCCGGTCGTCCGGTGCGGCTGATCTCGGCCGGGAGGAAGGGCCAACGCGTGTGGTGCGGTCTGAGGAGGGCCGCATAGTGCTGAGCCGTGGAGGAGGTGCGCATGCAGCTGGACGAACGCTATGTCATCGGCTTGGATTCATCGACCCAATCCGTCAAGGCCATCGCCTGGGCAGCGGACGGCACACCGCGGGCCGAGGGCCGCGCGCCGCACCGCATCTCGACGCCGCATCCGCTCAAGGCGGAGCAAGATGCCGAGGACTGGTGGTCCGCCGCCTGCCAGGCGCTGTCATCACTCATGCGCCAGATCGATCCGGCCCGGGTCGACGGTATTGCAATTTCGAACCAGCGCGAAACGATGGTCCTGCTCGGCCAGGACCGAAAGCCGCTCAGCCCGGCAACCCTCTGGCTCGACCGCCGCGCGCAGGACGTGGTTCAGCTGCTCGCGGAGGAATTCGGCGCCGAGCGGCTGCATGCGACCTCGGGCAAGCCGGTCGACACCATTCCCTGCGTGTATCGCCTTTTCTATTATCGGCAGTATGAGCCGGAAATGCTGGACCGCGCGACGCAGATCCTGAGCGTACATGATTACCTGACTCAGAAGCTGACTGGCGAGGCCGCTGCAAGCTGGACCAGCGGCGATCCCTTCGGGCTCCTCGATATCGAGACGAAGCAATGGTCCCGCGCGATTCTCGACCACCTCGGCATTCCGCTCACCAAGCTGCCGCCGCTTTACCGGCCCGGTACGCTGATCGGCCAGGTAACCGCGGATGCCGCGGCGGCGACGGGCCTTGCCGCGGGGGTGCCGGTCTATGCTGGCGGCGGCGACGGCCATTGCGCCGGCCTGGGAGTCAATGTGATCAAACCGGGCGTCGTCTACCTCAATCTCGGCACGGCCGTCGTCGGCGGTTGCTGGACCCCGACGCGCAAGCTCAGCCGCTACTGGCGCACCCTGGTTTCGCCGAGCGGCGAAGGCTATCTGCTCGAAAGCTGCCAGCGCGCAGGCGCCTATTTCGTCAACTGGCTGCTGGACACCTTCGCCGGAGGACGATCGGATCCCTCAATTTTCGCAAGGCTCGAAGCGGACGCGGCCAGCCTGAGTGTCGGCTCCGGTGGCGTCACCGTCTGCTCCTACCTCATGGGCTGCATGGACCCGCACTGGGACGCGGATGCCCGCGCAGCCTTCACCGGCATGGGTCCCGAGACGGGCATGGGCCATCTCTACCGTGCCTCGATGGAAGCCATTACCCTGGAATTCGTCCGGTCCCTGCGCGAGATGAGATCGATGGGCGTATTGGCCGACCGGATCTTCGTCATCGGCGGCGGCGCCGGCAGCCCGCTTTGGCGGCAGATGATCGCGGATGCCAGCGGGCTGCCTGTCATTCGCAGCCTTTCCAACGAGGCCTCCGCACTCGGCGCCGGGATGTCCGCTGCCGTCGGCGCCGGCTGGTACGGGCATTTCAGCGAGGCCGCCGACGCCATGTCGCGCCTCGCCGAACAGGTCGAACCGCGCCCAGCCACGGCCGAAGCATGGGCGGCGCTGTCCCGCCGGCAGGCAAACCTCTACCGCGCGATCCGCCACCTCGATCATGCCGACACCGGGACCTGACTTTGTCTTGACGACAGTTGGCCGTGCGGCATCGCAGAAACGCGCGGACTTTCCCGACACGCTTGAATTATCCCCGCGAATCGCCACCTGATCACTCGGGCGCGACTCCAAACGCTGGAGTTGCAAAAGGAAGGGGCTGTCATGGGCGGTATGGATATCGCAGTCGTCGCATTCGTCGTTGTCGTGATCCTCGTGCTCTTTGCCGGGATCAAGACGGTGCCGCAGGGCTACCGCTATACGGTCGAGCGTTTCGGCCGTTACACGAGGACGATGGAGCCGGGGCTTAATCTCATCGTCCCTTTCATCGATCGCATCGGTTCCAAGCTGAGCGTGATGGAGCAGGTGCTCGACGTTCCGACGCAGGAGGTCATCACCAAGGACAATGCGAGCGTGTCGGCGGATGCGGTCGCCTTCTATCAGGTCCTGAACGCCGCACAGGCGGCCTATCAGGTCGCCAATCTGGAAAACGCGCTCCTCAACCTGACGATGACCAACATCCGCTCCGTCATGGGCTCGATGGATCTGGACGAACTCCTGTCGAACCGCGACACGATCAACGATCGATTGCTCCACGTCGTGGACGAGGCCGCCAATCCCTGGGGCATCAAGATCACCCGCATCGAGATCAAGGACATCGCGCCGCCGAAAGACCTGGTCGACGCCATGGCCCGGCAGATGAAGGCGGAACGCGAGAAGCGCGCACAGGTGCTCGAAGCGGAGGGCTCCAGAAATGCGCAGATCCTGCGTGCCGAAGGCGCGAAGCAATCGGCGATCCTCCAGGCCGAAGGACAGCGCGAGGCCGCCTACCGCGAGGCCGAGGCGCGCGAGCGCCTGGCCGAGGCGGAGGCCAAGGCAACCCGGATGGTCTCCGAGGCGATCGCAGCCGGCGACGTGCAGGCGATCAACTATTTCGTCGCGCAGAAATATACCGAGGCCCTTGCCGCGATCGGAACGGCGAGCAACCAGAAGATCGTCCTGATGCCGATGGAGGCCTCGTCGCTCATCGGCTCGCTCGGTGGCATAGGCGCGATCGCGAAGGAGGTCTTCGGTGAAGGCACCGCGTCCTCCCCGCGCCAGCGCCAGTCCACGCCCCGAACCGGTCCTTCCGTTCCATCGGAAACGCCCTGAGGATCGCCCATGATCATGCGCATCATCCTCGAACTCGGCCCCTGGAGCTGGTGGGTCCTAGGCCTCCTGCTGCTGGCGGCGGAGCTGATCCTGCCCGGCGTCTTCCTTGTGTGGATCGCGCTTGCCGCGCTCGTCACCGGGGCCCTCTCGCTCTTCTTCTGGGAGGCGCCGTTCTGGAGTTGGCAGGTGCAGTTCGTCGCCTTCGCTTTGCTCTCGGTCGCTTCCGTCCTTATCGGGCGGCGCTTCGTCTCCTCTTCCGCCGAGAGCGACGAGCCTCTGCTCAACAGGCGCGGCGAAAGCCTCGTCGGACGGACGGCAGTGCTCGAGCAGCCGATCAAGGAGGGCCGCGGGCGCGTGCGGCTCGACGATACGACATGGTCCGTCGAGGGCCCCGACCTTCCGGTCGGCACACGCGTGCGCATCGTCGCCAGCAGCGGCCGCCACCTGACGGTCGAGCAGATCTGAACACATCCGCGTTCGGAAACTGCGGTAGAGAAACGATTGGTTAACCACGCACCTTTACGATTGCGAAACGATTGCAATCAAATTGCGGACAGACGGCGCATGGTGCCCAATATTTCACGCTCGATGATGGCGGGCGCCTTGCGTGTGAAGCCGCCGGCATGGCTGCTGGCGGGTTGCGCTTTCCTCGCCTGTGCGCCAGCGAGTGCGCAAAGCCTCGGCGATCCATCCCCGGCGGGCGTCTCCGTCGCCGCCCCAGCGGACCAGCCGCTTCCGGTCATCATCGATCCGCAGGAGACCGGCGCCCTTGCCGGCACCGACCTCTCGCCGGCCCTGGACGAGGACTTCAACCGCCTGAACCGGCGCGAGGAGACGATCGACGGGCTGCGCAGGCGGATCGATCCCGATGACGGCCAGGCGCCCGGCATTCGCATCGGCACCTTCGTTCTGAAGCCGGCGCTCAGCGAGACCTTCAACCACGAACGGCAGAAGAACGGCGACAGCAGCCAAAGCCGGGGCTTCATGGAGACCGGGCTCAAGGGTTCGCTCACCTCCGACTGGTCCCGCCATCAGCTCAGCGTGACCGGCGAAGGCGTGATCCAGGACAACATATCCGGTGAGGGCCAGGAGGAGCCGCGCGCCGACATCGACGCGGAACTGCGCCTCGACCTCGGCGCGGAGACCATTGCAAGGCTGAGGACAGGCTACAGTTTCGAACGCGAAGATGCGAACGACCCGAATGCCATCGCCAATGCAGACAGCCAATCCGGCGTCCATAGCTATCGCCTGGGCGCCGCGGTCGAGCGCGACCTCGGTCTCATTCGCGGCTCGCTCGGCGTTGATTTCGAGCGCCGCACCTATGGCGATGTCGAGCTCGACAATGGGACGACGCTCTCGCAAGAGGATCGCGACCGCAATCTCGGCACCCTCACCGGGCGGATCGGCTACGAGCTTTCGCCGGCGCTCATCCCCTTCCTCGAGGCCTCCGTCGGCAAATCGATCTATGATCTGCGTCGGGATACGTTCGGCTTCGAGCGTTCCTATCAGAGCTATGCCGGCCGCGCCGGCATGGAGGTCGATCTCGGCGAAAAACTCAACGGTGAACTGGCGCTCGGTTACGAGACCTTCCGCTTCGACGATGAACGGCTCGGCGACCTCAACGGGTTCTCGCTCGACGGCCGCGTCAACTGGTCACCGCACCGCGGCACCGACGTCCTTTTCGGCGTGCTGACCTATGTCGATCCGTCGACCACTCCGGGCGAGGCGGGATCGATCAATTACGAGCTGACGAACGTGGTCACGCATCAGTTGCGTTCGAGCCTCGTCGGCCGGCTTTCGAACAGTCTCACCCTGCGCGATTTTCCTTCGGATGCCACCGCCTCCGACGAGACGACCTGGCGAACCGGCGCCGGGCTCACCTGGGACATGAGCCGCTATCTCGCGCTCACCGGAGACGTGAGCTACGAGCGCACGGATAGAGACGAGGGTAGCTCGACCGATACCACGCGGATTGGCCTCGGCCTGACG
This sequence comes from Sinorhizobium sp. M4_45, assembly GCF_002885915.1. Taxonomy (NCBI): domain Bacteria; kingdom Pseudomonadati; phylum Pseudomonadota; class Alphaproteobacteria; order Hyphomicrobiales; family Rhizobiaceae; genus Sinorhizobium; species Sinorhizobium sp. M4_45. The sequence goes on from NZ_NWVE01000007.1 coordinate 182,097, forward strand.
CTCCGGCGCTGATCGGGACGGCCGCGCTCGCGGCCTCCCCGGCTACGTGCGAGCTTACTTCAGACCCTGCAGGAGCGTCTTGAGCGGCCCTTCCACGATGGGGCGGATATCGCCGCGCTCGAGAGCGAAGGCGACGTTCGCCAGGATGAAGCCGTCCTTGGCGCCGCAATCATACGTATCGCCGCGGAAGCGATAGGCGGCGAAGGCCTGAGCTTCGGCGAGCTTCACCATGCCGTCGGTCAGTTGGATCTCGTTGCCGGCGCCGCGTTCCTGCTTTTCCAGGATCGGGAAAATCTCCGGCTGCAGGATGTAGCGCCCATTGATGAAGAAGTTCGACGGAGCCGTCCCCTTGGCCGGCTTCTCGACCATCTTGGTGATCCGGAACCCGTCGCCGACCGTCTCGCCCACTCCGACGATTCCGTATTTATGCGCCTGGTCGGGCGCGCATTCCTCGACCGCGACGACGTTGCCGCCCGACTCTTCGTAGAGCTCGACCATGCCCTTGAGGCAGCCCTTCTCGCCCTTCATGATCATGTCGGGCAGGAGCAGCGCGAAGGGCTCGTTGCCGACGAGATCGCGGGCGCACCAGACGGCATGGCCGAGGCCCAGCGGTGCCTGCTGACGGGTGAAGCTCGTGGTACCGGCCTTCGGCAGCATGGCTTCGAGGAGCTCGATCTCCGCCTTCTTGTTGCGCTCGCGCAGCGTCTGGTCCAATTCGACCTGGATGTCGAAATAGTCCTCGATGACCGCCTTGCTGCGGCCGGTCACGAAAATCAGATGCTCGATGCCGGCTTCGAGCGCCTCATCGACGACATATTGGATGACCGGCTTGTCCACCACCGTCAGCATCTCCTTCGGAACCGCCTTGGTCGCGGGAAGGAAACGGGTCCCGAGACCTGCAACGGGGAAAACGGCTTTGCGGACTTTGCGCTTGTCGTGCATTGGCACCTCCTTGCAGTGCATCTCAGTCTAGCCTGAAACAGGAAAATTGAATTGGATTTAGTCGCCGATTGCCAATTTTTTACGAAGGAAGACGACTCGGTTTTTTCATGGTAAAGACTTTGTTGACTTCGTTTCTGTAGGCTTCTCCCTCGATCGGGTACGGCTTGCGCCGTCCGGTCCCTAGAAGAACCGCATACTGCCCTTTCCAGTGGCCTGGTGCGGGCAAATTGCGAACCTCGGAGTAGTCGGTTCGGCATGAACGCCGGCTGAACGCTCCACCGAGAAACGGAACCGACAGCAGATGATGAAAAACCGCAGGACGTTCTTCCGACATATCGCCGCCGCTCTCGTTGTTGCCGCCGCTTTTGGGTCGTCGCCCGCGCGTGCGGATCAGGGTTTTCAAAACTGGATCAATAACTTCTATGCAACGGCTGCCAAGAGCGGCATCAGCCAGGCGACCTATCGCAAGGCCTTCGCCGGCGTGAAGACGCCTGATCCGGCCGTGCTGGAGAAGGCCGCTTATCAGCCCGAATTCAAGCACAAGATCTGGGAGTATGTCGACGCGCGTGTCAATCCGTACACCAAGCGGATAGGACAGGAAATGGCGGCGAAGCATGCCCGCACGCTCAATGCCCTCGAACGGCACTACGGCGTCGACAAATCCATCCTGCTCGCCATCTGGTCGATGGAATCGAACTACGGCGCGATTCTCCAGAAAGACGACCGGCTGCACTACGTGCCGCGGGCGCTGGCAACCCTTGCCTATGCCGACTCAAGGCGGTCCAAATTCGCGAAGACCCAGCTCATCGCGGCACTGAAGATCCTGCAGAGCGGCGACATCACCCCGCGGGAGTTGACGGGTTCCTGGGCGGGCGCCATGGGACACACCCAGTTCATTCCGACGAGCTACCTGCTCTATGCGGTCGATGCCGACGGCGACGGCCATCGGGATATCTGGCACTCAGTGCCGGATGCGCTCGCAACGGCTGCCAATCTCTTGCGGAAGAACGGCTGGCGTCCCGGCGAAACATGGGGTTACGAGGTCGTCCCGCCGGCCAATGCGGCGAAATATTCGGGCCAGACCAAGACGCTCGGCCAGTGGGCGGCCCTCGGCTTCGCCCGCCCGGGCGGCAAGGGCTTCAGCAATCCGAAGATGCGGGCCGAACTGAAGCTGCCCGGCGGCGGCAACGGCCCCGGATTCTTGATGACCAAGAACTTCTTCGTCATCAAGCGCTATAACGCCTCGGATTCCTACGCGCTCGGGGTCGGGCTTCTTGCGGATCAGATCGCAGGATATGCCGGCATGCAGCAACGCTGGCCGCGTCCGGACGGTTCGCTCGACATCAGCGAAAAATTCGAGCTGCAGAACCGGTTGAAGGAACTCGGTTATTACGACGGCGAAGTCGACGGCAATTTCGGCTCGGGCTCGAAAGCAGCAATCCAGGCGTTCCAGACCCAGAACGGCCTGGCCCCGGACGGGGAGCCGACACAGCGTCTGTTGCGCGCCCTGCGCCGGTGAAACGCACCCGCAGCTTTCTCTCATCACGGCGATTCCCGATCAAACGGTGCCAATCGCCGTGATCTGGCGTATGGTTGCGGGAATGTCTGCCATTCGACGGTGAAATGATCATGCTGACGATCCGATACCGCGGGAAGGGACTGTTTTCGCGTTTGCTTCGGCTGGCTCCCGTCTTGCTCGGCGCTGCGGCGATGGTCGCCGCCGGTTTCTTTGCCACTGTGGCCGAGGCCCAGGAGCGGGTGCCACGACGCAACGTGCTGCAAAGGCTCTTCGGCGTCTTCACGCCGCAAAGGCGCGTCTATTACGAGGATCAATACGATTTTCGGCGCCAGCCGCGGCCGCAGCGCATCCAGAAGCGCCGAGCGCAACCATCGGAGCCACGGCAGTCGCGCCCGAGCCGCGCCAAGCCGCGGCCCGCCGCGGCGCCGCCGCCCGCGCCGGTCGTCGTGGAGAAATCTCCGGACGCCAAGAAGGTCCTGGTGGTCGGAGACTTCGTTGCCGGCAGCCTTGGCGACGGTCTGAAGGTCGCGTTCGAAACCACGCCCGGTATCGTGATCGAGACGCGCGCCAACGGGTCCTCGGGTATCGTCCGCGACGACTATTTCGACTGGCCCAAGGCGCTGCCCGACGCCATCGCGGAACTCAAGCCCGCCGTCATCGTCGTGAGCCTCGGCGCCAATGATCGCCAGATGATGCGGATCGGCGACGTGCAGGAGAAGTTCCGGACCGACGCCTGGACGGAAGAATACCGCAAGCGCGTCAACGCACTGGCGACGCTTGCGCGCAAGGACAATCTTCCGGTTCTCTGGGTCGGAATGCCGCCCTTCCAATCGACGTCCATGACCGCCGACATGGTGACGTTCAACGGAATCTACCGCGAAGAGGTGGAGAAGGTCGGCGGCCAGTTCATCGACATCTGGGACGGCTTCGTCGATGAAGGGGGAAAGTTCGTCCTGACCGGCTCCGACATCAACGGGCAGCAGGTCCGCCTCAGGGGTTCTGACGGCATCAACCTGACGAAGGCCGGCAAGCGCAAACTGGCCTTCTATGTTGAAAAGGACATTCGCAAGCTATTGGGCGAAGCGGCAGCGTCCACGGACGTTCCGGGTGCGGAAGGCCTGAAGGACCTGGTCGTCAGCAAGCCGCTTGCCAACGAAGATATCATCAAGACGCAGCCGATCAGCCTCATCGATCCCGAACTCGATGGAGCGACCGCCCTTCTCGGCGGCGACACGCCCCTCAAGAGCACCGGCAAGAGCCCGCGCGACCGGCTCATCGAAAAGGGCGAGGTGGTCGTCGCCCCAGCCGGACGTATCGACGATTTCCGGCTGACGAAGCAGGGGCCGCCGGGCAGTTCTACGCGTTGATGGAAACGCGGGGCTCCGGGAACACCGCCTTCGCCCCTCATCCGCCTGCCGGGCCCGGCGAGGACTGGCCCTACCGCGGCAGCACCGTCGAGCCCATCAGCGCCTCGTCGATCGCGCGCGCTGCCTGCCGGCCTTCGCGGATAGCCCATACGACGAGCGACTGGCCGCGGCGAATGTCGCCCGCCGCCCACAATTTGTCGACCGAAGTCCTGTAGTCGCGCTCGTTGGCCACGACATTGGTCGAACCGCGGCGGTCGGTGTTGACCGTCAGCTTGTCGCCGAGATCCTTGAGGACGCTGTCTGCGAAGGGCCCGCGGAAACCGATGGCGATGAAGGCGAGATCGGCCTTGATGATGAACTCGGTACCGGCGATCGGCTTGCGGCGCTCGTCGACCTGACAGCATTTGACGCCGGTGAGATTGCCGTCCTCGTCGCCGACAAATTCGAGCGTCGCAACCTGGAACTCGCGAACCGCACCCTCGGCCTGGCTGGAGGAGGTGCGCATCTTCGTCGCCCAGAAGGGCCAGACCGCAAGCTTGTCTTCCTTCTCGGGCGGTTGCGGACGAATATCGAGCTGTGTCACCTTGACGGCGCCCTGGCGGAAGGCGGTCCCGACACAGTCGGATGCCGTGTCGCCGCCGCCGACGACGACGACATGCTTGCCGCCGGCGAGGATCGGCTCGGACGGCCAGCCCACGCTATCGATGTTCTCGCGGCCGACGCGACGGTTCTGCTGTACCAGATACGGCATGGCATCGTGCACGCCGACGAACTCCACGCCGGGGATGCCGGCGTCGCGCGGCGTCTCGGAGCCGCCGCAATAGAGCACGGCGTCGTTTTCATCGACGAGCTTTTGCACCGCGACATCGACACCGACATTGACGCCGCAATGGAAGGTCACGCCCTCGCCCCGCATCTGCTCGACACGACGGTCGATGAAGTTCTTCTCCATCTTGAAATCGGGAATGCCGTAGCGCAGCAGCCCGCCGGGCTTGGACTCGCGTTCGTAGACATGCACCTCGTGGCCGGCGCGCGCCAGTTGCTGGGCAGCCGCCATGCCGGCAGGCCCGGAGCCGATGACCGCGACCTTCTTGCCGGTCTTGGTCACGGCCGGCTGCGGCACGATATAGCCCATCTCATAGGCCTTGTCGGCAATCGCCTGCTCGACCGTCTTGATCGCCACCGGCACGTCTTCGAGGTTCAGCGTGCAGGCTTCCTCGCAGGGCGCCGGGCAGACGCGGCCGGTAAATTCCGGGAAGTTGTTGGTCGAGTGCAGGTTGCGGATCGCCTCGTCCCAATTGCCGTTATAAACGAGGTCGTTCCAGTCCGGGATCTGGTTGTGCACCGGGCACCCCGTCGGCCCGTGACAATAGGGAATGCCGCAGTCCATGCAGCGAGCGGACTGCTTCTGCACTTCCTGATCGGACATCGGAATGGTGAATTCGCGGAAATGGCGGATGCGGTCGGATGCCGGCTGGTACTTCGCCACCTGCCGGTCGATCTCCAAAAACCCAGTAACCTTGCCCATCTTATGATCCTGACATCTTCAATCTCAACAGGCGCGCTCGAGCGCGCGTGATGGCCCCTGACCCGGGCGGGCCGGGAGCCGTATTCACGAGGGCCGGTTACTCGGCCGCTTCAGCCATCTTCATGCGCTCCATGTCCTCGAGCGCGCGGCGGTACTCTACCGGCATCACCTTGCGGAACTTCGGCCGGTAATCCGCCCAGCGATCGAGGATCTCCTTGGCGCGGACCGAACCCGTATAGTGCAGGTGGTTCGAGATGAGCTGGTAGAGGCGCTCTTCGTCGTGGCGCGTCATGTCGCCCGAGACGTCCACCATGCCCTTGTGCATGAGGTCGCCGCCGTGGTGATGCAGCTTCTCCAGCATGTCGTCCTCCTCCGGAACCGGCTGCAGTTCGACCATCGCCATGTTACAGCGCCGGGCGAAGTCGCCCTCCTCGTCGAGCACGTAAGCGACACCGCCCGACATGCCGGCCGCGAAGTTGCGGCCCGTGCCGCCGAGAACGACGACGACGCCGCCGGTCATGTATTCGCAGCCGTGATCGCCGACGCCTTCCACGACCGCGATCGCACCGGAATTGCGCACGGCAAAGCGTTCACCGGCGACGCCGTTGAAGTAGCACTCTCCGGAAATCGCGCCGTAAAGCACGGTGTTGCCGACGATGATCGACTGGTGCGGCACGATCCGAGCGTTCTCCGGCGGCCGGACGATGATGCGCCCGCCCGAGAGGCCCTTGCCGACATAGTCGTTGCCGTCTCCCACGAGATCGAAGGTGATGCCGCGGGCGAGGAACGCGCCGAAGGACTGCCCAGCCGTGCCCTTGAGGGTCACGTGGATCGTATCGTCCTTCAGCCCCTTGTGGCCCCAGCGCTTGGCAAGCGCGCCCGAAAGCATCGCGCCGGCCGAACGGTCGACGTTCCTGATCCCGGCTTCGAAGGCGACCGGCACCTTGGTCTCGAGCGCGAGCTTCGCCTTCTCGATCAGCCTGCGGTCGAGAATGTCGTCGATCGGATGGTTCTGGCGCTCCGTCCAATAGGTCGCTTCCTTCGGAGCCTCCACCTTGTGGAAGATCTTCGAGAAGTCGAGGCCCCTCGCCTTCCAGTGCTCGATCATCCGGTCGCGGTCGAGCAGATCCGAGGCTCCGATGATGTCGTCGAGCTTTCTGGCACCAAGCGATGCGAGGATCTCGCGCACTTCCTCCGCAACGAAGAAGAAGTAGTTGACGACATGCTCCGGCGTCCCCTTGAAGCGCTTCCGGAGCACCGGATCCTGGGTGGCGACGCCGACAGGACAGGTGTTCAGGTGACACTTGCGCATCATGATGCAGCCGGCGGCGATCAGCGGCGCGGTCGCGAAGCCGAATTCGTCGGCGCCGAGCAGCGCTCCGATGACGACGTCACGGCCGGTCTTCAGGCCGCCATCGACCTGCAGCGCGATGCGGGAGCGCAGACCGTTGAGCACCAGCGTCTGCTGCGTTTCGGCAAGGCCGATCTCCCACGGACTACCCGCATGCTTCAGCGAGGTCAGCGGCGAAGCACCGGTGCCCCCGTCGAAGCCGGCAATGGTGATGTGATCGGCGCGTGCCTTGGCAACGCCGGCCGCAACGGTGCCGACACCCACTTCCGATACCAGCTTGACCGAGACATCGGCTTCCGGGTTGACGTTCTTCAGATCGTAGATCAGCTGCGCCAGATCCTCGATCGAATAGATGTCATGATGCGGCGGCGGCGAGATCAGGCCGACACCCGGTGTCGAATGCCGCGTCTTGGCGACGGTCGCATCTACCTTGTGACCCGGCAGCTGGCCGCCTTCGCCGGGCTTTGCGCCCTGCGCCACCTTGATCTGCAGAACGTCGGCATTGACCAGATATTCGGTGGTGACGCCGAAGCGGCCGGAGGCGATCTGCTTGATCGCCGACCGCTCGGGGTTCGCAGAGCCGTCCGGCAGCGGCAGGTAGCGATCGCTCTCCTCGCCGCCTTCGCCGGTGTTGGACTTGCCGCCGATCCGGTTCATCGCGACCGCGAGCGTGGTATGCGCCTCGCGGCTGATCGAGCCGAAGGACATGGCGCCGGTCGAGAAGCGCTTGACGATCTCCGCAGCCGGCTCGACCTCTTCGATCGGGATCGGCTTGCGGCCGGCCGCCTCGGCCCCCTTTATCGTGAAGAGCCCACGGATCGTGTTCATGCGGCTCGCCGACTCGTTCATCGTCGCCGAGAATTCGCGATAGCGGTCCTCGGCATTGCCGCGCACGGCATGCTGCAGCGAGGCGATGGCGTCCGGCGTCCAGGCATGGCTTTCGCCGCGCATCCGGAAGGCATATTCGCCGCCGATGTCGAGCGTATTGGCGAGCACCGGATCGCTTCCGAAGGCCGCCTTGTGACGCGCCACGGTTTCGGCAGCGATCTCCTCGAGGCCGATGCCTTCGATCGTCGTCGCAGTACCGAAGAAGTACTTGCCGACCAGCGCGGACGAAAGGCCGACGGCGTCGAATATCTGCGCGCCGCAATAGGACTGGTAGGTGGAAATGCCCATTTTGGACATGACCTTGAGGATGCCTTTGCCGACCGCCTTGATGTAGCGGTAGACGACTTCCTTCTCGTCGACTTCCTTCGGAAACTCGCCGCGCTTGTGCATGTCGACGAGCGTGTCGAAGGCGAGATAGGGATTGATCGCTTCCGCGCCATAGCCGGCGAGCAGGCAGAAATGATGAATTTCGCGCGGTTCGCCCGACTCGACGACGAGGCCGACCGACGTGCGCAGACCCTTGCGGATCAGGTGGTGATGAACGGCCGCGGTTGCGAGCAGCGCCGGAATCGCCACGCGATCGGGACCGATCTGCCGGTCGGAAAGCACGATGATGTTGTAGCCGCCCTTGACTGCCGCTTCCGCCCTTTCGCAGAGACGATCGAGCATTTCCAGCATGCCTTCGGCACCGCGCGAAATGTCATAGGTGAAGTCGAGCGTCTTCGTGTCGAAGCGGTCTTCGGTGTGGCCGATCGAGCGGATCTTCTCGAGGTCGCCATTGGTCAGGATCGGCTGGCGGACTTCCAGCCGCTTCGCATGCGCCATGCCCTCGTGGTCGAGGATGTTCGGGCGCGGACCGATGAAGGAGACGAGGCTCATCACCAGTTCCTCGCGGATCGGATCGATCGGCGGGTTGGTGACCTGCGCGAAGTTCTGCTTGAAATAGGTGTAGAGCAGCTTCGGCTTGTCGGACATCGCCGAGATCGGCGTGTCTGTGCCCATGGATCCGATCGCCTCCTGACCGGTCGTCGCCATCGGCGACATCAGGAGCTTCGTGTCCTCATGGGTGTAACCGAAGGCCTGCTGGCGGTCGATCAGCGACACGTCGCGCCGCAGCGCCCGCGGCTCGACCGGCTTCAGTTCTTCGAGGATCAGCTGGGTGTTGTCGAGCCATTGGCGATAGGGATGCTTGCCGGCGAGCGACGACTTCACCTCCTCGTCGGAGATGATGCGCCCCTCTTCCATGTCGATCAGCAGCATCTTGCCGGGCTGCAGCCGCCATTTCTTGACGATCTTGTCTTCGGCGACCGGCAGCACGCCGGCCTCCGACGCCATGATGACGCGGTCGTCGCTGGTGACGATGTAGCGCGCCGGACGCAGGCCGTTGCGGTCGAGCGTGGCGCCGATCTGGCGGCCGTCGGTGAAGGCGACCGCCGCCGGTCCGTCCCACGGCTCCATCAGCGCCGCATGATATTCGTAGAAGGCCTTGCGCTCAGGCGACATGAGCTGGTTGCCGGCCCAGGCCTCGGGGATCAGCATCATGACGGCATGCGAAAGCGAATAACCGCCGCGCACGAGGAATTCGAGCGCATTGTCGAAACAGGCCGTGTCCGACTGCCCTTCATAGGAGATCGGCCAGAGCTTGGAAATGTCGTCGCCGAAGAGCGGCGAGGAAACGGAAGCCTGCCGTGCGGCCATCCAGTTGACGTTGCCGCGCAGCGTGTTGATCTCGCCGTTATGCGCAACCATCCGATAGGGATGCGCGAGCTTCCAGGACGGGAAGGTGTTGGTCGAGAAGCGCTGGTGCACGAGTGCGACGGCCGACTGGAAGCGCTCGTCGGCGAGGTCCTTGTAATAGGCACCCACCTGGTAGGCGAGGAACATGCCCTTGTAGACGATGGTGGTGGTCGACAGCGACACGATATAGAAGCCGAGATCGCCACCATCGGCTTCCGCATAGATGCGGTTGGAGATCACCTTGCGAAGCGTGAACAGCCGCCGTTCGAATTCATCGCTGCTCGCGGCCTCCCGGCCAGCGCCGATGAACACCTGGACATGGTGCGGCTCGGTCGCGGCGATGTCGGGCGCCTTGGAGAGAGACGAATTATCGACCGGCACGTCGCGGAAGCCGAGCATTATCTGCCCTTCCTCGGCCACGACTTCGCTGATCACCTCCTTGAAATGGGCAATGAGCTTCTCATCGCGCGGCATGAAGAGATAGCCGACCGCATATTCGCCGGCCCTCGGCAGGGTGACGCCCTGTTTCGCCATCTCCTCGCGGAAGAAGCGGTCGGGGATCTGGACCAGAATGCCCGCGCCGTCGCCCATCAGCGGGTCGGCACCGACCGCTCCGCGATGGGTCAGGTTTTCGAGCATGAAGAGGCCGTCGCGCACGATCTGATGCGACTTCTCGCCCTTGAGATGGGCTACGAAGCCGACGCCGCAGGCGTCATGTTCGTTTCGTGGATCGTACAGCCCCTGTTTTCGCGGCAGGCCGGAGGGGAATGCGGGCGTTTTCACAGCCGTCGCAGCGTCTTGTGCGAGGTTGAGCCCAATCTGTCGTGATGGCGAATGATCCGTCATCTTTTCCCTCCTGTTGAACCCGGGAATTCCGGGCATAACGCGGCCCGCACGCAGTTGCCGCATGGTGCTTTTCGCACGGCGGCAAGCCGGGCTTTATCGTCGCATGATCCTGATCAGGTCGCAAATGAAGCGCGGCCGCGTCAGGCACCGATGTCCGCGACCATCCTGACGCCAAGGAATAACGACCGGATGAAATCCGGCGAAAGCCCCTCGCGCTTCACGCCGGCTGCCGCTTTTCACGGTGCCTCCGGCGATTGTTCCGGCCCCTAGACCGAAATAGGACAGCAAACCTGTCCTATTTCATGCGCTCTATGCCAGAAACCGCCCTCCTTCGCAAGGGCCTCGGCCGCAAATAATGCGAGAGATTTTGCCGAACATTGCCGGAAATTACCCGGGTTTGAAATTTAATTACCCGTATCCGGCGCTTTCTTTACTTTGGTTTCAAACTGGTCTCCGGTTGGCACTACAAGGCAGGCACAGTCGAGCGCAGCCGTTTGCTTGCCGACGGGACTCGGCTATGGTCGCGCCGGCGCGCCTCTCCGCACGGCGTGGCTCGATGTAAACAGGGTAAACTTCAGATGATCTTCTCCTCCGACAACTGGGCCGGCGCCCATCCGGCGATCGCCGAAAGTCTGGTCACGAATGCGCAGGGCTATGCTTCCGCCTACGGCACGAGCGAGCTCGATCGGAAAGTGGAACAGCGCTTTTCGGAGATTTTCGAGAGGGAGGTCGCGGTATTCTTCGTGGGCACCGGAACCGCCGCAAACTCCCTTGCACTTTCGAGCGCCAATCGGGCGGGCGGAATCGCTTTCTGCCATCGCGAAGCGCATGTGAACGTCGACGAGTGCGGCGCGCCGGAGTTCTTTTCGCACGGCGCGAGGCTGTGCCCGGTCGGGGGCGCTCGCGGCAAGATGGAGCCGGCGAAGCTCGAGGCCGAAATTCGGCGGTTCCCGAAGGAGAACGTCCATGGCGGTCAGCCGATGGCGGTGACGGTGACGCAGGCGACCGAGAGCGGCACCGTCTATTCGCTCGACCAGATCGAAACGATCGCCTCGATCGCCCGGTCTCATAAAATACCGCTGCACATGGATGGCGCTCGTTTCGCCAATGCCCTGGTCAGCCTTGGGACGACACCGGCCGAGATGACCTGGAAGCGTGGCGTCGATCTGCTCTCCTTCGGCGGAACCAAAAACGGCTGCTGGTGCGCCGAGGCGCTGGTGCTCTTCGACCTTTCGAAGGCGCAGGAGATGCACTTCCTGCGGAAGCGCTCGGCTCAGCTCTTCTCCAAGTCGCGCTTCGTCGCCGCCCAGTTCGACGCCTATTTCGCCGGAGATCTCTGGCTCGATCTCGCGCGCCACGCCAACGCGATGGCGCGGCGCCTCGCCGACGGCATCACCGCTTCGGCCGAGAGCCGGCTCGCCTGGGCGCCCGATGCCAACGAAGTCTTCGTCGTACTGAAGCGGGAGGCCGCCGGCCGGCTGCAGCAGCAGGGCGGCCTTTTCTACGATTGGGAAGTGCCGCACGATCTCGAAGGCAACCTCGCGGAAGACGAAGGGCTCTATCGCCTGGTCACCAGCTTCGCCACCCGCGCCGAGGACGTCGACCGTTTCGTCGCCGCCTGCTGATGCGGATATGGCAGATGTCGAAGCGCGCCGCATGAAATCGCTTGAATGCGGCGCGCATTGCGACCGATGGAGCGGGATGAGGAAAAGTGCGTGCGGTTTTCCGCCCGCATTCCGCGTCTCAACTTCTCGGAAGCGATCACGTTCATGTTTTTGGTCGACCCGATCTGAAAACATCGTGATCTAGTGCTTGCATCCGGCTTCCGGTTGGGCTTACACGGCAAGCACCATGCGCCGCTATCTCCCCGACACCTTTACCATCCTCCTGATGCTGACAGTCGCTCTCGCAGCGGTTTTGCCCATCGACGGAGCCGCCGCGGCCTGGTTCGCCATCGCAACGAAGCTTGGCGTCGGCCTGATCTTCTTTCTCCACGGCGCACGGCTTTCGCGCGAGGTCGTCATTGCCGGTTTCCTGCATTGGCGGCTGCACCTGGCGATTCTCTTTTCGACTTTCGCCCTTTTCCCGCTCATCGGCCTCCTGGTCGGTTTCGTCCCGTCATGGATCCTGCCGCCGTCGCTCTATACCGGCATCCTTTTCCTCTGCGTTCTGCCTTCGACGGTACAGTCGTCGATCGCGTTCACGTCGATGGCCGGCGGCAATGTTCCGGCAGCCGTCTGCGCGGCGTCGGCATCCAACATCTTGGGCGTGTTCCTGACGCCGCTTCTCGTCGGCGTCATCTTCTCGGCCGGCGGACATGGTGGCGTATCGCTCGACGCGATCGAACAGATCCTCCTGCAGCTGCTTGCGCCCTTCGTCGCAGGCCAGATCCTGCAGCCCTGGATCGGCGGCTGGATTCGCGCCCGCAAGAAACTGCTCGCACCGGTCGACCGCGGTTCGATCCTGATGGTCGTCTATCTGGCTTTCAGCCAGGCCGTCACCGCCGGCCTCTGGCAGTCCTTCACCCTGACGGACCTCACGGTTTTGACGCTAATCGAGATTGCTCTCCTCGCGCTTATTCTGGCGGCCACCACATTCGGCAGCCGGCTTCTCGGCTTCGACCGCGCGGACGAAATCGCCATCACCTTCTGCGGATCGAAGAAGAGCCTGGCGAGCGGCATTCCGATGGCAAGCGCGATCTTCGCCGGGCAGAACATCGGCATGATCGTCCTGCCGGTCATGCTGTTCCATCAGATCCAGTTGATGGCCTGTGCGGTCCTTGCCCAGCGCTATGCCGCCAAGGCGGCAGAGCTCGAAGGAAACGCCGTCCCGGCGACGCCCACCTGAGGAGCATAAACGAAACGGCGTGTCGTCTTATCAAGCGTCGGTATCGTGGGATGACAGGAAACGAGAGACCGTTTCCAGGCACAAGTCCTTCTCCTCCACATGCGGCATGTGGCTGGAATGCTCGAACAGCACCCATTCGCAGCCCTTCACGCGATCCACATACGGCTTGACGACGAGCGGCGTAGCCTCGTCGTATTTTCCGGAAATCAAAAGGGTCGGCGCTTCGATCCGCATCAGCCGGTCCTCGATCGTCCAGTCCTTCATCGTGCCTATTACGTGGAACTCGGTCGGGCCGTTCATGTTGCGATAGACCGTATTGTCCTCGTCCATGATCGCAAAGGTGCGCGCGACTTCGGCAGGCCACGGGGTGACGCGGCAGACATGGCGGTCGTAGAAGACGCGCGAGGCGGCGATGTATTCCGGATCGGTAATCGTCCCGGCCTGCTCATGCATGAGCAGCGTATCCTGAACCGCCTTCGGCAGTTCCCCGCGCAGGCGATTGGCTTCCGCCACCCAGGTATGCATGTTGGCCGGCGAATTGGCGATGACGAGCGCCTTCAGACCCGTGGGCTTTAGAACCGCGTGTTCCGCACCAAGCATGCCGCCCCAGGACTGTCCGAGAAAGGCATAGCGATCCTGGATGCCCAGATGTTTCAGCAGCGCGTCGAGTTCCCCGAGGAACAGGTCAGGTGTCCAGAAATCCGGGCCCTTGTCCGGAAGGCGCGTGGAGTTGCCGTTGCCGAGCTGGTCGTAGTGAATGACCGCGCGTCCGTCGATCTCGCTGATCCCCTTGAAGGAATCGACGTAGTCGTGGGTGCAGCCCGGTCCGCCGTGGGCGACGACCAGCGGCAGCTTGCCGCTGTCGAGCGAACCGGTGATGCGATACCAGGTCTGGTACTCGCGAAAGGGCAGGAAGGCTTCCTTCGACGCGACGGCGGCCACATGCATCTCCATCTCTGACGGACAACGGAGGGAACATAACGTGGGGTTTCAAGCCGTGGCAGCTATCACAAGTTATAGGATGGGCGCTCTTCGAGCAGCCGGTAGTGCGTGGCGCGGACAACCGCCTGGGTACGGTTCTTAGCGCCGAGTTTCTTGGCCGCGGCGTTGAGATGCATGACCACGGTCGGCACAGAACGGTGGATGATGCGCGAAATTTCCTTGGCCGAGTGACCCTCGGCGGAATGGCGGAGGCATTCGCGCTCCCGCTCCGTCAGCCTCGCGGTGCCGGCGTTGAAGGCCTGCGCGTCGAACAGCGAATAGGCCGCCTCGTGAAACACATGGGCGAGCAGGTTGAAATCGGCGATGTACCGCAGCGCATGCCGCTCGAATGCCCGGTTGCCGCCGAAACGCACACCCGTGACCGTCGCATAGTCGCCGCGCGGCATGTGGACCGGAACGGTGACGCCGGTCGACATGTCCCGTTCGCTCAGATAGCGGGCGACGGGCGCCGTATCATCGCTCATGAAGCGTCTGATCAGCGTGTCCGCATCGGGATCATAGTTCCAAAAGAACGGAGTTGACGTGCGCAGCGCCACCTGCTGCACGGGATCGATGCGGAAATAGCCGCGATCGAACCAGTAGTCGTGCATATCCTCCGAGATGTTGCGAAGTTTCAGCAGCGACGGGACCATGATGGTGCCGTCGAGATCGCGGGGCACCGGCGTATAATCGTAGATCAGCGCCTCGAAGCCGATCGCCTTCATCGCCTCGAACACCTGGTCTATACGGCCATCCAGCGTGTCGTGCGCGGTGAACTGGTTCCTGATCGTCCCGAGTTCGTCAAACATCCTTGTCTCCGGTCCCGGTCATCCCCAACCTATCACTTCTTATAGCTGGGCGCCTGCTGGCCTTTCGGATAAAATTTAGCCGTGCTCAAATATTGAGCAAGCAGTTTCTTTGCCGGGGCGGTCAATGTGGCGTGATATCGAGCCGGAGGCGCGACACGAAATCGAAGTCGATGGCTACAAGGTGGTGGCCTACAGCTTCGGTTCGGGCCCGGAGACCTTGTTGTGCCTGAATGGCGGGCCGGGACTACCCTGTGACTATCTGCGCGAGGCCCATTCGTGCCTCATCGACAACGGCTATCGCGTCGTCGCCTTCGATCAGCTCGGCACCGGCGCCTCCGACCGCCCGACCGATCCTTCGCTCTGGACGATCGGCCGATATGTCGAGGAAACCGAAACGGTTCGCAAGGCGCTGGGGCTCGGCAAGGTGCACATGCTCGGCCATTCCTGGGGCGGCTGGCTGGCGATCGACTACGCGCTGACATACCCGGAAAACCTGCAGACGCTGATCCTGGAGGATACGGTCGCCGACATGCCGCACCTCGTCACCGAGCTTGAGCGGCTGCGCGCCGCCCTCGGCCCGGAGACCGTCGCCATGATGCAGAAGCACGAGGCGCAGGGCACATACGATCATCCCGAATATTTGGCTGCCATCACCATCCTGAACTATCGCCATGTCTGCCGCCTGCCGGAATGGCCCGCACCGGTACGCCGGTCCCTGGACGACTGGAACATGGGTCCCTACGGCACGATGCAGGGCCCGAACGAGTTTCTCTATATCGGCAATCTCAAGGACTGGAACCGCATTCCAGACCTCCCCGGCATCAAGGTGCCGACGCTGATCACCACGGGAGAACACGACGAGCTCACGCCGGCCTGCGCGTTGAAGATGAAGCTCGCCCTCCCCGAGGCCGAACTCAGGGTTTTTGCCAACGCAAGCCACATGCCGTTCTACGAGAACCCGGCGGACTATTATCCTGCGCTGATCGATTTCCTGTCGCGGCACAGGCCGAACTGATGCAAAACATGGCGAGAGACATCCGAACGAGACGGAGGCGCGCGCATCGCCATGCATCGCTATAGGTTCGTGCTCACTCGACCTTTGCAGTTCCTGCCGGTCATCTTCGGGATCAGCATCATAACCTTCATTCTGGTGCGGCTCATCCCCGGCGATCCGGCGCGCAATCTGCTCGGAGCCCGCGCCACCCCTTCGGCCATCGCCAAGATCCGCGCCCAGTACGGCCTCGACGAGCCGATGTGGCAGCAATATTTCTACTTTCTGAAGAATCTCGCCGATGGCGAGATGGGCAAGTCGATCCTCTACAAGATCGATGTCCTGAAGCTTATCGCCACCCGTATCGAGCCGACCGTCGCGCTCGTGCTGTCGAGCGTCGTTCTGGCGGTTCTCATCGCCGTGCCCATGGCGGCGCTTGCAGCGCGTAACTCCGGCAGGGCGCCGGACCATATCGTCCGGATTGTTTCCACATTCGGCATCGGCTTTCCGCCGTTCTGGCTCGGCCTGATGCTGATGATCCTCTTCAGCGTCAAGCTGGATCTGCTGCCGGTGTCCGGCTACGGGGCGACCTTCGGCGACAAGCTCGCCCATCTGATCCTGCCGAGCCTGACGGTCGCTCTTTCCCTGTCGACGGTGCTGGTTCGCAGCCTGCGCGCGGCAATGATCGAGTCCCTGAAGTCAGACGTGGCGACAGCCGCCCGCGCGCGCGGCATGCCTGAGCGCATCGTCTTCTGGCGGCATGTCGTTCCGAATTCGCTGGTGCCGACCATCAACCTTCTGGCGGTCAACATCGGCTGGCTGATCGGCGGCACGGTCGTGGTCGAAAGCGTCTTTGCCCTGCCGGGCATGGGACAATTGCTGGTACGCGCCATCTTCTCGCGCGATTACATGGTCGTGCAGGGTGTCGCCATGGTGTTTGCCTGCGCCACTGTGCTCGTCAATTTCGTCGCCGACATCGTCACCGTCGCCGTCGATCCGCGGGTGAAACTATGAGCGCCGGTACGGTGCCCTCGTCGCCGGCCGGCTGGCGGTTACTCTTCGGCCGGCGGCTGGCCCTCGTCATTGGCGCGGGAATCCTGTTGTTTTTCCTCCTGCTGGCGATCGGCGCACCCGTCCTCGCCCCCTATGACCCGATCCTGCAGAACGGCGCAGCCCGCTTGCAGCCGCCGTCGCTTCTGCATCCGTTCGGAACCGACAACTTCGGCCGCGACCTCCTTTCACGCGTCATCTGGGGCACACGCATCGACCTGCAGATCGCCTTGATCGGCGTCGCCTTCCCCTTCGTCATAGGAACGATCGTCGGCACCGTCACCGGCTTCTTCGGCGGCATTGTCGACGCGCTGTTCATGCGCCTCGTCGACATTATCCTCGCCTTTCCATTCCTCGTATTGATGCTGTCGATAATCGCCATTCTGGGTCCGGGCCTCGGCAGCTTCTATATCGCCATGGCGCTTGTCGGATGGGTTTCCTATGCCCGATTGATCCGGGCACAGATTCTCGTTCTGAAGAACAGCGACTATGCGGTGGCCGCCGTCAGCCTTGGTTTCGGCCGCTTCCGCATCATGTTCCGGCACTTGCTGCCCAATGCCATTGCCGGCTCGATCGTCTTTGCCATGTCGGATGCCGTCCTGGTGCTGCTGAGCGGGGCGGCCGTCAGCTATCTCGGTCTCGGCGTCCAGCCGCCGGTCGCCGAATGGGGCATTATGGTCGCGGAGGGCCAGAGCTTCATCACCACGGCCTGGTGGATCACGCTGTTTCCCGGCCTTTCCATCGTCTGCCTTGCCTTCGGCTTCAGCATGCTGGGCGACGCGCTCGGAGAATTGCTGGGAGTGCACGAATGAGCGTCTCGGTCCTGTCTGTCCGCGACCTGACCGTGAAGGCGCATCTCCAGGGAGAGACGCGCACGCTGCTGGATAGCGTTTCGCTCGACCTGGCCAAGGGCGAGATCCTCGGCCTCGTCGGCGAAAGCGGATCGGGCAAGAGCCTGCTCTGCCGCGCGCTGATTCGCCTCCTGCCATCATCCTTGCTGAAGATCGAAGGCGGTGCGGTTCTCCTCGGAGAGCGCGACCTCACTGCCGTCACCGACGCCGAGATGCTGGAGGTACGCGGCGCCGAGATCGGCATGATCTTCCAGAACCCGACCAGCCACCTCGACCCGGTCATGCGCATCGGCGACCAGATCGCCGAGGGCATCCGCTACCATCAGGGCCTGAGCGGCCGCGATGCGCGGGCGGCAGCGGTCGAGATACTGGGGCAGGTCGGCTTCCCTGACCCCGCCCGCCAGTACGACAGCTACCCGCACGAGCTTTCCGGCGGCATGCGTCAGCGGGCCATGATCGGTGTGGCCCTGTCCTGCAATCCGCAAATCCTCATAGCCGACGAACCGACCACCGCGCTCGACGTCACGATCCAGGCGCAGATCCTGAAACTCCTGATGGACATCCGCGACAGACGCGGCCTGTCGATCATTCTCATCACCCATGATCTCGGCATCGTGGCGCAGACCTGCGACCGCATTGCCGTGATGCGCGGCGGAAAGCTGCTGGAACAGGGTCCTAAACGGACGATCCTGTCCGCACCGCAGGACCCGTACACGGTTCGCCTCATCCGCAGCCATCCATCCATGCCTGATGCGGTGCCCTCCGCCATCAGTCTCCCAACGCCCTTGCATGGAACGACAAGGCCGCTTCTGGAGATCGATGGCTTGCATGTGCGCTTCCCGTCGGGCGGCAGCCTTTTCAGGGGTAAGAACGCCAGGACCGTCAGCGCCGTTTCGGGGATCAACCTGCAGATCATGCCCGGCGAAACGGTCGGTATCGTCGGCGAATCCGGCAGCGGCAAGAGTACGCTTGCCCGCGCCATGCTTGGCCTGACGCCGATTTCCGCCGGTCGCGTCAGCTTCGACGGTATCGATCTTTCTCAGCAGAGGGGTGCGGGTCTCGCCAGGCTGCGACACGAGTCTGCCATGGTCTTTCAGGATCCGTTCAATGCACTGAACCCGCGCCTGACCATCGGCCAGACTCTTGCTGAAGTTCTGAGAGTGCAGAAAAAGATCGGCGGAGCCGACATTCCGGCACGCATCGGCGAGCTGCTGGACCTTGTCGGCCTCGAGCGCGAATTCGCCCACCGCAAGCCGCGCAGCATGAGCGGCGGCCAGTGCCAGAGGGCGGGCATCGCCCGTGCGCTTGCCGTCGATCCGAAGCTGATCATCGCCGACGAATGCGTCGCAGCACTCGATGTCACGATCCAGGCGCAGATCGTCGACCTCTTCCGCAAGCTCGCCCGCGACCTTAACCTCACGCTGATCTTCATCGCCCACGACCTCGCGATCGTGCGCAATCTGTGCGAACGCACCGTGGTGATGCATCGCGGAGAGATCGTCGAGGAGGGCCGCTCCGCAGACGTCTTCTCCCGGCCGAAACATCCCTACACCGCCGCATTGATCGCCGCGATCCCCGACATCGATCCCGACAGGTCATTGCTCGGCCATACCGATGCCGCGCCAGTGGAACCGATCCTGTCCGTCAAACGCCTGCCACAATAACGAAGGGAACAAACAATGATCAAAAGGTGGAACAATATCGGCCGGGCCGCTTTCGCAGCCGCCCTTATGCTCAGTGCCGGTTATGCGGAGGCCGCCGGCATCCTCTCCATCGGCCGCCGCGAAGATTCGACGACTTTCGATCCGATCAAGTCGGCCCAGAACGTCGACAACTGGGTGTTCTCCAACGTCTTCGACGTGCTTGTCCGGGTGGACAAGACCGGCACCAAGCTGGAGCCCGGCCTCGCCGAAAGCTGGACCCTTTCCGACGACGGCCTGACCTACACGTTCAAGATCCGCGACGCGAAGTTCTCGGACGGCTCGCCGATAACGGCCGAGGATGCCGCCTTCAGCTTGCTGCGCATACGCGACCACGAAGGCTCTCTGTGGAGCGACAGCTACAAGATCGTCGAAACCGCCGAGGCGGCCGATCCGAAGACACTGGTCGTCAAGCTGAAGACGCCCTCCGCCCCCTTCCTGTCGACGCTTGCCCTTCCGAACGTCTCGGTGCTTTCCAAGAAGGCCGTCGAGGCTGGCGAGGACGCCTTCGCCGAACTGCCAACGGCATCGTCCGGCGCGTTCACCGTCAAGGAGTGGCGGCGCGGCGACCGGGTCATCCTCGAAAAGAATCCGAACTTCTGGCAGGCGGATCGTGTGAAACTAGACGGCGTCGAATGGATTTCCGTTCCGGACGACAACACGCGCATGCTGAACGTCCAGGCCGGCCAGCTCGACACGGCGATCTTCGTTCCTTTCTCGCGCGTCGAGGAATTGAAGAAGGACCCGAACCTCACGGTCCACATCGATACCTCGACCCGCGAAGACCATCTGCTCATCAACCATGAGCACGGCATGCTTGCCAAAAAGGAAGTGCGCCAGGCCCTGGATATGGCGATCGACAAGAAGGCGATCGTCGACACGGTCACGTTCGGCATCGGCACGGTCGCAAATTCCTACATCCCAAAGGGCTCGCTCTATCACTACGACGCCAACTACCAGTATCCTTACGATCCGGAGAAGGCCAAGGCGATGCTGGCCGAGGCGGGGGCATCGGACCTGACGCTGAACTATGTCGTAAACGCGGGCAACGAGGTCGACGAGCAGATCGCCGTGTTGCTGCAGCAGCAGTTTGCAAAGGCGGGCGTCACGGTCAATCTGCAGAAGGTCGACGCGAGCCAGAGCTGGGACATGCTCGTCGCCGGGGACTACGATATCTCGGTGATGTACTGGACGAACGACGTCCTCGATCCGGACCAGAAGACCACCTTCGTGCTCGGCCATGACACCAATATGAACTACATGACCCGCTACAACAGCGAGAAAGTGAAGGAGCTTGTCGCAGCGGCACGTCTGGAACTCGATCCGGCGAAGCGCGAGGCCATGTATGTCGAGATCCAGAAGACGGCGAAGGACGACGTCCACTGGATCGACCTTTACTACAGCCCCTACCTCAACGTTTCGCGCAAGAACATCGAGAATTTCTACCAGAACCCGCTCGGCCGATTTTTCCTGGAAGATACGGTGAAGAACTGACGGGTTGCCCGTCACAGGCATCCCCGCAAAACGAAGACGGCGCCCTTTTGGACGCCGTCTTTTCATTAGTGCGCAGCTTCAAAGACTTTAGAGCCTTTCAATGCTTCCATGAAACATGGAAGCGCTCTAGGCGGTCTGCGCCTCGATCTGCTTCGGCTGCGAAGCCGCCGCGGTGATCTCGATGCGGCGCGGCTTGGCCGTTTCCGGGATATTGCGCAGAAGATCGACGTGGAGCAGGCCGTTCTTCAGCGAAGCGGACTTGATCTCGACGTGGTCGGCAAGCTGGAAGCGGCGCTCGAAGGCGCGCTTGGCTATGCCGCGATGGAGAAACTGGGTTTCCTCACCCTTTTCTTCGCTCTTTTCGCCCTTGATCGTCAGCGTGTTTTCACGCGCTTCGACCGAAAGCTCGCTTTCGTCGAAACCGGCAACGGCCATGGTGATGCGATAGGCGTTTTCGCCGGTGCGTTCGATGTTGTAAGGCGGATAAGTCTGCGACTGATCCGGCTGACCAAGGCTATCCAGCATGGTGAACAGACGGTCGAAGCCGACAGTCGAGCGGTAGAGGGGAGAAAAATCAAAGTGACGCATGATGTCGTCCTCCATAAGAGCAACGGTTGCGATGTCTGGCCTGCCACCCCGTTCCGGCTGTGGCTCGACCGGTGAGCGGACCCTTCTTCGGCGCCCGCGGAGAAGACATGGGAATGCCCGCGCGCGAGTTCAAGAGGGATGCCGCCGCGCTTCCTGAACAATGGATGAACGACGGGTTCGGCCGCCGTTCAGCCGCCGTGGAGTAGAAAGGAGACACTGGGTCTTCCCAGGGCTGAAGTGACATGTCCCTTCTCCCTTCAGCGGCCGGAAACGGTGATCGTCCGGATTTCATCCACCGTTTCCGGCTTTTTTCTTTGACGGGTGGCGGGCCGCCGCCTATCCCTATCTGCATGTTCCTTCTGGCCCGCTCCCCATGACCACGCTCCTTCATTCGATGCCGGAAAATCCGATGCCGGGCGATCCCGTGGTGGGCTTTTTCGACGGAGCCGGCAACCGTAAGATCCGCTACGCGGTGTTCAGGTCGAAGGCCCCGGTCATTCGCGGCACCATCGTCCTGCTGCAGGGTCGCAACGAGTCGATCGAGAAATATTTCGAAACGATCGGCGATCTCGTGGCCGCCGGTTTCTGGGTCGCGACCTTCGACTGGCGCGGACAGGGCGGTTCCGAGCGGCTGTCGCCGCACTGGACCCACGGCCATGTCGAGGATTTCACCGATTACGAGCGCGACCTGACTATTTTCCTCGACGAGATCGTCCTGCCCGACACCCGCCTGCCCTTCTCGATCGTCGCCCATTCCATGGGAGCGCTCGTCGCCCTGTCGCTCGCTCCCATGCTCGCAAGCCGGATCGACCGGATGGTGCTGCTTGCCCCCTTCGTCGGCCTGGGCGGTCAGGCGATCGGCGAAGGGGGTATCGGGGCGATCGCGACGGCCATGCGCTGGATCGGCCTCGGGAGGCTGCCGCTGAGCGCCGACAAAGGCAACCGTACCCCTTTCAAGGGCAATGTGCTGACCGCGGACGAGCGGCGCTACGCTCGCAACCTGGCGCTCATCGATGCGCGTCCGCAATTGCGGGTCGGACCGCCGACGGCCCGCTGGCTGAGCGAAGCTTTCAAAACGATCCGGCGCGTCCTCAAGCACGAACATCTGACGAGGATCACCATACCCGCCGTCATACTCGCCCCGACGGCCGATAAGCTCGTGCCGTATCTACCGGTCGAGCGGCTGGCCAGCAATTTCCGTGCGGGGCATCTGATCCCTATCGACGGCGCGCGGCACGAGCTCCTGCAGGAGGCCGACCGCTATCGCGCCCAGGCGCTGGCCGCGATCCTGGCCTTCCTGCCGGGCGCCGACGCCGAGGATCCCGCGTCCCTGCCGCGGCAGTTGGAAGAGGCTTAACCCCGGCCCTTGAGGGTCTCAAGCGCCTGCGCATGCAATTCGCGGCTGCCGGCAGCTATGATTTCGCCGCCCATTTCCGCCGGCCCGCCCTTCCAGTCGGTGATGATTCCGCCCGCCTGCTCGATCAGCGGAATGAGCCCGCCGACGTCGTAGGGCTTCAGGCCGCATTCGACGACGAGATCGACATGGCCGGCTGCGAGCAGCGCGAAGGCATAGCAGTCGCAGCCGTAGCGGAAGAGCCGCACCTTCTCCTGCAATGCCTCGAAGCGTTCCTTAAGCTCGCCCGTGTAGAGGTGCGGGGATGTCGTGAACAGGACGGCATCCGAAAGCGCACGGCAGGGCCGTGTGGCGAGCACCCTCTCTCCGTCAGGTCCCCGATAGAGCGCCTTCTCGCCGTCGGCGAAAAATCGCTCGCCGGTGAAGGGCTGGTCCATCAGCCCCATGACGGCCTTGCCGTTCCGGTAGAGGCCGATCAGCGTGCCCCACACCGGCAGGCCGGAGATGAATGCACGGGTCCCGTCGATCGGGTCGATGACCCAGACGAGCTCGCGGTCGAGGCCGATATTGCCGTGCTCTTCGCCGAGAATGCCGTGTTCCGGAAAGCTGCTCTCGATCAAAGCGCGGATCGAGGCCTCCGCCGATCTGTCGGCTTCCGTCACCGGGTCGAAGCCGCCTTCGAGCTTGTTGAGAACACTCGTGCCGACCCGGAAGCGCGGCATGGTTTCGGCCTTGGCGGCGTCGGCGAGACGGTCGAAGAAGGTACGGTCGGGCAGCATGTCGCTCTCTGCGAGGAAGGAGGTTCGATCTGAATAGACGAAATTCAGCGAAAGGCAACGGACCGACGTCGGCTGCCGCTTCCGTGAGGCGCGCCGGAAGAGGGCGCTCCGTACCGATACGAAAGTCTGCGTCTTCGAATCTTGACAATTGTGCAGCGCAGCATTACAGTTTCTCTGCAGTCACTCGTGGCTGCAAATACCCTCCTTGGGTGTTTCCTCCCTAGACTTGACCGCGCCGCTGGCGCGGTTCTTTTTGAGCAGCGTTGCGCCGCCGGGCACGCAAAAGCCCTTTCGCGTTGCTATTCCGCGGCCAGCGGCAGATAGGCGGCGAAATCCTCGACGTGCCGCGCGAGCGCCGCGATAAAGGTTGCGAGGTCGGCCTCGAGTGCCGCAAATCCCGGCTTTTTGATCAGGGTTGCCTCGTCGACATAGAGGCCGCGGTTGATTTCGATCTGCAGCGCATGCAGTCCACGCGTCGGTCGGCCGTAATGTTCCGTGATGAAGCCGCCGGCATAGGGCTTGTTGCGCGCGACCGCGTAGCCGAGCTGCTCCAGAAGCTCCACCGCCACCCGGGACAGTTCCGCCGCCGCACTCGTTCCGTAGCGATCGCCGATAATGAAGTCCGGGCGATGGCCGCTTCCCGGCAGATGCACGTTGCCCGGCATCGAGTGGCAGTCGATGAGGATCGACATCCCGAACTCGACATGGGTGCGGGCGATCAGCTTTCTGAGCGTCGCATGATAGGGCTTGTAGATCGTCTCGATGCGCTCGAGCGCCTGCTCGACCGGAAAACGGCCACGATATATTTCCATATTCTCGGCGACGAGGCGCGGCACGGTGCCAAGGCCGCCGGCAACACGCATCGAACTGATATTGGCGTGCGGCGGCAAGGCGCCATCGAACATGCGCGGGTCGAGTTCGTAGGGTTCACGGTTTACGTCGAGGAAGGCGCGCGGGAAATGCGCCCGAAGCAAGGGCGCCCCCAGAAACGTGGCGCTGCGGAACAGTTCATCGACGAAATGGTCTTCGGAGCGGCGGATGGAATGCGGATCAAGGCGCGACTGGTCGAGAAAGAACTGGGGATAATGCCGGCCGCTATGCGGCGAGTTGAAAACGAAGGGTATCCTCTGGCTTGCGGGTTCCAGAACCTCGAAAAACTCCCACTTAACCGCTTCCCCCATCGGAACCCTTTTTACCATGTCCGGTTCTTGCTATTCAGATCATGTTGCCAGTTGGTTGCCTCTGTGTCCATAGTGGCCGCCCGCTGGTTCAAGGGACTTGATCGCGCCCGTTCACCAGATATTTACCATGTTGCGGTTTGCTGAGCTGCCGCAATTCACCAGCATCCAGAAGAAGTAGCCACGGCCAGATATGACTGCGAAAATCCTCCTTGCCGAAGACGACAACGACATGCGCCGGTTTCTAGTGAAGGCGCTGGAAAAGGCTGGCTACAAGGTCCTTTCCTATGACAACGGCGCCAGCGCCTACGACCGGCTTCGCGAAGAACCCTTTTCGCTTCTCCTCACCGATATCGTCATGCCGGAGATGGATGGCATCGAGCTCGCGCGCCGCGCGACCGAGCTCGACCCCGACCTGAAAGTGATGTTCATCACGGGCTTCGCCGCCGTTGCGCTGAACCCGGATTCCAAGGCGCCGAAGGATGCCAAGGTCCTTTCCAAGCCCTTCCACCTGCGCGACCTCGTCAACGAGGTCAACAAGATGCTGGCGGCCTGAGCAGCGCTCTTATGTGCGCCGAGCTTCCCGGCGCACCCTTCAGCCTGAGACGCGCTCCGCGCGAGCATTGCCTCTAAGCCGCCCTCGATCACCAGCATCGAGGGCGGCTTTGTATTTCAATGCGTTAGCGCGCTCGCCGGAACTGCAGGAGGTCCGAAAGGAGTGCCGGTCCCCCTGAAATCATGCCGCGCGGACCTTGCGCATTTTCTGTCAAAAAACCTTCGAAGAGCCTATTGACGCGGGCGCCGGTTTTGTGGTCTATGCGCCGCATCGGATGGGCGTGTAGCTCAGCGGGAGAGCACTACGTTGACATCGTAGGGGTCACAAGTTCGATCCTTGTCACGCCCACCATCCCAGTTTCAAAAGGGCTTACGGGAGACCGCAAGCCCTTTTTCATTCCCCCAGCCTCGCTGATCGGAGCAGAGCATTTTCCGCCCGTAACCGAAGCCCGGACCGGAACCTCTAAACGGCGGCGACTCTGCCGGCTTGTCGAAAGCGCGCGCGGGTTTTCGAATCGTTGTCACATGGTCTTCATGTTCGCTTGTTAAGAGATACCCACCTCGCCATTGACCACGGATGTACTGGCATCGGCTGAAGGTGTTGAGGAAGGTCGGGTTCAGCCCGGCCTTTTTTCTTGCGCGGAGCCGAGCCGGTGCGAGCACGCGCCGCCGGAAATAATCTGGCGCGGACGATGACGCGCGCGCAATTTTGCGCTACTACCCCCCTGCAACGGCGCTCTGCGATCGCCACATCCGCCTAATGACATTCGTCCGTGAAGGAACACGTTCATGCCTGCCTATCGCTCCCGCACCACCACCCACGGCCGCAACATGGCCGGCGCCCGCGGCCTCTGGCGCGCGACGGGCATGAAGGACAGCGACTTCGGCAAGCCTATCATCGCGGTGGTGAACTCGTTCACGCAGTTCGTGCCGGGCCATGTGCATCTGAAGGACCTCGGCCAGCTCGTCGCGCGCGAGATCGAGGCGGCCGGCGGCGTCGCCAAGGAATTCAATACGATCGCGGTCGACGACGGCATCGCCATGGGCCATGACGGCATGCTCTACTCGCTGCCCTCGCGTGAGATCATCGCCGACAGCGTCGAATATATGGTGAACGCCCATTGCGCCGACGCCATGGTCTGCATCTCCAATTGCGACAAGATCACCCCCGGCATGCTGATGGCGGCATTGCGCCTCAACATTCCGGCCGTCTTCGTCTCCGGCGGGCCGATGGAGGCCGGCAAGGTGGTGCTGCACGGCAAGACGCATGCGCTCGACCTCGTCGACGCGATGGTCGCTGCCGCCGACGACAAGATTTCCGACGAGGACGTCAAGATCATCGAGCGCTCCGCCTGCCCGACCTGCGGCTCCTGCTCCGGCATGTTCACGGCCAATTCGATGAACTGTCTGACCGAGGCGCTTGGCCTGTCGCTGCCCGGCAACGGCTCGACGCTCGCGACCCATGCCGACCGCAAGCGCCTGTTCGTCGAGGCCGGCCACCTCGTCGTCGATCTGGCGCGCCGCTATTACGAGCAGGAGGATGAGCGGGTGCTGCCCCGCAACATCGCCACCAAGCAGGCCTTCGAGAACGCCATGGCGCTCGACATCGCCATGGGCGGCTCGACCAATACGGTGCTCCACATCCTTGCCGCCGCCTATGAGGGCGAGATCGACTTCACCATGGACGATATCGACCGGCTGTCGCGCAAGGTCCCGTGCCTGTCGAAGGTCGCTCCGGCGAAAGCCGACGTGCACATGGAAGACGTACACCGGGCCGGCGGCATCATGTCGATCCTCGGCGAGCTGGACAAGGGCGGCCTTATCAACCGCGACTGCCCGACTGTCCACGCCGAGACGCTCGGCGCCGCCATCGACCGCTGGGACATCACCCGCACGTCGAGCGACACTGTCCGAAACTTCTTCCGCGCCGCTCCCGGAGGCATTCCGACGCAGGTCGCCTTCAGCCAGGAGGCACGCTGGGACGAGCTCGATACCGACCGCGAAAACGGCGTCATCCGGTCGGTCGAACATCCCTTTTCGAAGGATGGTGGCCTCGCGGTACTCAAGGGCAACATCGCGCTCGACGGCTGCATCGTGAAAACCGCGGGCGTGGACGAGAGCATCCTGAAATTCTCCGGCCCGGCGCGCGTCTTCGAGAGCCAGGACGCCGCCGTGAAGGGCATCCTCTCCAACGAGATCAAAGCCGGCGACGTCGTCGTCATCCGCTACGAGGGGCCGAAGGGCGGACCGGGGATGCAGGAAATGCTCTACCCCACGAGCTACCTGAAGTCGAAGGGTCTCGGCAAAGCCTGTGCGCTGATCACCGATGGACGCTTCTCCGGCGGCACCTCCGGTCTTTCGATCGGCCACGTCTCGCCCGAAGCGGCGAACGGCGGAACGATCGGGCTGGTGCGCGAGGGCGACATGATCGATATCGACATTCCGAACCGGACCATCAGTCTGCGGGTGGACGAGGCCGAGCTTGCCGCTCGCCGCGCCGAACAGGACGCCAAGGGCTGGAAGCCGGTCGAGCAACGCAAGCGCCGGGTGACGACCGCGCTCAAGGCCTACGCGGCCTTTGCGACATCAGCCGACCGCGGCGCCGTGAGAGATCTGGGCGACCGTTAAGCTAACGGCATTGCAGCTGTCGAACAGGCTCCCGCCGCGGCGGGAGCCTTTTCGTTTCGGAGCTGTCAATTCACATGTGCCGGGTCTCGGCCGGTGCATTCCACCAGTTGTTGTGGAGCCCGTCCATATATTGGATCGGCAGGGCCGCAAACTCGGCGGGATCGACCCCGTCGAGGCATGCGACATTGATGGAGACGAAGGCGCCGCCGATCTCTTCGACATAGCCGTGGCCATAGGGCGTCACGCCGCACGCCGTGCAGAACCGATGATGGCCGCTCATCGTGCCGAACTGATAATCGCCGATGCCTGCCTCCTCGCACATCAGCCGGAAATCCTCCGGCTTAACGCTTGCGCCCCAATAACGCAGTTTCGAGCAGTACGAGCAATTGCAGCGGCTGGTTCCCGCTTCGAGATCGATGTCGACCTCGAAGCGGATCCGTCCACAGTGGCAGCTGCCCTGATAGGTCTTTTGCATCTCGTTTCTCCCCGTTTGAACTTAAATCTTCCAGATTCCTTGATGTTCAATGATCGCAGGCTTGCCAAGCATCGAGCATAGTGACAACATGTTGTCATCTAAGCGAAACGACAATAAGTTGTCAATATGAATCCAAGTTCTCGTACACCGCCCGGCGACGCCTTCGCAGAGTTCGCCATCTCGGTTCTTCGCCTCGCCGGACATCTGACCTCCGAAGGAGATAGGCTCGCGCAACCATCCGGCCAGAGCAGCGCCCGCTGGCAGGTTCTGGCCGCGGCTGGACATGCTGCCATGTCGGTTGCCGATACCGCGCGCGCGCTCGGGCTCGCCCGGCAGGGGGTACAGCGCATTGCCGACGTTCTGAAAGCCGAGGGTTTGATCGAGTACCGGGACAATCCCGCCCATCAGCGCGCGAAGCTGATTGTGCTCACTCCGCCGGGCGAAACGGTCCTCGCAGAGATCACCGCACGCCAGGCCGTCTGGGCGAATGAGCTTGGCAGCGAAGTCGGAGAGGAAAAGCTGCGGCGGGCGACTGTGCTCGTCGGAGAAATCATCGCGCTCTTCCGCGAGCGCGGTGCGGCGGCCCCGCCGTAAGCGCCTGCAAAACGGTTGTTGCAAACAAAAGACGGCAGCCGCGGTATCGCCGGCTATCGCTACGCTACCCTCGCGCTCCTCATACCCGTGCCTCCACGGGAATCCAGCCAGCCCAAGTCCTTGGGCTGGAAAGAACCCCCACGCCGCGAAGGCAGCGCTGCTGGTGCTTGTGACAAGCACAGAAATCAGAAATCAGGAAAACACGAACTCACAATGATTTAGGTCGGGCCGACCTGAAATCATGATCGGTTCCAAGAAGGCGCGGGATGCGGGCGGAAAACCGCACGCAATTTTCCTCGTCCCGCTACAAGCGCAAGCAACCGTCCGTCAGCCGCCGCGCTCGATTTCCGCGAAGATCTTCTCCGCGGCCGCCTTCGATTTTCCGGGATATTTGATGCCCTTGACCGCTTCGAGGTTCGCCGGCTCTCCGACCACGATGGCGCCGATCATGCCCATGCCCAGATGCGGCGTGCATTGATACATGTAGACACCGGGCTCGCTCAGCGTCACGCTGACCTCTTCGTTGATCTTGCCCTTCCAGCTCTCTACCCCTTCCGGCGCACCGCCCTTCATCAGAGCTGAATTGTGCCCCTTGTTCGTCGCCACGAAGGTGATGGTGTCTCCGGGCTGGGCACGCACGACTGCGGGCTCGAATGCCATTATCCGGCCGTCGGCGGCCTTGTTCAGCATTTCGATGCGAAATTCCGCGGCCTGTACCTGACCTGCGTACGCCGCCCCCAACATTGCCAAAAGCATCATTCTTGTCTTCAACGCACTCTCCTCTGCTTGACGAGCAACGCTCGCATGACGCCGATCACTCGGCCTTTCCGGCAACCGTCGAGACATAAAGCGCGACGGCCTCGATTTCTTCGTCCGTGAGGATTTCGTTGGCCGGCATCGGGCCTATGCCGTTGATGACGGCCGTGCTCACCCTCTCCGCGTCCGGTGCGAGTTCGTCGAGGTTGGGTCCGACTTCCCCGACGGCCTCCGCATCCGCCAGCGTATGACAGAGCGCACATTGGGGTTCCGACCGTTCGAGGAATATCTCTTTACCGAGCGCAAGCTTGTCTTCTTCGGCGGATGCCGTGATCGTCGACAGGCCGATGGTTACGCAGGTGAGCACGGCCGCGATCCGGCGGCTTGAAGCATAGGTCATGTTCTGATCCGAAACT
Source organism: Sinorhizobium sp. M4_45 (assembly GCF_002885915.1). NCBI lineage: Bacteria > Pseudomonadati > Pseudomonadota > Alphaproteobacteria > Hyphomicrobiales > Rhizobiaceae > Sinorhizobium > Sinorhizobium sp. M4_45. The sequence goes on from NZ_NWVE01000007.1 coordinate 212,321, forward strand.
GATGGGAAAAGATCGTGAAACAGGGTTCCGCGGCATGCGCAGCGGAACCCTTCGTTTCATCAGGAGACAGTGAGCTTGACGCCCGGCGCACGCCAGCCGTTATGGCTGTAGCCGGCTCCATTCATTTCGCTTTCCTCGGGCTGTACGTTGCCCTCGGTGTCCGTCGCACGGCTGACGAGCGTGTAGGTCCCGGGCGCCAGGTCGGCCGAGAGGACGAAGACGCGCCAGGCGAAACGTCCAAGGTCGGGTCCGACGAACTCGGCTTCCTGCCACGTCTGGCCGCCGTCCACAGAGACTTCCACGCTCTTGCAGGCATTCATTCCGCCGAAGGCGACGCCGGCAATCTGAACCGGGCCCGCTTTTGCGGCCTCCTGCGCGGTGGTGATCCAGGACTTCACCGGCTGCTCCCAGACCGACGGCTGGTCGGGAGAGCCTTTCTCTCCGAGTGCGTGCACCCGATAGCTGGACTTCTGGATCTTCGCGTCCGTCTCGGCCTCGGTCAGGGCGACAGCCTTGACATATTTGATGTTGTTGACGCCGGAATAGCCGGGGACGACCATGCGCAGCGGGCCCCCATGGGCGAGGGAAAGAGGCCTCCCGTTCATTTCCCATGCCAGGATCACATTATCGAGGTTCGAGATCGGGACGGAGCGCTCGACCACCAGAAGCTTGGGGTCGAGCCCTGCCGGAAAGCTCCTCACCGCCCGTCCCCGTGATGAAGCGGGCGCCTTCCGCCGGGCCGCCGAGGGCCTCGACAACGGCCTTCAGAGGGACGCCGCTCCAGATGACGCAGCCCGCAGCACCCACCGTCCAGGGCGTGCCGCTCATTTTCTGACCTTCCGTCAGTTGATCCTTGAAATATTTGCGCCCATTGCCTGAACATTGCAGAACAGTCGCCGCCGTCACCAGGCCCAGCGTCTTCAGTTCGGCGACCGTGAGCGTCCGCGGCTCCTTTACGCCTGATATCTCCACCTTCCATCCGTCGCGATCGGCAAGAATCGATTCCGGAGGCGTGTTGACGTTGTTGCGGATGTAGAGCTTCTCCTCGGGCGTGATGACGCTGGTGCCGAACTCGCTCCGCTTGGTCTCCAGTGTCTTGTCGCTATGGACGATCAGCGCATCGGCGTCCTTCCAGGCAAGATAGTCGGGCAGAGGCGTCGTCTCCTTGGCCTCTGCAAGCCCAGCGGTTCCGGCAGCAACGACAGCTCCGGCGCTCCCGGTCAGAAAACTCCGCCGCTTCATGGTCAGCATCTCAGTCAAGTCGCGTCTCCCTTTTCCCGGATGGCAGCATGCCGATCCGATCGTCCCCGAAATGACTGGAAGAGACGAACGACGCACCGGAAAATTCCCTCCGGCTGATCATTTTTCTGAACTGGCAGCGTCGCGCGTCCGATCGGGCGCAGCGTCAGCCGATGCACGGCGCACGCGTCGCGCCGAGGCTTGCGATTATTTTCTGCTTTCCCCGGCCATCCCCTTCGCTCGCCAGTTTCAGAGCGCCGGCGAGAAGGGCGAAACGGGCTTCGTCCATTCCCCGGGCGACAAGCAGGAAGCTTGCGGCGTCACCCGACCAGGAGGCATGAAGCAGGCCGTTATCGATCGACATGTCGAAACCGTGCTCCGCGTCCGGGCGACCGATCCGGAAGAGGCTCAGCCGACAACCGGAGCTGCCGACATAGCCCGTATGCGATGCGGCCTCCCCATTCACGGAAGTTTCGCGCGTAAAGGCCGGCGTCAGTCCGGCCGCGAACATTTCCGGCACGAAAACATCGGGCGGTGAGGAGGCCGGGAGCATGGGCGGCGTGAAAGAGCCTCCGATCCAGGCCGCATGCTCCAGCGCGGCATCGCGAACCGCCGCGTCCCCGGGCAGCCCCGCCGGCACCCACACCGGTGCCCTTGCCAGGCCGAACCAGGCCACCGCAAAGACCAGCAGACTGGCACACGCACCCGCGGCAAACGACAGCATCCATCTGCTGGCCGGCCGCGGACGCGGCACCGTCACCACCACGATCTCGGGAGCCATTCCCGCAACTGCCGCCTTCATCTCGGACAGATTGGCCGCGCGCCGCGCCACGGCTTCATCGGATGCAATCAGACGTGCGACCCGCGACGCCTCCTCCGGCTCGAGTTCGCCGTCGATATAGGCGCTCAAAATATCGGGATCCAGGTCGTTTTCTCTCATTTCCGGCCTTCTCGATGCGGCGCGAGTGCGACGACATTGGCATCGCCGAGGTGTGACGCCAGCGCCCGCCTTGCGCGGCTGACCCGGCTCATGACGGTACCCTTGGGCACGGCGATCATCGTTGCCACCTCCTCGTAGCTGAAACCGGATATGTCTACCAACGCGAGGATTTCGCGATGCTCGGTGCTGAGGCGGGTAAACGCCTGGCGGACCGAAAATGCATCGACCAGCACGGTTTCAGGGGCGACCGGCGCGGGCACAAGGTCCGTGACGAACTCCTGTTCCAGGTCGGAGCGCCGGCGGCGCAAGCGCGACTGGTCGATCCAGATGTTCCGAAGGATGGCGAAGAGCCATGCGCGAAATGCCGGCTCCGTTTCGGGCACGCTTCGCGCATCCAAGGCGCGGGCGATGCACTCCTGGAAGATATCCTGTGCTCCGTCGCGATCGCGCGAAAGCGCGACGGCATAAGCGAAAAGCCGCGCATAATGCGGTTCCAGTCTCCGTTCAACGCGCGAGCGCATGATACCCGATCAGGGCTGCTCGCGCTCCCGCCTCGATGCTTCCGGTTCGTCCCATTTTTCCTCCGCGGCGTAGAGACGAGCGAGTTGCCCCGCTTATTCCATGATGCGCTCCCTCCGCTCGCGATTTCTCGGCGCGCTTGCCGGCCCCATCAGGTCAGTGCGAGAAGATCTGCCCGCAGACGTTGCGCGCCGCCCTCCCCCAGACCTTCGTCGAGCGCTTCATGGGTTGCCTTCCAGATCGGCAGGGCTTCGGCGAGCAGCCGGCCGCCCTCCGCCGTCAGCCGCACGCGTTTCAGACGCCTGTCGCCAGGGTCGGCGAACGCCTCTACAAGGCCTCGTCGCTCCAGCGGCTTCAGCGCCGCCGTCAAGGTCGTGCGGTCCATGGCGAGCACGGCGGCAACCGCGCTCATGCTCGGCGGGTCCGGCCGGTTGAGCGACATCATCAGCGAGAACTGACCATTGGTAATCTCGAGCGGCCTCAGCGCCTCGTCGAAACGGCGGGCGAGCGCCCGAGCGGCGCGCTGGACATGCAGGCACAGGCAGGTGTCCCTGACGAAGAGCGTGGTGGAAAAAGGTATCGGCAGCGGCTTTGACATAAAATAGTAATGTTGATATCAACATAATTAGTCAAGCGCCGGCGTGAGGCGAGCGCAAAGGAAGCACGGAAGGATCCTTCGGCCGATGAGCGACGTTTCAGCGCCGCGCCCGGCGAAGGGGACGGCTGTGCACGACCATGGGAGGGAATCGTGAAAATAGAGCCGCAGGAAGAACACCGATGGCTGGAACAGCTGCTCGGCGAGTGGACCGTCACGTCGGAGGATTCGACGGGAAGCGGCGAGGACAGCCAGCCCTGGATCGAAAACGTCCGCTCGATGCACGGTCTCTGGGTCGTGTGCGAGGGACAGGGCATCATGCCCGGGGGAAGCCCCGGCCAGACTTTGATGACGCTCGGCTACAATCCCGACACCAAGCGTTATCTCGGCACCTGGATAGGATCCATGATGACGCATATGTGGGTCTATGACGGCGTGATCGAGGACGACGGGAAGACGCTTACCCTCAATTGTGAAGGCCCCGACTTCGAAAATCCCGGCAAGACCGCACGATATCAGGATAGAATAACGCTCATCGACGCGAACCGCCGGACCCTTACGGCCCGCGTCCAGACCGAAAGCGGCGACTGGAAAGAAATGATGCGCGCGGAATACCGCCGCCGCTAGAGAGGAATCGAGGAAAAGTGCGCGCGGTTTTCCGCCCGCATTCCGCGCCGACTTACAGGCGATCACGTTCACGATTTCAGGTCGACAACGACATGAGGCGCGTGCGGACGGACCGGAACTAGCCTTCGATTGCGTTCGCGTTCCCCCACGCGACCGTCCGTCGCCGCCCGCAACGACACATCCAGAACAACCGGAGGACCGACAATGCATGGGAAATTCGTCTGGTACGAACTGATGACGACGGACGTGAAGGCGGCGGAAGCCTTCTACAGGGACATCGTTGGCTGGAGCGCGCGCGACGCGGGAGTGCCCGGCATGAACTACACGCTCTTTTCCGCCGGAGACCACCGGGTAGCGGGTCTCATGACGATGCCGGAAGGTGCGCTCGACATGCAGATACCGCCGGCATGGCTCGGCTATATCGCGGTCGACGATGTCGACAAGACCGCCGCCAAACTCGCCGCCGAAGGCGGAACGGTCCATCGAGCGCCGGAGGACATTCCGAATATCGGCCGCTTCGCGATCGTGACCGACCCGCACGGCGCCGCCTTCGCCCTCTTCAGGGGCGACGGCGATCCGCCACCGGCCATGGAGCAAATGGCTGCCGGCAACGTCGGCTGGCACGAACTGATGGCCGGCGACGTCGATACGGCCTTCAGCTTCTATGCCAAGCTGTTCGGCTGGACCAAGGACCAGGCGATGGATATGGGCGAGATGGGCGTCTACCAGATCTTCGCCCATAATGGTCAACCGATCGGCGGGATGATGACCAGACCGAGAGAGGTTCCCAATCCCTTCTGGCTCTACTACTTCAATGTCGAGGCGATCGACGCGGCAATCGACCGGGCGCAATCCGGCGGCGCGAAGCTGTTGATGGGTCCGATGGAAGTGCCCGGCGGAGCGTGGATCGCGCAGTTCACCGACCCTCAAGGGGCGCTCTTCGCGCTGGTCGCGCCGAAACGCTGAAGGTTGGCGCCTCTCGAAATGCGGGAAGGCGCCAAACATCTTCGCCGCTGTCCTGCTCCGGCGATCATCTCATGCCGGTGCCGTTACCGGCGAAGTCCGGCGCCTGCCCGCGTCCTGCCCCGGCGTGACGCGGGCATGGCGGGCGAGGAAATCGAGGACGGCGCGGACGCGCGCGGGCAGAGCGCCGCCCTGGCCGAGATAGACCGCGTGAACCTCCTCGAGATCGCCCGGATTAAGGTCTTCCAGAACCGGCAGAAGCCGCCGGGCGCTGACGTCTTCCCTTACGGTGAACTCCGCAAGCCGTGCCAGCCCGGCCCCGGCAAGCGCCAATTGGCGCAACCCCTCGCCATCGCTCACCTGTACCGCCCCCGAGGCCGGCAGCACCACCGTTTCCCCGCCTCTCCTCAACGGCCAGCCGTCGACGGCGCGCGCGTAGCAGAAGCCGAGCCGCTCATGCTCCTTGAGCTCCTCGAGCGACGAGGGCATTCCGTACCGTTCTATGTAGGACGGTGCCGCCACGATCACCATCCGCGTCGCCCCGAGCTTGCGCGCAATCAGCGTCGAGCTCTTCAGCGGCCCCGCGCGGACAGCCACGTCCGCGCGCGCCTCCATCAGGTCCACGACGGCGTCGGTCATGACGATGTCGAGGCTGACGGCAGGAAAATGCGCCCGGAACTCGGGCACCAGCGGCATCAGGACGTGGGTGCCGAACGAGGCGTTGACGTTCAGCCGGACCCGGCCGACAGGGCTCTCGCCGGCCGATGCAGATCGCTCCGCCTCGTCGATATCGGCGAGGATGCGCACCGTGCGCTCGTAGAATGCATGTCCCTCCGGCGTCAGCTGCAGCTTTCGCGTCGAGCGGTTCACCAGCCTCACGCCAAGCCGCTCCTCGAGGCGCAGCACGAGCTTGCTGACGGCCGAAGGCGTCATCCGGTAATGGCGGGCAGCAGCCGAAAATCCGCCAAGCTCCACCGCCTTCGCAAAGATTTCCATTTCGCCCGAGCGATTGACCGAGGGTCTCGACATATGAATTCAGCTCACAGATAATATTCCCGGCGACAGTCTATATCCAAAGCGATTACAGCTCCATCTTCATGTGACTGATTCATGAGCAAGAGTGGAGTTGCAGCTATGGAATATCGACGGCTTGGTTCCTCGGGACTGAAAGTACCGGTCCTCAGCTTCGGAGCGGGCACCTTCGGCGGCAAAGGGCCGCTCTTCGGCGCCTGGGGCAGTACGGATGCGTCCGAGGCGCGCCGCCTCGTCGACATTTGCCTGGAGGCGGGCGTCAATCTTTTCGACACGGCAGACGTCTATTCCGACGGCGCTTCGGAAGAGGTTCTTGGCGCCGCGATCAAGGGCCGGCGCGACGACGTCATTCTGTCGACGAAGCTGTCGCTTCCTGTCGGCGAAGGACCGAACGCCGCAGGCTCGTCGCGCTCGCGCCTGATCAGCGGTGTGGAAAAGGCGCTGAAACGGCTCGGAACCGACTATATCGACCTGTTGCAACTGCACGCCTTCGATGCCGGAACGCCCGTCGAAGAGGTGCTGTCGACCCTCGACACGCTCGTGCGCTCGGGCAAGCTGCGCTATGTCGGCGTTTCCAATTTTTCCGGCTGGCAGCTGATGAAATCCCTCGCCGCCGCCGACCGCCACGGATATCCGCGCTACGTCGCCAACCAGGTCTATTATTCGCTGGTCGGCCGCGATTACGAATGGGAACTGATGCCGCTCGGTCTCGATCAGGGCGTCGGCGCACTCGTCTGGAGCCCGCTCGGCTGGGGGCGGCTCACCGGCAAGATCCGCCGCGGCGAGCCCTGGCCCGAGGGCAGCCGCCTGCACGACACCGCCTCCTTCGGGCCGCCGGTCGACGAGGAAAAGCTCTACGACGTCGTTGAGGTTCTCCATGCCATCGCGCAGGAAACCGGCAAGACCGTTCCGCAAATCGCCATCAATTGGCTTCTCCAGCGCCCGACCGTTTCGAGTGTCATTATCGGCGCGCGCAATGAAGAGCAGCTCAGACAGAACCTCGGCGCCGTCGGCTGGTCGCTCACCGCCGAGGCGGTTGCCCGGCTCGACGCGGCGAGTGTGACGACCGCCCCCTACCCTTACTTCCCCTATTACCGGCAGGAGGGCTTCGCGCGGATCAACCCGCCGGTCGTCTGAAGAAACGGGACATGCACGCAAGCGGCGAAGCCGGCAGCTCCAAACGGGCCTGCCGGCCATCTGCCGAAAGCTTCGCCAGCGAAACATTCCATATTTGTGATACATGGTCGAATCGGAATCGGCGGTTCAGCCGATGATGTTGCGCGAGCGGGGCGTCCGGCTGGAGTTGGAATGACGAAGAGGCAGGCGGCAGGGCCGGAACAGATGAGCCGAATCGAGGGCGGCCCGGCCTTTGGCTATCGCGCCTTGCCCGGCGTCGCCGACGAAATGCTCGACGCGGGCGGCAACGTCCGGCCGGTATGGCAGCGACTGCTCGCGACGCTCGGCCGCATGGACGAGACGGATCTTGCCAACCGCTTCGCCCGCGCGGACCGGTACCTGCGCGATGCCGGAGTCTTCTATCGCGCCTACGGCAAGGAGAATTCCGAACGCGGCTGGCCGCTTTCGCACATTCCCGTATTAATCGACGAGGCGGAATGGGCCACCGTTTCCGCCGGCCTCGTCCAGCGTGCCGAACTGCTCGAGCGGGTGCTTGCCGACGTCTATGGCGAGAACCGGCTGGTCAGGGCCGGCCTGCTGCCTCCCGCGCTCATCGCTTCCAATCCGGAGTTCCTGCGCCCGATGGTCGGTCTCGAACCGGCGAACGGACATTTTCTGCACTTCTGCTCCTTCGAGATCGGACGCGGCCCCGACGGAAACTGGTGGGTGCTTTCCGACCGGACCGAGGCACCCTCCGGCGCCGGCTTTGCGCTCGAGAACCGGGTGGCGACGACGCGCGCCTTTTCCGACCTCTATGCAGAAAGCCATGTCCATCGCCTGGCTGGATTCTTCGGGGCCTTCCGCGACACGCTGCAGGGGCACAAGCAGCATGCGGACGACCGCATTGCCGTGCTCTCGCCGGGCTTCGCCAACGAGACCTATTTCGAGCATGCCTACATTGCCCGCTATCTCGGTTTCATGCTGCTCGAGGGCGAGGATCTGACGGTTGTCGGAGGACGGGTCATGGTGCGCACGGTGGCAGGCCTGAAACCCGTAGGTGTGCTCTGGCGCCGCCTCGACGCATCGTTTGCCGATCCGCTGGAGCTCAACCAATCCTCCCATATCGGCACCCCGGGTATCGTCGAGGCGCTGAGGGCCGGCTCCGTCTCGATCGTCAATGCACTCGGATCCGGTATCCTGGAAACGCGTGCCTTCCTGGCTTTCATGCCGGCGATCTGCCGTCATCTGCTCGGCGAGGAGCAGAAGCTGCCGTCGATCGCCACCTGGTGGTGCGGACAGGAAGCCGAACGGCGGCATGTCGCCGGCAATATCGAGCGCATGGTCATTGGCCCGGCCTATTCGACGCGGCCCTTCTTCGACGACGAAGGCCAGTCGGTACTCGGCGCCTCCTTTCGCGAAAGCGCCGGGACCTCCGTCGGCGAATGGCTCGCCGCGGACGGCGGCAAGCTGGTGGGCCAGGAGGCCGTTACGCTGTCGACGACGCCGGCCTGGGTGCTTGGCCGGCTCACACCTCGACCGATGAGCCTCCGGGTGTTTGCCGCGCGCACGCGCGACGGCTGGCAGATCATGCCGGGCGGCTTCGCTCGCATCGGCTCCGGCGATGACGTGGCGGCAATAGCGATGCAGGCCGGCGGCACTGCCGCCGACGTCTGGATCGTGAGCGGCAAGCCCGTCGACCGCACGACCTTGCTTCCGGCGGAGGAGAGCTTCACCCGAAACCTGCCCGGCAGCCTGCCCAGCCGGGCTGCGGACAACCTCTTCTGGCTCGGCCGCTATATAGAAAGGGCGGAAGGCGCCCTTCGGGTTCTGCGCGCCTGGCACGGGCGTTTCGCCGAATCCGCCGATGCGAACATGCCGCTCCTGAAGGACGTGAGCGACTACCTCGCCGTACTTGGAATCAACACCGGAGAGCCGGTACCGGACAGCCTGCTTTCCAGTATCGACAGCGCCCTTTTCAGCGCCGGGAACATCCGCGACCGCTTCTCGCCGGACGGGTGGCTCGCGCTCAACGACCTCTCCAGAACGGCGCGGAAGTTCCACGCGACCGTTCAGGCGGGCGACGACGCCACGCACGCGATGACGGTCCTTCTGCGAAAACTCGCCGGCTTCGCGGGCCTGGTGCACGAAAACATGTATCGCTTCACGGGATGGCGGTTCCTGTCGATCGGACGCTATCTCGAACGCGGACTGCATATGACGGGACTGCTCGGCCACATGTCCGGCCCAGAGGCTCCCGACGGCGCCTATGACATGCTGCTGGAGATCGGCGACAGCGTCATGACGCACCGCCGGCGCTACAACGTCAACACGGCGGCACCGACGGTCACCGACCTTCTGGCGCTCGATCCGCTCAATCCGCGCTCGGTGCTTTATCAGCTCAACGAGATCAAGAAAGAGGTCGAGCTCCTGCCGAATGCCTTCGTCAACGGGCAGATGTCACCGTTCTATCGCGAGACGATGCGGCTTCATTCCGGGCTTGCGATCATGACGCCGGAGCAGATGGATATGGCCGTCTACAGGCGCCTGATGCAGGATCTCGAACGGCTGTCCGAACTGCTGGCGCAGACCTATCTCGGCTGAAGGAGATGGCTGCCGTGCTCTACGACATCAGCCTGAAGATCACCTACGGTTACGAAGCTCCGGTAAGCGGCGGAAGACATCTCTTACGTGTTTTGCCGGTATCCATTCCCGGGCGGCAACGTCTTGTCGCCGGATCCGTGACTTGCCAGCCGGTGCCCTTCGAACGCCGGGAAGGCAAGGATTTCTTCGCCAATCACACGACGTCGATCCTGTTCCGCTCCGTGCATGACCATCTCGTCATGCGGATGCAGGCGCGTGTCCAGGCCGAGGCGCCGGCGCTCACGGCCGACCTCTCGCCTCCGCTCGGCGGTCTTGCGTCCGAGCTTGCCGCCTGCTGGTCGGTCGACGCCGAATCCCCGCATCATTTCCTGGGTCCGAGCCCCCTCCTTCCCGCCGTGCCGGAGATCGCCGCCTATGCCCGCGCGATCGCCGGCAACGCTATGACGGTCGAGCAGATCGGAGCCGCCGTCTGCGATCGCATCCACCGCGACTTCGCCTATGACCCCGAAGCGACCACCGTGAACACCACCCCCGGCGAGGCCTTCGAGCTGAAGCGCGGCGTCTGCCAGGACTTCGCCCATGTGATGATCGTGGCGCTGCGCAGCCTCGGGATCCCCGCCGGCTATGTCAGCGGGTTCCTGAGAACCCTGCCGCCGCCGGGCCAGGACCGGCTGGAAGGAGCCGACGCAATGCATGCCTGGGTCCGCTTCTGGTGCGGCACCACGGGCGGCTGGATGGAGCTTGATCCTACCAACAATATTCCGGCGGGCATCGACCACATCGTCGTCGGCCATGGCCGCGACTACGGCGATGTCGCCCCCGTGATCGGGGTGCTGAAGGGCTACGGCCGTCACACGACGGAGCAGGCCGTCGACGTCGTACCCGTCGGCTGACCCGAAACGGCACATATGTCCTGCTTCGGCACGGCCGCACCGGGCGAAATTTCCATTAGAAGCCATGGGTTTTTCAGGAACTTCGCTAAAATTCAACTGATTTCCTGAACTTGAGAGCAAGGTATCGCCGCTAATTGTCGCCCTGGGCTTGCAATGTATTTGCTGGGGTGTTCACAGATGCGAAGACGTTCAATCATAAGCCGGTCCTTCTTGGCGATGCTGCGCGATCGGGGCGGCAATTTCGGAATGATGACGGCGCTGCTCGCGCCGCTGCTCCTGGCCGTCGGCGGAGTGTCCGTCGATGTCGCCAACATGCTGATGACAAAGAACCAGCTTCAGGACGCAACCGACGCGGCAGCGCTCGCGGCGGCTTCCGCGCTCGTATCCGATGCGAGACCGGACATCGAAGAAGCGAAGGCGATCGCACGCAAGTTCCTGAAGACCCAGACGGCAGTGGCCTCCGCGACGGACATGCCGGGCAAGGAACGGCAGGTTGGCACCCGCCAGGCTTCGGAGAGCGAGGGACCGGCGGCCGCAGCACCACAATGGGACGACATCAACACGACGGAGATCAATATCGCCGCGACGGCGAACGGCGCGAAGGGGATGTCGTTCCAGGTCACGGTCGCCAACAAACACCGCCTCCAGCTCAATGCGATGACACGCTTGCTCGGACAGGAGTCGGTCGAGATCGAAACGCAGTCGACCGCCCAGAGCGCAACGGAGAGCAAGAACGCCCTGTCCATGTATCTGGTGCTCGACCGCTCCGGTTCGATGGCGTGGAAGACCAACACGGTCAACACGGCAAAGGCGAAATGCCAAAACTACACGGAAGCGAACTGGAGCAAGTATCCTGACCTGAAGGCGACCAGCCCCTGTTACGTCACCAAGGTCGACGCCTTGAAGGCAGCCGTCGCCGACCTCCTTCGCCAGCTTGTGACGGCGGACCCGGAATCGATCTATGTCCGTACCGGCGCGGTTTCCTACAACTCCGCTCAGGACACGGCGAGCGGTCTCTCCTGGGGCACGAAGGGTGCAGCCGACTATGTCAACGCCCTCGTGGCAACGGGCGGAACTGCCTCCGGCAGCGCCTTCAAGACCGCCTACCAGAAGGTGACAGCCCTGACCGAAGACAGCGCGCACGGCGCCAGGAACGGACAGGTGCCGACGAAGTACATCGTCTTCATGACCGACGGCGAAAACAACTACGCCAATGACGATACCGTCACGAAACAATGGTGCGACACGGCCAAGGCGAGCAAGGTTCAGATCTACAGCGTAGCTTTCATGGCGCCGGACCGCGGCCAGAAGTTGCTGAAATACTGCGCCTCGTCCTCCTCGCATTATTTCGAAGCGGACGAAGCGTCCGATCTGGTCGCCGCCTTCAAGGCGATCGGCGAACGCGCCTCTGCACTGGCTTCCCGCCTGACGAAATGACCCGGGAGTCCGGCTGAAGTGCCGCCCGGTCCTGCCGGGCGGCCTTGATGTTCAACTGCTGCCGGAAGCGGGGGCTGACAAGCATCTGCTGTTTTAATCCTTTTAAAAACACCTGTTGCAAGCGCTTCGGATCGATGCATAAATTGCCCTTGAACCTGGTCGGTTCCGACCTGGGGCTTTCCGAAATGCAATAAGGGTATGACAGTTCTCATGATGACTCGGCTCTCAACCACCGAACTGCCGCAACCCGCCCTCAGATCCTCGGAACCCAGCCAGCTTGCAGTCGAGATCCTCGAGCGTCTGAAATACCGCATCGGCAAGGACCCGAAAGTCGCCAAGCCGCACGACTGGCTGACGGCCGCCAACCTCGTGGCGCGTGACCGCATCACCGACAAATGGATGGACTCCACCCGCAAGACCTATTCGACCGGCGCCAAGCGCGTCTACTACATGTCGCTCGAATTCCTCATCGGCCGTATGATGCGCGACGCGATGACGAATCTCGGCCTCATGGACGAGATGCGCGATGCGCTCGCCTCGCTCGGCGTCGACATCGACGTGGTTGCGGCTCTGGAGCCGGATGCGGCGCTCGGCAATGGCGGTCTCGGCCGCCTCGCCGCCTGCTTCATGGAATCCATGGCGACCGTCGACGTGCCTGCATACGGCTATGGCATACGCTACATGCACGGCCTTTTCCGTCAGCAGATGGCCGACGGCTGGCAGGTCGAACTGCCGGAGACCTGGCTCGCTCACGGCAACCCCTGGGAATTCGAGCGCCGCGAAAGCTCCTACGAGATCGGCTTCGGCGGCAGCGTCGAAACGGTCAACATCGACGAGGAAGTGCAGCGCTACGTGTGGAAGCCGGCCGAGCGCGTTATCGCCACCGCCTTCGACACGCCGGCCGTGGGATGGCGGGCAACGCGCGTCAACACGCTTCGCCTCTGGGCCGCGCAGCCGATCGACCCCATCCTGCTCGACGCCTTCAATGCCGGCGACCATATCGGGGCGCTGCGCGAAAGCAACAAGGCGGAAAGCCTGACGCGCGTGCTCTATCCGGCCGACGCCACTCCGGCCGGCCAGGAACTCAGGCTCCGGCAGGAATATTTCTTCTCCTCCGCCTCGCTCCAGGACATCCTGCGCCGTCATCTGCAGCAATATCCGGACTTCACGTCGCTGCCGGACGCCGTCGCCATCCAGCTCAACGATACGCATCCGGCGGTCTCCGTCGCCGAGCTGGTGCGTCTCTTGACCGATGTCCACGGGCTCGATTTCGAACAGGCCTGGGACATCTCTCGGCGGACCTTCTCCTATACGAACCACACGCTGCTGCCCGAGGCGCTCGAGAGCTGGCCCGTTCCGCTCTTCGAGCGGTTGCTGCCGCGCCACATGCAGATCGTCTACGCCATCAACGCCAAGATCCTGATCGAGGCACGCCGGGAGAGGCACGCGACGGACGAGGCGATCCGCAACATCTCGCTGATCGACGAAACGGGCGACCGGCGGGTGCGCATGGGCAATCTCGCCTTCGTCGGCTCGCACTCGATCAACGGCGTATCGGCTCTCCACACCGAACTGATGAAGGAAACGGTCTTCGCCGACCTTCACGGGCTCTATCCGGACCGCATCAACAACAAGACCAACGGCATCACGCCGCGCCGGTGGCTGATGCAGTGCAATCCGGGTCTTTTCGGCCTGATCCGGGAGGCGATCGGCGACGAGTTCATGGACAATACCGAGGCGCTTCAGGCCCTCGACGCCTTTGCCGACAAGGCGGATTTCCAGGAGCACTTCGCAGCCGTCAAGCGCGCCAACAAGGTGCGGCTGGCAAAGCTGGTCCAGGCGAATCTCGGCATCCGGATCGATCCCTCGGCGATGTTCGACATCCAGATCAAGCGAATCCACGAATACAAGCGGCAGCTGCTGAACCTCATCGAAGCGGTGGCGCTTTACGACCAGATCCGCTCCCATCCGGAGCTCGACTGGGTGCCGCGCGTCAAGCTCTTCGCCGGCAAGGCGGCACCGAGCTATCATAACGCCAAGCTGATCATCAAACTTGCCAATGACATCGCCCGCGTCATCAACAACGATCCGGCCGTCCGCGGGCTCTTGAAGGTCGTCTTCGTCCCCAACTACAATGTGTCGCTTGCGGAAGTGATGGTGCCGGCGGCCGATCTCTCCGAGCAGATCTCGACGGCGGGCATGGAAGCCTCGGGCACCGGCAACATGAAGTTCGCGCTCAACGGAGCGCTGACCATCGGCACGCTCGATGGCGCCAATGTCGAAATGCGCGACTGGATCGGTGAGGAAAACATCAAGATCTTCGGCATGACCGCCGAGGAGGTGGGCAAGGCGCGAGCGGAAGGACACAATCCGCGCGCCGTCATCGAAAATTCGCGCGAACTCTCGCAGGCGCTCGATGCGATCGCTTCCGGCGTCTTCTCGCCCGACGACCGCAATCGCTTCTCCGGCCTCGTGGACGGGCTCTACAACCACGACTGGTTCATGGTTGCAGCCGATTTCGAGGCCTATGCCAAGGCCCAGCGCGAGATCGACCAGCTCTGGACCACCCCGTCCGCCTGGTATTCGAAGGCGGTCCGCAACACCGCCCGCATGGGCTGGTTCTCGTCCGATCGCACGATCCGGCAATATGCCGGAGAGATCTGGAGAGCCGGATGACGGTTCCGCCCGGCAAGGACCCAGCCCCCGCCCCGTCAGGCATGCTGCCAGCGCCGGAAATCGCGGCAATACTTTCCGGTACCCACAGCAACCCCTTCGCCGTCCTTGGCGTTCATGCCGCCGGCAAGACCTATATCGCCCGGTGCTTCGTGCCGGGCGCGGACACGGTGGTCGCGGAAACGCTCAGCGGCAAGGAACTCGGCACGCTCGAGCGGCGCGACGAGGCCGGTTTCTTCGAGGGTCCGGTGGCGCTGCGCAAGGAGCAGCCCATCCGCTACCGCGCCCGCAACGACGGCGGCGAGTGGACCGTCATCGATCCCTACAGCTTCGGCCCCGTGCTCGGGCCGATGGACGACTACTATATCCGCGAGGGCTCGCATCTTCGCCTCTTCGACAAGATGGGCGCGCACCCGATCAGCCACGACGGCGCCGAGGGCTTTCACTTCGCCGTCTGGGCGCCGAACGCCCGCCGCGTGTCGGTGGTCGGCAGTTTCAACGACTGGGACGGACGACGGCACGTCATGCGCCTGCGCGCCGACACGGGCATCTGGGAGATCTTCATTCCCGGCGTGCCCGTGGGGACGCCCTATAAATACGAAATCGTCGACAGCAATGGCACGCTGCTGCCGTTGAAGGCCGACCCCTTTGCCCGACGCTCGGAGCTCAGGCCCGACACGGCTTCGATGACCGCAGGCGAGATCGCCCAGGACTGGGAGGACGAGGCGCATCGTCGTCACTGGGCCGAGATCGATCCGCGCCGCCAGCCGATCTCGATCTACGAGGTCCATGCCGCCTCATGGCAGCGCCGCGACAATGGCGACATGCTCACCTGGGACGAACTGGCGGAAAGGCTGATCCCCTATTGCGTCGATATGGGCTTCACGCACATCGAGTTCCTGCCCATTTCGGAATATCCCTATGATCCGTCCTGGGGCTATCAGACCACGGGTCTCTATGCGCCGACCGCACGCTTCGGCGAGCCGGAGGGCTTTGCCCGTTTCGTCAACGGCTGCCATAAGGTGGGGATCGGTGTCATCCTCGACTGGGTGCCGGCGCATTTTCCGACCGACGAACACGGGCTTCGCTGGTTCGACGGCACCGCGCTTTACGAGCATGCGGATCCGCGCCAGGGTTTCCATCCCGACTGGAACACGGCAATCTACAATTTCGGCCGTCAGGAGGTCGTCGCCTTTCTGGTCAACAACGCTCTTTACTGGGCGGAAAAGTTCCATGTCGACGGCCTGCGCGTCGATGCGGTCGCCTCGATGCTCTATCTCGACTATTCGCGCAAGCATGACGAATGGGTGCCGAACGAATATGGCGGCAACGAAAATCTCGAGGCCGTGCGTTTCCTGCAGACGTTGAACACCCGCATCTACGGCATTCACCAGGGCGTACTGACCATCGCCGAAGAATCGACGTCCTGGCCGAAGGTCTCGCACCCGGTGCATGCGGGCGGGCTCGGCTTCGGCTTCAAGTGGAACATGGGTTTCATGCACGACACGCTGCAATATCTCTCGCGCGAGCCCGTGCACCGGAAGTTCCACCACAACGACATGACCTTCGGGCTGCTCTACGCCTTCAGCGAGAATTTCGTGCTGCCGCTGTCCCATGACGAGGTCGTCCACGGCAAGGGGTCGCTGATCGCCAAGATGGCCGGCGACGACTGGCAGAAATTCGCAAATCTCCGGGCCTATTACGGCTTCATGTGGGGTTATCCCGGTAAGAAGCTCCTTTTCATGGGACAGGAATTCGCCCAATGGCGCGAGTGGTCCGAGGACCGCGGCCTCGACTGGAATCTGCTCGAATACAATCTGCATGAGGGGATGCGCCGTCTGGTGCGCGACCTGAACGGCACCTATCGCTCGAAGCCGGCGCTGCATGCGCGCGACTGCGAGGGCGACGGCTTCGAATGGCTGATTGCCGACGACCGCGAAAATTCCGTCTTCGCCTGGCTCAGGAAGGCGCCCGGAGAGAAGCTGGTCGCCGTCGTCACCAACTTCACTCCGGTTTACCGGGAGCATTACGACATACCGCTTCCCGTGGCGGGGCGCTGGAAGGAAGTGCTCAACACCGACGCGGAAATCTATGGAGGAAGTGGCAAGGGCAACGGCGGCGCCGTCCAGGCAGAGAAGAGAGCGAACGGAGAGACAATCGCCACCATCACGCTGCCGCCTCTGGCGACGCTGATGCTGGAGCAGGATTAGAGCGTCCCGCCCGACGGGGACTGGCTCGACGGGCGGAACAGGAGGAAATCGTTTGGGCGCGAGGCGTCGAAGAGGCGCCAAGCAGTCCCCCGAAATGATTTTGGGGAGGATAAATGGTGGAAAAACGTACGCAACCCCTGGCCCGTGATGCCATGGCCTATGTTCTCGCCGGCGGCCGCGGCAGCCGGCTCAAGGAACTCACCGACCGGCGTGCGAAACCTGCCGTCTATTTCGGCGGAAAGGCGCGGATCATCGATTTCGCGCTTTCAAATGCGCTGAATTCCGGCATCCGGCGCATCGGCGTCGCCACGCAGTACAAGGCCCACTCGTTGATCCGGCACCTCCAGCGCGGCTGGAACTTCTTCCGGCCGGAGCGTAACGAGAGCTTCGATATCCTGCCGGCGAGCCAGCGTGTCTCCGAAACGCAGTGGTACGAAGGCACCGCCGACGCGGTCTATCAGAACATCGACATCATCGAGGACCACGGCGTCGAATACATGGTGATTCTCGCCGGCGACCACGTCTACAAGATGGACTACGAACTGATGCTGCAGCAGCACGTCGATTCGGGCGCCGACGTGACCGTCGGCTGCCTGGAAGTGCCGCGCATGGAGGCGACGGGCTTCGGCGTCATGCATGTGGACAATGCGGACCGCATCATCGCCTTCGTCGAGAAGCCGGCCGATCCGCCGGGGATCCCCGGCAATCCGGACATGGCACTCGCGTCCATGGGCATCTACGTGTTCCACACGAAATTCCTGATGGACATGCTGCGTCGGGATGCCGCCGATCCCAAATCGAGCCGCGACTTCGGCAAGGACATCATTCCCTACATCGTCGAACACGGCAAAGCGGTGGCCCACCGCTTCACCCATTCCTGCGTCCGGTCCGACTTCGAGCGCGAGGCCTATTGGCGCGACGTCGGCACCATCGACGCCTATTGGCAGGCCAATATCGATCTCACCCATATCACGCCCGAGCTCGACATCTACGACAGCACCTGGCCAATCTGGACCTTCTCTGAAATCAAGCCGCCGGCCAAATTCGTCCATGACGACGAGAACCGCCGCGGCTCGGCCACGTCGTCGCTCGTATCGGGCGATTGCATCATCTCGGGTGCCGCTCTCAACAGGAGCCTGTTGTTCACCGGCGTCCGGGTGAATTCATACTCCAGACTCGAAAATGCCGTAGTTCTCCCTGACGTGACGATCGGTCGGCATTCGATTCTGCGCAATGTCGTCATCGACAGCCGCGTCGTCATTCCGGAGGGCCTGGTCGTCGGTGACGATCCGGAGCTCGATGCTAAACGCTTCCGCCGCACGGAGAGCGGCGTTTGCCTGATCACGCAAACGATGATCGACAAGCTGGGAATGTAGCCGCGTATGAACGTCCTGTCAGTTGCGTCCGAAGTCTACCCGCTGGTGAAGACGGGGGGCCTCGCCGATGTCGTCGGCGCGCTGCCCTCCGCACTTCTCCCGCATGGTGTGCGGACGCGCACGCTGGTGCCCGGCTATCCCTCGGTGCTGAAGAAGCTGAAGAAGAAAAAAACGGTCGGCCGCTTCGACAACCTCTTCGGCCATCCAGCCACGGTGCTTGCCTCCGAGGTCAACGGAATGGACCTGCTGGTCCTCGACCAGCCCGCTCTCTATGCCCGGGACGGTGGCCCTTATCTCGATTCGACCGGGCGGGATTATCCCGATAATTTCCGGCGCTTCGCCGCGCTCTCGCTGGCGGCTGCGGAGATCGCGGGTAACGGCATCATCTCCAACTGGAAGCCGGACATCGTTCACGTCCACGACTGGCAGACGGCGCTCACCCCCGTCTATATGCGCTTCGGCCCGGCGCCGGATCTGCCGACGGTGATGACGATCCACAACATCGCCTTTCAGGGTCAGTTCGGCGCCTCGGTGTTCCCGGAACTGGCGCTGCCGCCGGATGCCTTCTCCACGCAATTCGTCGAATATTATGGAGATGTCGGCTTCCTCAAAGGCGGCCTGCAGACGGCAAGCGCAATCACGACGGTCAGCCCTTCATACGCGCAGGAAATCCTGACGCCCGAGTTCGGCATGGGTCTTGACGGGCTCCTGTCGAGCCGTGTCGCGGACCTGACGGGCATCGTCAACGGCATCGACGGAGACACGTGGGATCCGCAGACGGACCCGCACCTTCCGGCGCATTACGGGCCCGGCACGCTCAAACGGCGCGCCGGCAACCGCAAGGCGCTGGAAGAGCGTTTCGGCCTCGAAAAAGGTCCGGGGCCGATCTTCTGCGTCATCAGCCGCCTCACCTGGCAGAAGGGCATGGACCTCGTCGCCGAAGCCGCCGACGATATCGTGGCTCTCGGCGGCAAGCTCGTCGTGCTCGGCTCCGGCGATCCGGCGCTGGAAAGCGCGCTTATGGCGGCCGCGTCGCGCCACCGCGGGCATATCGGCATGGTGACCGGTTATGACGAGCCGCTGTCGCATCTCATGCAGGCAGGCGCCGATGCGATCCTCATTCCGTCGCGTTTCGAGCCTTGCGGCCTGACGCAGCTCTATGGCCTGCGCTATGGTTGCGTTCCGGTCGTGGCCCGCACCGGCGGTCTCACCGACACGATCATCGACGCCAACGAGGCGGCGCTGTCTGCGAAGTGCGCGACCGGCTTTCATTTCCTGCCGGTGACCACCGACGGGCTGAAGCTTGCGATCCGGCGCGTCCTGCGCGCATACAATGAACCCAAGCTCTGGGCACGCCTGCAGAACCAGGGCATGAAATCCGACGTTTCCTGGGCCAAAAGCGCGGAACGCTACGTCTCGCTTTACTCCGCTCTTCTCGCGAAAGGCTAAACAGATGACAAGAACCGTCTCGACCAACCCCTATGGGGACCAGAAACCCGGCACCTCGGGCCTGCGCAAAAAGGTCCCGGTATTCCAGCAGAAGAACTATGCCGAGAACTTCATCCAGTCGATTTTCGACTCGCTCGAGGGCTTCGAAGGCCAGACGCTGGTGATCGGCGGCGACGGCCGCTATTACAACCGCGAGGTCATCCAGAAAGCCGTCAAGATGGCGGCGGCGAACGGCTTCGGCCGCGTGCTCGTCGGCCGCGGCGGCATCCTCTCGACGCCAGCCGCATCCAATATCATCCGCAAATACAAGGCCTTCGGGGGCATCGTGCTCTCGGCAAGCCACAATCCCGGCGGGCCGACCGAGGATTTCGGCATCAAGTACAATGTCGGCAATGGCGGCCCGGCTCCCGAAAAGGTGACGGATGCGATCTTCGCCCGAAGCAAGGTGATCGACAGCTACAAGATCGCCGACGCGCCGGACGTCAATCTCGATGTCGAAGGCAGTCAGCAGGTCGAGGACATGACCGTGACGGTCATCGATCCCGTCTCCGACTACGCCGAATTGATGGAGAGCCTGTTCGACTTCGATGCGATCCGCAAGCTGATTGCCGGCGGCTTCCGTGTCGTGTTCGACGCGATGAGCGCGGTCACCGGGCCCTATGCCAAGGAGATCATCGAAAAACGGCTCGGCGCCCCGAAGGGCTCGGTCATGAACTTCATACCGCTGCCCGACTTCGGCGGCCATCATCCGGACCCGAACCTCGTTCACGCCCGAGCGCTCTACGAGACGATGATGGCGCCGGACGCCCCCGATTTCGGCGCCGCATCCGATGGCGACGGCGACCGGAATTTGATCATCGGCAAGGGAATCTTCGTCACTCCGTCCGACAGCCTCGCCATGCTTGCCGCCAATGCGCATCTGGCGCCGGGCTATGACAAGGGACTTGCCGGGATCGCTCGCTCCATGCCGACGAGCGGCGCGGCCGACCGTGTCGCCGAAAAGCTCGGCATCGGCATCTATGAGACGCCGACCGGCTGGAAATTCTTCGGCAACCTGCTCGACGAGGGCTTGGCGACGATCTGTGGCGAGGAAAGCGCCGGCACCGGATCGAACCATGTACGCGAGAAGGACGGGCTCTGGGCCGTGCTGCTCTGGCTCAACATCCTCGCCGCGCGCAAGGAAAGCGCACTCGAAATCGCCCGCAAGCACTGGGCGACCTACGGCCGCAACTATTATTCCCGGCACGACTACGAAGAGGTCGACACCGATGCGGCCAACGGCCTGGTTGCCGCGCTCCGCGACAAGCTCGCCGCGCTGCCCGGCAAGAGCTTCGGCGCGCTCACGGTCGAGACTGCCGACGATTTCTCCTACCACGATCCGGTCGACAAATCGGTTAGCAAGAACCAGGGCATCCGCATCCTCTTCGAGGGCGGATCCCGCGTCGTCTACCGCCTGTCGGGCACGGGGACGTCGGGGGCGACGCTGCGCGTCTATATCGAGCGCTACGAGCCGGATCCGGCGCGCCACGATCTCGATACGCAGGAAGCGCTTGCCGATCTGATCGCCGTTGCCGACGAGATCGCCGAGATCAAGGAGCGTACCAACCGCGACCAACCGAGCGTAATCACCTGAGGGTGCTGTACCAAGCGCCACTTCCTGCGCCCTTTACCCCCCTCTGCTTTGCCGAGCATCTCCCCCGCAAGGGGGAGATCGACTCGTGGCAAACCCATGCGATACTAGACTTCTAAAGAGGCCCCCATGCCGACGACCGGAATTTCACCTCTCGGCGTGACGCGCACACCCGACGGGAGGCGCTTTGCGGTCTGGTCGCACAATGCCGCCCGCATCGATCTCTGCCTGTTCGACGAAGCGGGCGACACCGAACTCAGCCGCCTGCCTATGCTGCGCGAGGGCGATGTCCACAGCATCGCGCTGCCCGACATAGCTGCCGGCACCCGCTACGGCTTTCGCGCCGACGGGGTCTACTCGCCGGACCATGGGCTTTGGTTCGATCCGTCGAAACTTCTGGTCGACCCCTATGCGGTGAGGCTCGACCGGCCCTTTCGTCACGACCAGCGGCTGACGGTCTTCGGCGAAGAGACGGCGCACCTCGTGCCGAAGGCCATCGTCACCGAGGCAAGACCGCTGGAGCCGAAGCCGCCGCTATTTCAGGCCGGGGGACTGATCTACGAGATTGCAGTCAAGCCGTTCACCATCCTTCATCCGGACGTGCCGGAAAGGAAGCGCGGCACGGTGGCTGCTCTCGCCGAACCCGTCGTCATCGATCACCTTACGAGGCTCGGCGTTTCCGCGGTCGAACTCATGCCGATCACGGCCTGGATCGATGAGCGGCACCTGCCTCCGCTCGGTCTCCACAATGGCTGGGGCTACAATCCGATCGCGCCGATGGCGCTCGATCCAGGCCTGGTGCCGGGCGGCATCGAGGAGTTGCGCATGACCGTGGAGGTCCTGCACGAGGCCGGTATCGGCGTCGTCCTCGATCTCGTCTTCAACCACTCCGGAGAGAGCGATCGCTTCGGTGCCACGCTTTCGATGCGCGGGCTCGACAACCTGACCTATTATCGCCACGCGACGGGGCGCCCGGGCGAGCTCATCAACGACACCGGCTGCGGCAACACGATCGCCTGCGACCATCCGGTCGTCCAGCGTCTGATCCTCGACAGCCTGCGCCATTTCGTCCTTGCCGCCGGCGTCGACGGCTTCCGCTTCGACCTCGCATCGATCCTCGGCCGCGACATGGGCGGCTTCCGCCGCGATGCCGCGCTCTTCTCCGCCATCTGCGCCGACCCCGTCCTTTGCGACCGCGTGCTCATCGCCGAGCCCTGGGACACCGGCCCCGGCGGCTACCAACTCGGCAATTTCCCCCATTCCTTCCTCGAATGGAACGACCGTGCCCGCGACGACATCCGCCGCTACTGGCGCGGCGACCGGCACGCGATCGGCGTCCTTGCAACCGCGCTCGCCGGCTCCTCGGACAGCTTTTCCCGCTGGGGCGAGACGGCCACGCGCAGCGTCAACTTCATCGCCGCCCATGACGGCTTCACGCTGATGGATCTCGTTTCCTACGCCCGCAAGCACAATGAGGCGAACGGCGAAGGCAATCGGGACGGCCACGACGAGAACTTCTCGTGGAACAACGGCGCCGAGGGTCCGATCGACGATCCGGAGATCGCCGCCTTCCGGCAACGCGATGTCATGGCGCTCCTCGCCACGCTCTTCACCTCGCGCGGCGCAATCATGCTGACGGCCGGGGATGAAGGCGGGCGCAGCCAGGGTGGCAACAACAACGCCTATGCGCAGGACAATGCCGTGACCTGGCTCGACTGGAGCAAGCTCGACGGCAAGCTCGTCGAGCATACCGCCAGGCTTTCCGCCATGCGCCGGCGCTTCTCGGTCTTCGGCGAGACCGGGTTCTTCACCGGCAGCGGCGACGTCGCCTGGCTGCGCCTCGACGGGGAGCCGCTTGCGGTGGAGGATTGGGAGCATCCCGCAACCGACAATCTCGTCGTGATGCTCGCGACCGACGACCGCCGTCAGGGGCGCGCGACCCGACTTGCGGTGGTCATCAACCGCAGCCACTCGCCGCACCCATTCCGCCTGCCTTCGAGCCTTGAGGGCGAATGGCGCGACGCACTCTCGGACCTCAGCGCACCATCCTTCGCGCCGGCCCGTTCGGTCACCGTTCTCGCCGAGGTTTTCGAGAGCGCTCCGAAGAAAAGGGTCTGACGGTTTCTGTCCGGAAGTGCCCGGCTCCAGAGAGTTGGATGGTTTCGCTGTTTCAAGAAAACAGTGAACCATCTCAAGACTTAGGACCACTTGCTAGACCTTGCCGAGCCGGCCTATAGATCAGCGGGGAGGCCCCATTTTCAGGAAAATCATATGCCGCAGGATATTTCACTTTCGGATATCAAGGATCTGATCGGCAAGGAGCTCGGCGTCTCCGACTGGATCACCGTGACGCAGCAGACGATCGACCGTTTTGCCGAGGCGACGAGTGACTTCCAGTTCATCCATACCGACCCGGTGCGCGCCGCGGCGGAGACGCCTTTCGGCGGCACCATTGCGCATGGTTTCCTCTCGCTGTCGCTGCTTTCGGCGATGAACTACAATTGCCTGCCCAAGATCCGCGAGCAGACGATGGGCATCAATTACGGCTTCGAGAAGGTGCGCTTCGTGGCGCCGGTCAAGAGCGGCGCGCGCGTGCGCGGCCGCTTCACCATGGCAGACGCACGCTTCCGCGGGGCCGGCATGCTGATGATCACCTATGACGTCACGGTCGAGATCGAAGGCGAAAGAAAGCCTGCCCTGACCGCCACCTGGCAGACGATCATCCAGTTCGACCCGAAGGATCGGCCGGACGATGTCTGAGGGGAGACCGGACGGGACCCACGTTCGCCATGCCTTCCGCGGCCAGGCGAAGTCCTGTGACGAGCTGGGATCGCCATTTACGGCCCGACTCTGCCGTCTCGTGGCCGACCGGATCGATGCGGACTCGCCGGTGGGCGAGCGTGTCCTCGGCTGGTCGGGCGACCCGACTTCGAAGGGCGATTCCGTCGCGCTCCGCCTTGCCGGTGCTCTGCACGCGCTGGTTCTATCCGGCCGCAGCGCGGCCCTCGGCGCGTGCTATCCGCCGAACCGGACGGACGACGACGCTCTCTGGCAGGCGATCGCTCAGGCTATGGAGCGGGAAGCCCCCTTCATCCTCGATCGTCTCACCTCCGCGCCGCAGACGAACGAGGTGCGCCGCTCGGGCGCCCTGCTTCCCGGTTTCCTCACCGTGGCACAGCTTTTCGGGAAGCCGTTGATCCTTTCCGAGATCGGCGCCAGCGCCGGCTTGAATCTCCATTGGGACCGCTACCGCTACGATCTCGCGAACAGCCATTGGGGCGATGCAGCCAGCCCCGTGAGCATAGCCCCCGAGTGGTCGGGAGCAGCGCCGCCTCTGCGACCCGTCGAAGTGATCGAACGCGCCGGCTGCGACATCAACCCCCTCGATCCGGCCGATAGCGAGGATCGGCTACGGCTCCTCTCCTACGTCTGGGCCGATCAGCAAGACCGGATCGACCGCACGCGGCAGGCGCTGGAGCTTGCCGCCTCCCAAAGAAGCCTTGTCGAGCAGGCGGACGCGATCGACTGGCTGAAAACACGGCTGGCGCACGTCCATCCGGGCGCTGTCCACGTCGTCTATCATTCGATCGCCTGGCAGTATCTGCCGGAAGCTGCGCGGGAAGAGGGCGAGGCCCTGATCGCTGCCGCCGGGGCGACCGCGACATCCGAGGCCCCGCTTGCCCGTTTGCAGATGGAAGCCGACGGACAGGCGCCGGGTGCCGCATTGTCATTGCAGATTTGGCCGAAGGGCGAAAGGCATCTCGTCGGCCGCGCCGACTTCCACGGACGCTGGATCGCCTGGCAGGGATGGCCGGCGGACGGCTGACCGTGTGGCGGCCGTATCAGAACGTGATCACGTGGCGTATCACGCGGCCCTGGTCGAGAAGATCGAATGCTTCGTTGATCTCCTCCAGCGGTCCGGTGCTCGACAGCAGCCGGTCGACCGGCAGCCTGCCGCGTTCGTAGAGCGCAATGAAACGCGGGATATCGCGGGAGGGCACGCAGCTTCCCATGTAACTGCCGCGCACACTACGCTCTTCCGCAACCAGGCTCACCGCGGGGATGGCTATCTGGCTTGAAGGATGGGCGAGCCCTGCGGAAACCGTCAGCCCGCCTCGCCGCGTAATGCGATAGGCGAGCTCGAAGGCTTTTACGGAGCCGGCGGCCTCGACCGCATGGTCGACGCCGCCGCGGGTCGCCTGTCGGACAGTCTCGGCCACATCCGGATCGGCTGCAAGGAACGTGTCCGTCGCGCCCAGCGCGCGGGCAAGCTTCAGCTTGTCCTCGGCGAGATCGATCGCGACGACGCGCTGGGCGCCGGCGGCAACGGCACCCAGAAGGGCTGCCAATCCCACCCCGCCCAGCCCGATGACGGCAACGGATTCGCCCGGCCGAACCCGGCACGTATTGACGACCGCTCCGACGCCGGTCAGCACGGCACAGCCGAACAGCGCCGCCTCTACCATCGGCAGGTCCGTCTCGATCTTGACCGCGGAATGGCGCGAAACCACCGCATAATCGGCAAATCCGGAGACGCCGAGGTGATGGTTCACAGGGACTTCACCGCAATGCAGCCGGCGTTCCCCCGAAAGCAGCGTGCCCTTGCCGTTTGCTTCCGCTCCGGGAACGCATAGCGCCGGCCGGCCTTCCGCGCAGGGGAGGCAATGGCCGCAGCTCGGCATGAAGCTCATCACCATCCGGTCTCCCGGGACGATGTCACCTACGCCGCTTCCGACCGCTTCCACGGTGCCGGCGGCCTCGTGGCCGAGCGCCATCGGCACCGGCCGCGGCCTGTCGCCGTTGATGACCGAGAGGTCGGAGTGGCAGAGTCCGGCGGCGCCGATCCTCACCAGCAACTCGTCCGGTCCCGGCGGATCGAGATCGATCGTTTCGATCGAGAGCGGCCTCGTATGGGCATAAGGCCTTCCGACCGGTGACTTCCTCAGCACCGCCGCACGCGTCTTCAAGCTCGCTCCTCCCGTTCCCGAATCCCAGTTCGACCGGCAGAACTTAGCGCGATCGCTCCTGAGGAGGAAATGCCCCTCATCCGGCTGCCGCAACCTTCTCCCCGTTTACGGGGAGAAGGAACATGCGGGCACTGCCTCGCCCTCTTTCCAGGGCGGCGAAGGGGACTGGAGCTTGCCGCGAGTCACCTTCCCCCGGCGAGGATAGGGTGGCCGGCAGGCCGGATGAGGGGCCGGAAATTGCCTCCTCAGTGCCCCGCGTCTTCCGCGCCTTCGGCCAGCAGCCCAAACACGAAGGACGAGAACGACCGCCAGCACTCGACGCGGAACGTATCCTCGGCGGTTCGGAAAAGAACGATTTCCGCCTTGCCGAAGATCGTGCGCGAGCAGGCACCGACGGGAAAAATCGCCAGCGACAGGTCCTGCGGGCAGCCGCTGTTGATCGCCGCTTCCGCGCCCGCCCCGCTGACGATGACGGCAGTGTTCCGGTGCGAAACGTCGACGGCCGAATGCACGGTCCCGCTCGATGCGGCCGCCGCCATCAGGTCGGCGCCGTCCTCGTCGATCACCAGCCACTCATCGGGACCGAGCCAAAGGACATGACGCCGGCCGGTCGAGGCGGACGTCTTCGGCCGCACGGGAATGGTCACGCCGAGAGCTGCCGAGAGTGCGGGAACCGCGTCGGCGCCGGCGCGCAGCGATATCCGCGAAGCGGGTTCCGCAGGGGTAAGGATCGCCGCCGGCGAGCCGCCACGGCGGCCGGCAAGCGGAGCTTTGCGTGTAGCGATTGCGTGGTCAGCCATGGAGGCGACCTCCTTCCTTGTCAAAGAACACCATGTCGCTCACCTCGACGGCGATCGTCCGGTCGGCCATCGGCACGTAGAGCGTCTGCCCGAGGCGTGCGCGGCCGCCGGCGACGACCGCGAGCGCGATCGAGCGGCCGCAGTTCGGCGACCAGTAGGACGAGGTCACATGACCGAGCATGGTCATCGGCTTGGCTTCGTTCGGATCGGCAACGATCTGCGCCCCTTCCTCCAGCACCACCTGCGGGTCCTTCGTGAGGAGGCCGACGAGCTGCTTGCGGCCTTCCTTGACGAGGTCGGGCCGCTTCATGCCGCGAATGCCGACGAAGTCCTGTTTCTTCTTCGATACCGCCCAGGAAAGGCCGGCATCGTCCGGCGTGAGGGTTCCGTCCGTGTCCTGGCCGACGATGATGTAGCCTTTTTCGGCGCGCAGCACGTGCATGGTCTCGGTGCCGTAGGCGCAGGCGCCCATCGGCTCCGCCCGAGCCCAGATCGCCTCCCACACGGATTGGCCGTAGTCGGCCGGTACGTTGACCTCGAACCCCAGTTCGCCGGTGAACGACATGCGGAAGAGCCTGGTCGGCACACCGCATATGCTGCCTTCGGCAACGCTCATATGGGGGAAGGCTTCGTTCGAAAGGTCGATGCCCTCGACGAGCGGCGCGATGATCTCGCGCGCCTTCGGACCCTGGACCGCGATGACGGCCCATTGCTCGGTCGTCGACGTCAGCCACACCTTCAGATGCGGGAACTCCGTCTGGAGATAGTCCTCCATGTGGTGGAGGACGCGCGGCGCGCCGCCGGTCGTCGTCGTCACATGGAAGCGATCGTCGGCAAGCCGGCCGACGACACCGTCGTCATAGACGAAGCCGTCGTCGCGCAGCATGATCCCGTAGCGGCAGCGGCCGGGCTTCAGGTTGTCCCAGGCGTTGGTGTACATGAGGTTCAGGAACTTGGCGGCATCGGGGCCGACCACTTCGATCTTGCCGAGGGTCGATGCGTCGAAGACGCCGGCCACCTCGCGAACCGTCTTGCACTCGCGCGCGACCGCCTCGTGCATGTTTTCGCCCGCTTTCGGATAGAACCAGGCACGCTTCCAGTTGCCCACATCCTCGAATTCGGCGCCCTGCGCCTCCTCCCAGGCATGGATCGGCGTCTTGCGGGCCGGATCGAAGAGGTTTCCGCGCGAATGGCTGACGATCGCTCCGAAGGTCACCGGCGTATAGGGCTGGCGGAAGGTCGTGAGCCCCACCTGCGGGATTTCCTTGCCGAGCGCTTCCGCCGCGATCGCCAGGCCGTGCATGTTGGAAAGCTTGCCCTGGTCGGACGCCATGCCATTGGTGGTGAAGCGCTTGATGTGCTCGATCGAATGCATCCCTTCACGCACCGCGAGCCGGATATCCTTGGCGCAGACGTCGTGCTGGAAGTCGATGAAGGCCTTGACCGTCGTGTCTCGCCCCGCGCCTTCCGCCGCGCCGATCATGCCGCCTGTCCATTCGAAAGCGTTGCGGCCGGAGAGCGCGACCTGACCGCCGCCTTCCGCACCCGCGGCACGGGCCGCCAGTTCACCGGCGGCGAGTGCCTCGTCGATCGTCGCCTGCAGGTCGTCCGTGCCATTGCAGGCGCCGACGGAGAGGCATTCCTGTGCATAGGTTCCCGGCAGGAACCGCTCCGTCGCCGCATCGAACGTCACCTTGCCCCGCGACTGGGAGAAGAGATGCACCGAGGGGGTCCAACCGGCCGAGACGAGCAGGGCGTCGACCGCGATCTTGCGCGATGCTCCGCCGCCGTTGCGAGCCACACTCATGGATGCAATCCTGAGCTTGCCGGCGGTATTGACGACCGAGTGGCCGCTCAATACCTCGATGCCGAGGCTGCGGGCTTCGGCGAGTACCATGTCGCCCGGCCTGTCGCGGCAGTCGACGATCACGGGGACGTCGACGCCGGCCTTCCTCAGGTCGAAGGCCGCCTCATAGGCGGAATCATGGGCCGTGTAGATGCCCACCTTCTTGCCGACTGCGACGCCGAAATGGTTGAGATAGGTGCGGCCGGCCGAGGCCAGCATGATTCCAGGGCGGTCGTTGTTGGCGAAGACCATGTGGCGCTCGATCGCCCCATTGGCGAGGATCACCTTCTTCGCGCGCACCTGCCATAGACGCTCGCGCGGAAGCCCCTTGTCGGGGGCCGGGAGGTGGTCGGTCACGCGTTCGACGAGGCCGACGAAATTGTGGTTGTAGTAACCGAAGGCCGTCGTGCGGGTCAGCAGCGTGACATTGTCCATCGCCGCAAGCGCCTTGCCCGTCGCCAGTGCCCAGTCATAGCCGGGCTGGCCGTCGATCACGGTGCCGCTGTCGTAATGCAGCGCTCCGCCGACTTCAGGCTGTTCGTCACACAGGATCACCTTCGCACCGGCATTCGCGGCCGCGAGTGCGGCCGCAAGTCCGGCAGCGCCGGCGCCGACCACCAGCACGTCGCAATGGACGTAGCGGCTTGCGTAATGGTCCGGATCGGTCTCCGTGGGCGCCACGCCAAGACCGGCGGCACGGCGGATGAAGGGCTCGTAGATCTTGTGCCAGGCGGCCTTCGGCCACATGAAGGTCTTGTAGTAGAAGCCCGCCGCGAAGAAGGGCGACAACAGATCGTTGAAGCCGCCGACGTCGAAGGCGAGCGACGGCCAACGGTTCTGCGACGACACCTTCATGCCGTCGAAGACTTCCTGCACGGTGGCGCGCACGTTCGGCTGCCGGCGCGCGGCATCGCGCGAAACGTCGAGCAGCGCATTCGGTTCTTCGGCGCCTGCCGAAAGGATGCCGCGCGGGCGGTGATATTTGAACGAGCGGCCGACGAGATGGATGTCGTTGGCGATGAGCGCGGAGGCGATGGTGTCGCCCTCGAGCGCCGTCAGCGTCCGGCCGTCGAAGGTGAAGCGGGCGGTGCGCGCCGGCGTCAGGCGCCCGGCGCCCGAAATTCGATTGACCCCGGTCATTCTGCCACTCCTTCCAGCGCCTCGTAGGTCTCGACCGTTTCGCTCGTCTTCGGCTCAGCGTTGAGATCGGGCTTCGGCTCACCGGCCTTGTAGGTCACGTGGAAGCGGTCGCTCACCGTATCGCGAGCCGCATTGAAGAAGCGACCGCAGCCGTGGATATGCCGCCACCTTTCATAGATCAGCCCTTTCGGATTCTGACGGAGGAAGAAGTACTCCTCGAACTCCTCGTCGCTGATCTCGGCGATGTTGGCCGGTCTGACGATGTGGGCATCGCCGGCATTGCGGAATTCGAGCTCCGAGCGCTCTTCCTCGCAATAGGGGCAGTAAATCAGAAGCATCTGGAATGTCCTCGATCAGAGCGCCGCGCCTTCCTTGGAAGGCGCAAGGCCGCTCTACGTTCTTTTCTCTGAAGCGTAATCCTATCGATCTTGGCTTCGCTCCGTCGGATCATGTTTTAGTGCGCAACGGCGGCCGCGGCCGCCTCGTCGATGAGCCGCCCGGTGCGGAAGCGCTCGAGCGTGAGCCCCGCGGCAAGCCGGTGCGGCTCGCCGCGCGCGATGAGATGGGCAAAGAGATTGGCCGAACCCGGCGTCGCCTTGAAGCCGCCCGTCCCCCAGCCGGCATTGAGGTAGAGCCCGGGCACCGGCGTCACGCCCTGGATCGGCGAACGATCCTGGGTGACGTCGACGATGCCGCCCCATTGCCGCATCATCTTGACGCGGCGGAACATCGGGAAAAGCTCGCAGATCGCATCCAGCGTATGCGTGATGATCTGCAGGCCGCCGGTCTGCGAGTAGGAATTGTACTGGTCGGTGCCGGCGCCGATGACGAACTCGCCCTTGTCCGACTGCGAGATATAGGCATGCACGGAGTTCGACATGACAACGCAGGGGAAGATCGGCTTCAAGGGCTCGGAGACGAGCGCCTGCAGCGGCTGGCTCTGCAGCGGCACGCGCACATCCGCCATCTGCATCAGGACCGACGAGTGGCCCGCAGCGGAGATGCCGACCTTCTTCGCGCCGATGAAGCCGCGGTTGGTATCGACGCCGGTCACGCGGCCGGTTTCGTCGCGGCGGATGCCGGTCACTTCGCAATTCTGGATGATGTGGACGCCGCGATCCGAGGCCGCGCGCGCATAGCCCCAGGCGACCGCATCGTGGCGCGCAGTGCCGCCGCGGCGCTGCAGTGCCGCGCCGTTGATCGGGTAGCGGGCAGTCTTCGCTATGTCGAGCGGCGGGCAGTAGGCCTTGGCCTGCTCCGGCGTCAGCCACTCGTTGTCGATGCCGTAGAGCCGGTTGGCATTGATGTGACGCTTGAAGGACTGCTGGTCATGGATGTTGTGCGACAGCATCATCACGCCGCGCGGCGAATACATGACGTTGTAGTTCAGGTCCTGCGACAGGTTTTCCCAGAGCTTCAGCGAATGCTCGTAGATGTCCATACTCTCTTCATAGAGATAGTTGGACCGGATGATCGTCGTGTTGCGGCCGGTGTTACCGCCGCCGATCCAGCCCTTCTCCAGCACGGCGACGTTGGTGATGCCGTGCTCTTTGGCGAGATAATAGGCGGCGCCGAGGCCGTGGCCGCCGCCGCCGATGATGATTGCGTCATATTGCTTGCGCGGCTCCGGCGAAGCCCAGTGCGGGCCCCACCCTTTGTGGCCGCGCAGCGCCTCGCGCGCCACGGCAAAAACAGAATATTTGCGCATCAGCCTGCTACTCCATGAACCCGGTAACGTTCGTTGGCGTTAGAAATCGCAAATCCGAGGACCACGCAACGTTTCTTTTGCGACGCGATCAGGCGGACTTGCGCGGTCTTGCGACATCGACGGCCCGCCGCCGCAGAGGTATTGGCGCTTTTTCCCCGCGCGGTTTCTCTCGCCGCTGGACTTTCGGCACGCGATCTGTTATCCGCTCTTTCAATCGTAGGGTTCTCGCCCAGCGAACGCAAATTTATTGCCTCCCCAAACCTGATGGTGAGGCTTGCCAACTCGAAGCAAAGGAACGGGATTCACGTGCAGGTACTTGTCCGCGATAACAATGTCGATCAGGCGCTCCGCGCTCTTAAGAAAAAGATGCAGCGCGAAGGCATTTTCCGCGAAATGAAGATGCGTGACTTCTACGAAAAGCCGTCCCAGAAGCGTGCGCGCGAAAAGGCAGAAGCCGTCCGCCGCGTTCGCAAGCTGGCCCGCAAGCGGGCGCAGCGCGAAGGCCTCGTGGCCCGCTGATCGTCTTTTTTTCGACGCTTTCCAATGCAAGTGGCGGAGGCGAGGGATCGCCGCCGCCATTTTGGTATGGACACCCAGTCCGTCGACAGTCTAGCGTGACAGCTGGCGACGGTCAGCCGCCGCACTTGCGTGCTCTGTAAACGGAAAGCCGATGGCTTTCGGGCCTTGTCGCATTGAGGGATCGACTTTGACACTTGCTGCCATGACTGCGGACGTCTCCGGCCTCATCACCGAGGAGGCGAACCGCCGCCACCAGCGCAAGCCGAAGCTTGCCGCCTTTCTCGTGCTCGGCTCGGCCCTGCTGATCGCAGGATGCCAGACCGACAAGCCCGAATCGATGTTCCGCGTCGAACGGGCACAGGGCTCGGAAGAAAACATCGCCTCGCTCTCGAGCGTCATCGCGTCCAATCCGAGCGACCCCGAGGGCTACAATGTGCGCGGCTCGGCCTACGGGCGCGCCGGCGAATTCCGCCGCGCGGTCGCCGATTTCGACCAGGCGATCCAGCTCAACCCACGCTTCTATCAGGCCTATGCCAACAGGGCGCTGGTTCAGCGCAACCTGGGCAACCAGCAGGCCGCTCTTGCCGATTACAATGCGGCGCTGCAGATCAATCCGAATTACGATGTCGCCTATATCGGCCGCGGCAATCTCTACCGTCAGGCGAACCAGCTCGACGCCGCTTTCAACGACTTCAACAAGGCGATCGAACTCGATACGGCGGACCCCCGCGCCTACCACAATCGTGGCCTGATCTATCAGGCGCGCAACCAGCACGCGCAGGCTATCGAAGATTTCTCCAAGGCAATCTCGCTCTCGCCGAGCTCACCCGAACCCTATAACGGCCGCGGCATCTCCTATGTGGCGCAGGGCGACGACGACAATGCCTTCTCCGACTTCAACACGGCCATCAACCTGAATGGCAAGCTGGCGGAGTCCTGGGCAAACCAGGCGCTGATCTACGAGCGACGCGGTGACAAGGCCAAGGCAGCGAAGTCCTATTCGCATGCCTTGTCGCTCGATCCCAAATACGAGCCGGCGCGTGCCGGCCTTGCCCGCGCCAAGGCGATGTCCTGACGTCGCCCATTCTCCGTTAGACATCAGACGCCCGCGCCTGTCGCTGGCGTCGTCGTTTCATCAAAGCCGAACAGGGTCGCGGAACCATCCTGAATTCAATCCGTTTGACCATGGCCTAGAAGCACTTCCAGGAAAAGTGTGTAACGGTTTTCCGTCCGGAAGTGCGTTGGACCAAAGGGTTAGAGCACTTCCAGGAAAAGTGCGTAGCGGTTTTCCGTCCGGAAGCGCCTGGTTTCAGCGGGTTTAGAGCGTTTCGCTGTTGGATGAACAGTGAAACGGTCCAGCACGGAGATCCGAGCCATGATTCGACAGACCCTCACTACGGCAATCGCCTTTGCGGCGCTCACCGGAGCTGCCAGCGCCCAGAATTACGTCACGCTCGGGCGTCTCACATGCGGTTCGGAAGGCGGCACCGGGCTGATCGTCACCTCGACCAAGGACCTGATGTGCACCTTCTCGCCGGCGGATGGCTCGCCTGGAGGAGTCTACGCGGGCAAGATCACCAAGATCGGCCTGGACATCGGCTCAACCGGCAAAACCGTCATGATCTGGGACGTGCTGGCGAAAACCGGCACTCCGCTGAACGAATATGCACTGGCTGGCGAATATGTCGGCGTCGGCGCCGATGCGAGCTTCGCAGTCGGTGGCGGAGCGAAGGTCATTGCCGGCGGCACGAACAAGGCTTTCATGCTGCAACCGGTCAATGTCCAGGTGCAAGAGGGCCTGAATGTCGCCCTTGGCGTGGATCATCTGGTCCTGGCGCCGGCCGGTTGATCGCGGGGCGAGCGGTGAGGCCGACTCCTCTCCCATCCCGCTGTCCGAGCCACATTGCGTGATCCGCACGGCCCACCTTGCGCGGCGCCGCAAGTCGCTGCACTGTGATGGTGATGATCGTTGCCGGACGCGGTAACGCCGGCACGACGGGATGCAGGATGAAGGAACAGCTGATCCGCGACATCGTTGTGTGGATGTCGGACGAGGGAATTCGAGGCCTGAAGGAGCAGGACCTTCTTGCCGGCTTCTGTGAACGGTGCCACGCCGCTGGCCTGCCCATAGATCGTGCGCTCGGCATCATCGATACGCTGCACCCGGAGTTCGAGGGGCGCGCCTTCCAGTGGAACAGCGAAAGCGGCGAGGTTCCCGAGGTCGTGCAATACGGGTCGACCAGCGGCGGCGAGGCCCAGACCAACTGGCAGCGTTCCGTCTTCTTCCATATGCTCAAGAACAATGAAACCGAGCGCCGCACCCGCCTTGCCGGAGAGAAGCATATTCCCTTCACCATGCTCGACACGCTCAGGGCAGAGGGCCACACCGACTGCATCAGCATGATTCATCACTTCACCGACCGCGGCCGCATAGGGCAGATGGATTGCCTGTACTCCTATTGGACCACAAAGAAGCAGGCCGGCTTCCGTGAAGAGGACATCGCAGCACTGAGAGTGTTGCTGCCCACCCTCGCGCTCGCGGTGAAGGCAGCCTCGTGCATGCGCATCATCGGGACGCTTGCGGATGTCTATCTCGGCCCCGACGCCGGCCGCCGCGTCGTCGAGGGCAGCATCGAACGGGGCTCGGCCGAGCGGATCGAAGCAGTCATGTGGTTCTCCGATCTGAGGAACTACACGCGCATAGCCGACAGCGTCGCGCCGGAGGATGTCATCCCCTTTCTGAACGACTATTCCGGCATGGTGATCACCGCCGTCCACGATCATGGCGGCAGCGTATTGAAGCTTATCGGCGACGGAGTGCTTGCCATCTTCAACGGCCGCAAACCGGCCGAGGCCTGCGGCGCCGCCATCGCGGCGGAGCGTCAGCTGCGGGTCATGCTGGCGGAATTGAACGCAAGGCGGCTCGACGAGGGGAAGCCGACTACCGACGTCTATCTGGGCCTGCACATCGGCGAGGTCTTTTACGGCAATATCGGCAGCCAGAACCGACTGGATTTCACCGTCGTCGGACCGGCCGTCAACGAGGTGAGCCGTATCTCCGCCATGTGCCGCTCCGTCGAGCGGCACGTGATCATGTCTTCGGAATTCATCGCCGCCTGTCCGCCCGAGCATCGGACAAATGCCGTTTCGCTCGGGCGCTTCGCATTGCGCGGCATCGCCAGGGCGAAGGAGCTCTTCACCTGGGATCCGGAGATCGCCTCCAGTTAAATGGAGCCGATACCCTCAGTGATTGATCGCCTTGACGATCTCCTCGGTCATCTTCTTGGCGTCGCCGAGCAGCATCATCGTGCCGTCCTTGTAGAACAGCGTGTTGTCGATGCCGGCATAGCCGGAGCCGAGCGAACGTTTGACGAAGAGGCAGGTCTTGGCCTTGTCGACGTCCAGGATCGGCATGCCGTAGATCGGCGAGGACTTGTCGTCGCGGGCCGCCGGATTGGTGACGTCGTTGGCGCCGATGACATAGGCGACGTCGGCCTGGGCAAACTCCGAATTGATGTCCTCCAGTTCGAACACCTCGTCATAGGGGACATTCGCTTCGGCGAGCAGCACGTTCATATGGCCCGGCATGCGGCCGGCGACCGGGTGGATCGCGTATTTCACCTCGACGCCGTTCTCCTTGAGCTTGTCGGCAAGCTCCCGGAGCGCGTGCTGTGCCTGGGCGACTGCCATGCCGTAGCCCGGCACGATGATCACCTTCGAGGCGTTCTGCATCAGGAAGGCGGCGTCGTCGGCCGAGCCCTGTTTCACCGTCCTCTGGACCCCGTCGTCGCCCCCGGCAGCCGCCGTCTCGCCGCCGAAGCCGCCCAGGATCACCGAGATGAAGGACCGGTTCATGCCCTTGCACATGATGTAGGAGAGGATCGCGCCCGACGAGCCGACGAGCGCCCCGGTTATGATGAGCGCCAGGTTGCCGAGGGTAAAGCCGATGCCGGCCGCGGCCCAGCCGGAATAGGAGTTCAGCATCGACACGACGACCGGCATGTCCGCGCCGCCGATCGGAACGATGATCAGGACGCCGAGCGCCAGCGACAGGGCGACGATCGCCCAGAAATCGAAATGGCTTTCGCTGAGCGCCAACCCGACGATGAAGAAGACGACGAGTGCGGCAATCGCGAGATTGATCGCGTGGCGGTAGGGCAGAAGGATAGGCTTGCCGGACATGCGGCCGTCGAGCTTCAGGAAGGCGATGATCGAGCCCGTGAACGTGACGGCGCCGATCGCCACGCCGAGCGCCATTTCGACCAGCGCCTGGGCGTGGATCGAGCCGACCTCACCGATACCGAAGGAGGACGGGGCATAGAGTGCGGCGGCCGCCACCAGAACGGCAGCGAGACCGACGAGCGAGTGAAAGCCGGCCACGAGCTGCGGCATCGCCGTCATCGGGATGCGCTTTGCGATATAGGCGCCGGCACCGCCGCCGGCGGCCAGACCTAGGACGATCAGGAGAAACCCGCCGATCGACGGCTGTGCCAGGAACAGCGTCGTGACGATCGCGATGCCCATGCCGACCATGCCGTAGGTATTGCCCTTGCGGCTGGTGGTCGGATGCGACAGGCCGCGTAGCGCCATGATGAAGAGCACGCCCGAGACGAGATAGAGGAAGGCAGCGAAATTAGCGTTCATCGGCCCGCCTCACTTTTCTTTTTTCTTGTACATGGCGAGCATGCGCTGGGTGACCAGGAAGCCGCCGAAGATGTTCACCGAAGCAAGCACCAGTGCGACGAAGCCGAAGCCGGTGGCAAACCCCGATGCGGAAATCCCGACCGCGAGCAAGGCGCCGACGACGATTACCGACGAGATCGCATTGGTCACCGCCATCAGGGGCGTATGCAGCGCCGGCGTCACCGACCAGACGACGTAATAGCCTACGAAGATCGCCAGCACGAAGATCGCGAGGCGGAAGACGAAGGGATCGATCGCGCCGCCGGTCGCGCCATGCGCCACCGCTCCGGCCGCATCGGGCACGTATTCGGCGGCGGTCTTCACCGCCTCGACCGCCCGTTCCAGATCGGTCAGTGCCTTGTCCAGAAGTTCGTTCGCCATCTTACTTCTCCCCCCTCATGGCGCCGCCGAAGGCCGGGTGCACGACTGCCCCTCCATGGGTCAGCGCCGTGGCCTTGACGAGCTCGTCCTCCATGTTCAATGCCAGCGCCTTCGTCTCCTTCGAGACCATCGTCTCCAGGAAGGTGACTAGGTTCTTGGCATAGAGCAACGAGGCGGAAGCGGCGATGCGGCCCGCCACGTTCAGATGGCCGACGATCCTGATGCCCCCGACCTCCGTCACCTTGCCGGCTTCGGCGCCCTCGACGTTGCCGCCGCGCTCGACTGCAAGGTCGACGACGACCGATCCGGGCTTCATGGAATCGAGCATTTCGCGGCTAACGAGCCGCGGCGCCGGGCGGCCGGGGATCAGCGCCGTGGTGATGACGATGTCCTGCTTGGCAATGTGCTCGGCGACGAGCGCCGCCTGCTTGGCCCGATACTCCTCAGACATTTCCTTGGCATAGCCGCCGGCGGTCTCGGCCGCCTTGAACTCCTCATCCTCGACGGCGATGAACTTGGCCCCGAGGGAGGCAACCTGCTCCTTGGCGGCGGGGCGAACGTCCGTCGCCGAGACGACCGCGCCCAGGCGGCGGGCGGTAGCGATCGCCTGCAGGCCGGCAACGCCTGCGCCCATGACGAAGACCTTGGCGGCCGGCACGGTGCCGGCCGCGGTCATCATCATCGGCAGCGCGCGGTCATATTCGTAGGCGGCGTCGATCACCGCCTGATAACCGGCAAGGTTTGCCTGGCTGGAAAGCACGTCCATGGATTGGGCGCGGGTGATACGCGGCATCAGCTCCATGGCGAAGGTCGTGAGGCCCGCGCCGGCCATGGCCGATATCGCTTCCTCGTTACCGTAGGGATCCATGATGGCGATGACGACAGCGCCCGACCGGTAGCCGGAAATCTCCTGCGCGGTCGGCCGACGGACCTTGAGGACCACGTCGGCGGTTTTCGCATCCGCGGCCGTACCGATCCGCGCACCGGCCTTCTCGTATTCCTGATCGGGTATGCGTGAACTGAGGCCCGCACCCGCTTCGACAACCACGTCGAAGCCAAGCGCCTTCAGTTTTTTCACGCTCTCGACGGAGCCGGCAACGCGTCCCTCGTTCGGATCCGATTCCTTGGCGATAAAGACGATCTCGCTCACAAATCCCCCTCCCCGGTCCGCCCCGGCAGGCCGGGTTGCGGACGTTGTCCTCCAGACGACAGCATTGCACGCCGCCTCTTCACTCACACGGTCCCCGAATCGAGCCGATTTCGGAAGAGAACCATGCGGCACCTCGATGCGCTACAGCGACCTTAGTGCACCCTCCGGGGCGTCGTCGTAGCGACAGAAACTCCTCCTGCGGGGGCGGAAACATCCGCCGCCGAGACGATACTCCCACGTGGTGCGGGAAAAACGCGATGGGCCCGCGACAAAGATGGGGACCCCTCCCCATCTTCGGCGGGACGGATCAGCGACGCCGATCAGCGAAGAAAGAAGTAACCGGCGACGTTGATGAGAATGAAAAGAACAAGCGAGCTGAAGAAGCCCATCGTCGTAAAGAAAGCAGCAGCCATCGCAATCAGCAGCGCGACGCAAAACAGAGTGCCGTATTTCGTGGCGCTGATGAAGAAATCATATGTCTTCTCATGCTCGGAATAGTCCATCGGAGCGCCCGTTTCGACCGGTCCCGAATGATGCTCTGCCATCGTCCAATTCTCCAAAATTCTGCGGCGCCGCCGATGGCGGCCCTGTCTTATCCACCCATCACCGCTTGCCCGCGAGGCGCAATCGGTTCCTTTAGCTCCGCATACACAATGCGCCGGCCATTCGCAACGAAAACCGCCCCGCAAGCCTGCGGCATAATCGAATGAGCACTTTCGGGAAAAGTGCATGGCGGTCCGTCGGAAGTGCGCAGGCTCGTCTGTCCATTGCCCAAGCCGTTCCGCCGGAGACGAGGGAGTACCGCGCTTCTCCCGTTGACTTTTTAAAGGTTCTGGCGGCATGGCTTTTGCGGATAATAACCGGAGTCTGACGATGTCGAAACCTGTCGTTGCCATCCCCTGCGATTTCCGCGAATTCGACGGCAATGTCTGGCATGTTGCCGCCCACCAATATGTCCGCGCGGCGGTCGAGGGCGCCGGGCTGATGGTGTTTCTCGTTCCCGCTC
The DNA here is from genome assembly GCF_002885915.1 of Sinorhizobium sp. M4_45. Classification (NCBI taxonomy): domain Bacteria; kingdom Pseudomonadati; phylum Pseudomonadota; class Alphaproteobacteria; order Hyphomicrobiales; family Rhizobiaceae; genus Sinorhizobium; species Sinorhizobium sp. M4_45. The sequence goes on from NZ_NWVE01000007.1 coordinate 251,821, forward strand.
TGCAGGCCGGGAACGATGTGGACGAGATTCTCGACCGCGTCGACGGGGTGCTCGCCAGCGGCGCTCGCTCCAACGTCCACCCTTCGCTCTATGGCAGGGAGGCGACCGAAGCGGACGGGCCTTTCGACCCGGGCCGCGATGCGACCAGCCTGCCGCTGATCCGCCGCGCAATCGATCGCGGCGTCCCGCTGTTCGCGATCTGCCGCGGCATACAGGAGCTCAATGTCGCGCTTGGCGGCACGCTTGCGAGCGAGATCCAGGAGCAGCCCGGCATCTGGGACCATCGCAAGCCGGAGGTTCCGGATCTCGATGTCGCCTATGGCATTCGCCAGGATGTGGTCGTGAAGGAAGGAAGCTGCCTTGCCCCGGTCCTCGGCACGGGCCGGGTAAGGGTCAATTCGCTGCACCGCCAGGCGATCGGCGCCGCCGCTCCGCGCCTCGCAGTCGAAGCCGTGGCCGACGACGGGACCATCGAGGCGGTCTCGGTCGTCGGCGCCAAGGCCTTTGCCGTCGGCGTGCAGTGGCATCCCGAATACTGGGTGCGGACCGACGCCCCGTCAGCCGCCCTGTTCAAGGCCTTCGGAGATGCCGCGCGCGCCTATCGTGAGAGCAAGGCCGGTTAGTTAGACCACTCTGCGCCGGAACGGCGTCTCGACCACCGGCGTCAAAGCTTCGCCGGTCGAGAACCATGCCTTCAGATTGTCGACCACGAGATCGGACATCGCGTTGCGCGTGACGACCGACGCCGACGCCACATGCGGCAGCAGAGAGACATTCGGAAACGAAAGCAGCGCTTCGGGAACATGCGGCTCGTTTTCGAAGACGTCGAGGCCGGCTCCGGCAATGGTGCCGTTCCGAAGCGCGGCGATGAGCGCCGCCTCGTCCACGGTCGATCCGCGGCCGACATTGATCAGTACGCCCTTCGGGCCGAGCGCCGAAAGGACATCCGCATCGACAGCCCTCAGCGTGCTCGCCGTCCCGGGTACGATGACGATGAGCGTGTCGACGGCCTCGGCCATACCCGAAAGGGTCGGATGATAGGTGAAAGCGAGCCCTTCGCGCGGCGTTCGCGTGTGGTAGGCGATCGAGACGCCGAAGGCTTCGAGCCGCCGTGCGATCGCGAGGCCGATCCGGCCGAGGCCGAACAGCCCGACCGTACGGCCGCGGAGCGAAAGCGGCGACAGCGGGAAGGCGCCCTCGCGCGCCCAGCGGCCCTGGCGCAGCCATTGCTCGGCCTGCGGCAGGAGGCGCAGCGTGTTGAGGAGGAGGCCGATGGCCGTGTCGGCGACTTCCTCCGTCAGGACATCAGGCGTATTGGTGACGACAATCCCTCGGGCTGCTGCGCGCGAGACATCGACGCCGTCGTAGCCGACGCCGAAATTCGCAACGATCTCGAGGCTGGGGAATGCATCCATCAGCGGCACCGGCAGCTTGCCCGAAACGGCGATACCGGAAACGTCGTGCATGTCGGCTGTCACCAGAGCCGCATCGGCGCGCTCGATGCACACGGTCTCGAACATTTCCGGCAATCGTTCGAGGACCCTCGGGTTTATCTTGCCGGGCACGAGAATTCTGGGACGACTCATCGGGTTTCCTTTCCGGACATAGCGGGAATGCGGACGAACACTCACGCATCCTGTTCAGACTCGGAGGAATCGATCAAGCCGTTACCCGCAGCGGGCCGGTCGACTGGCGGATGCGCATTTCCGGCTTGATCAGATGGATGCCGTCCGGTTCATGGCTGCCGGAAAGCTTGTCGAGGAGCGCGCGCGCAGCGCTGCGGCCCACCTCCGCCTGGCCGTTCCAGACGGTCGTCAGCGCGGGCGTCGCGATCGACGCTTCCTCGAGGTCGTCGTAGCCGGTGACCGAGATGTCGACGCCCGGCACGAGGCCGGCGCGGGCAATGCCGTTCATCATCCCGATGGCGACCAGATCGTTCCAGCAGACGACCGCGGTCGGCTTCTGCGGCAGTGAGAGGAGATGCACGGCGGCCTCGAAACCGCCCTGCTTGGAGCGCGGCCCCGGGATGCGCAAGTCCGGATCGACCTCGATATTCGCCTTGCGAAGCGCGTTGACGTAGCCCTGATAGCGGTCGCGGCCGGTGGAGGTCTGGTCGGTTCCCCCGACCATCGCGACGCAGCGATGGCCGAGCCCGATGAGGTGATTGGTCGCAAGCGAAATGCCATAGGCGTCGTCACCGCGGAAGATCGGGACGTCGAGCCCCTCGATCGAGCGGGCGATCAGGATCGCCGGCATGCCGTTGTCCTCGGCAAGCTGAATGTCCTGCGGCGGCGTGCCGATGGCCGGCGACATGATGACGCCGTCGCCGCCGAGCTGCAGCAGCGTCTCGATGAAATCCCGCTGCTTTTCGACGGAATCGTAGTGGTTGGACAGAATGAAGGTCTGCTTGTCGCGATCGAGCTCAGCCTCGATCGCCTTGAGGATCTCACCGTAGAACGGGTTCATGATGTCGTGCACGACGACACCGATGATGCCCGAGCGCGACGTCCTGAGACTTGCGGCACGGCGGTTGTAGATATAGCCGAGTGCGCGCGCCTGCTCCTTGATCTTGTCGCGGGTGACCGCCGCCACCAGCGGGCTGTCGCGCAATGCCAGGGATACCGTCGCCGTCGAAAGGCCGAGTGTTTCCGCGATTGTCGAAAGCTTGACCTTTTGCGCCACCATATCCCCCGTTGCAGTCGCTGCCGTCAGCCAGTTTAAATTCCTTTAAACTGTTTGAAATATCGCTGCAATCGGGAAGTTCAAGCCGCCCTGTTCTCACACCGCGGCTCAATCCGCAGCTCTGGCGGCCTGCAGATTGCTGTCGACCGCGCGCAGGAGCTTCATGAGAGTGCGCACCTGCTTGTCGGTCAAACCGCGTGTTGCGAGCTTCTCGGAATGCTGGCCCGCTTCCGCGATGATCTGCAGGCGATCACGGCCGAGCTCTGTCAGATAGACCTTGGTCAGCCGGGCATCGTCCCTGTCCGGCCGGCGTTCGAGGAAGCCTTGCGCTTCCATGCGGCCGATCGTGCGCGTCATCGTCGGTGCCTTGACCCCGAGCTTGCCCGCCAGCGCCCCGGCCGTGAGCCCGTCGGTTTCGGCAAGGGCTAGCATGACGCCGTCCTGCCCGGCATAAAGGCCGCTCGCGACGAGGTTGCGAGAGAGCACGGTGCGCATCGAGCGGGCCGCCTGGACGAGAACCGAAGCCAGATCGTGATCGTTCGCCTCGGCGACGATCTCGTCCTTCTTCTTGCCGTTCTTGCCCTTCCTTTCGGCTTTGCTCTTCTTGCCCATTGGACCTCCCGCCGAATCCCCTACACAACACTTATAGCAATAAGGCTTGAGTTTACGAACTGTATGACTCAAATAACGATTTTACGACAAACCACGCCGAGGTCCGAGTAGAAATGTCGCTGCCGAAGCCACGATGGACCGACAATTCCACCGCACTCGAACCTGTCGAGCGGCGGGACTGGATCGCGGTGCTCCCGCTCGGCGCACATGAACAGCACGGGCCGCATCTCCCTTTCGAAACAGACCGGCTGATTGCGGCGGGCATCGTCGAGCGCGTTATCGCCGCACTCCCCCAAGCCCTGCCCGTGACCTTCCTGCCTGTCGAACCGGTCGGCTATTCGATCGAACACATGGACGTGCTCGGCACCCGAACGCTCGCCTATGACGAGGCGGTCGAACGTTGGCTCGGCATCGCCGAGGACCTCGCCGGACTCGGCATCCGCAAATTCGTGATGCTGAACGCGCATGGCGGCAATTCGCCCCTGATGACCATCGTAGCGACGGAGGCGCGGATACGCTTCCGGATGCTTGCCGTGGCGACGAGCTGGACACGCTTCGGACAGCCGGATGGCTGGATCGGCGCCGAGGACAAGGCCGTCGACATCCATGGCGGCGATATCGAGACCTCGGTCATGCTGGCGCTCCATCCGGACAAGGTGGACATGGCGAAGACCCGCGACTTCCCCTCGCGGCAGAGCGAGTTCGCGCGTTCCTTCAAGCATTTGCGCGCCTACGGCCCGCACGCCTTCGGCTGGAGGATGTCGGATCTGAGCCCGGACGGCGTCGCCGGCAATGCCGCCGCCGCCACCGCCGAGCGCGGCGAAGCGCTGCTTGCGCATGCTGCGAAAGGCATCATCGAACTGCTCGAGGATGTGAACGCCTTCGATGCCGGCGAGCTCGACTGATTTTTTCTCCCGCGTCGATCGCGACACAGGTCTGTATTTGCGCATCGCCACCTCATCTCTTATATGAGAACCCAACCATCGATGCCCGCGGCGCATCGCCAACCCTCGAGGTTCCCATGACCGAAACATCCGCGCAGAAGCCGATCCCCGTCACCGTGCTCACGGGCTATCTCGGCTCCGGCAAGACGACGCTTCTGAACCGCATCCTCAGCGAGAATCATGGCCGAAAATATGCGGTCATCGTCAACGAATTCGGCGAGATCGGCATCGATAACGACCTGATCGTCGAGTCCGACGAGGAAATCTACGAGATGAACAACGGCTGCGTCTGCTGCACCGTTCGAGGCGACCTGATCCGGGTCGTCGAAGGACTGATGCGCCGTCCCGGACGCTTCGACGCGATCATCGTCGAGACCACCGGCCTTGCCGACCCGGTGCCGGTCGCGCAGACCTTCTTCATGGATGACGACGTTCGCGCCAAGACGGAACTGGACGCGGTCGTGGCGCTCGTCGACGCCAAGCACCTGCCGCTGCGTCTGAAGGACAGCCGCGAGGCCGAGGACCAGATCGCCTTCGCCGACGTGGTGCTCCTCAACAAGACCGACCTCGTGACGCCGGAGGAACTCGAGCGCGTCGAGGCGACCGTGCGCGTCATCAATCCGTCCGCCCGCATCTATCGCACGCAGCGCTCCGAGATCGACCTCGGAAAGGTGCTCGACCAGGGTGCCTTCAATCTCGACAGGGCGCTCGAAAACGATCCCCACTTCCTCGATCAGGACGATCACGACCACGTCTGCGGTCCCGATTGCGACCACGATCACCACCATCATGATCACCACCATCATGATCATGATCATGACCATGAGCATGATCATGACCACCACCATCACCATCACGACGGCCCCTCGCCGATCCATGACGTGACGGTGCAGTCGATTTCGCTGCGCGGGGGCGAAATGAATCCGGATCGCTTCTTCCCCTGGATCCAGAAGATCACCCAGACCGACGGTCCGAACATCCTGCGCCTCAAGGGCATCATCGCCTTTGCCGGCGACGCCGAGCGCTATGTCGTCCAGGGCGTTCACATGATCATCGAAGGCGATCACCAGCGCCCGTGGAAAGACGGCGAGAAGCGCGAAAGCAGGCTCGTCTTCATCGGCCGCGATCTCGACCGCGAGAAGATCGAGCGCACCTTCAAGGCGTGCGAAGTCCCGGCATGATCCCGGATAAGTCCATGATGAGAAAAGAAAGTCCGTCAAACTGATGCCGACCGTCGCTCCGCTCGATCTCGAAGGTCACGTCGTCGGCGTGGCTTTCCTCAAGGATGTTCCCTTCTTCGCCGGGGCCGCCGGCACGATCCACCGGCTCGATCACGGCCACAAGACGACCGAAGCACATGACGGGCTGCTGTCCCTCGTTGTCGACGAGGCGAACGACACGCTGCTGACCGGCGGCGAAGACGGCAAGGTAATGCGCATTTCGGCAGACGGCACGGCGAGCCTCGTTGCCGACACGGGTCGCAAATGGATCTCGCAAGTTGCGGCCGGACCGCAGGGTGCGGTCGCTTACGCCTACGGCAAGACGACGCATGTCCGCCTTTCCGACGGTACCACCAGGGACTTTCCCGAGCAGCGGACCGTCGAAGGCATCGCCTTCGCACCCAAGGGCCTGAGGATCGCCTCCGCGCGCTACAACGGCGTCTCGCTGCACTGGGTGGCCATGGCAGGCCAGCCGGTCGATCTCGAATGGAAGGGCGCCCACACCGCCGTCACCTTCTCTCCCGACGGACGCTTCGTCGTCACGGCAATGCAGGAAAATGCGCTGCATGGCTGGAAGCTCGACGCGAAGCCCGGCGCCGAAGCGCGCCACATGCGCATGACCGGCTATCCGGCGAAGGTGAAGTCGCTTTCCTGGTCAGCGAAGGGCAAGTGGCTCGCATCGTCCGGGGCGCCGGCGGCGATCGTCTGGCCATTTCAGGGCAAGGACGGGCCGATGGGCAAGGCGCCGCTCGAGCTCGGCACCCGCGCCAACATCATGGTGACGACGGTCGCCTGCCACCCGGCGGACGATATCGTCGCCATCGGCTATGAGGACGGCATGATCCTTGCCGCCCGCTTCGCGGACAGCAAGGAAGTCCTGTTGCGTCGCCCGGGCAATGGCGCGATCACCGCCATGGCCTGGAACAAGAGCGGCCGCCAACTCGCTTTTGGATCGGCGGCGGGCGATTGCGGTGTGGTGGATATCGCCGGCTAGCAGGGGCGGATGCATGCCCCCGCTGCGGCGAAAGACGGGGGCAGGCGGATGAGGGCCAGCTCCGCTGGTTCTCACCATTCCAGTTCCAGATGCGGCCGCCCGTCCGATGTCGTCTCGACCGTCCGCCCGCTCTCATCGATGGTGGCGGTGACCCGCTGGCGGAAGGCGGAGAAGCTCTCGAACGTGACGACGTCGATAGGCTCGTCGAACTTGAACGTCAGGCGATAACGTCCCGGCTTCGCGCCGATCGCCTGGGCCGAGAGGACTTCCGCTTCGAAAGGCTGGCCGAGATAACGGCCTTTGACCCGCGCCCCGAGCATCCATGGATTGAAAGCAGGTCGGTTGCCGACGGCCGCGTGCAGCGTGTTCCAATCGCGATAGCCATACTGGGCGGCGATCAGCTCGAGCGACTTGGAGTGGGTGACTTCGTCACCCTCCGACACAAGCCGGGATCTCAGGCGTCTGGCCTGGTCCTTCAGCGCATCGAGCGAGGGAAGGCTTCGTAATTCATGCGTCATGACAGGGTCTCCTGTTACGGCATGCATTTCCGGGACGGGTGTCCGCATTGCCATCGGTAGCATGCCGCGCGGCGTGACCGTGTCGAAAAGAGAGACTTCACCGAAGCTTGACGCTCGCGGACGGCAGGGGCCCTCGCCCGGCGCCTGAAATAGGGGAAACGACGCAGGCTGTCAAACGCGCGGGGCCGCCGGCGATGCCACTTGCACGCAAGCGACCGCCATGGGACGACATGGCGTCGCCAAGAGGGGATGAGGAAAGTGATCCAGGGAGCACGTCATGAGCGAAGTCACAATTCTCGCATTCGCGCTTGTCGCCTTCATCGGCATTGCAACGCCTGGACCGACCGTGCTTCTCGCCCTCACCAATGGTTCGCGTTATGGCGTGAAACGGGCAACGGCAGGAATGATCGGCGCGATGCTCTCGGATTTCGTGCTGATCGGCGCGGTCGCACTCGGGCTCGGCGCACTGCTCGCAGCGTCGGAATTCTGGTTCTCCGTGATCAAATGGCTGGGCGCCGCCTATCTCGCCTATCTCGGCGTCATGCTGATGCGATCGCGCGGGACGCTGGAACTACCGTCGCAAGCGTCGCAGGCCATGGATGCCGGGGCGACGCGCTCCATCTTCACCAAGAGCCTCCTCGTCGCCGTCACCAATCCCAAGGGCTATCTGTTCTTTTCGGCCTTTCTGCCGCAATTCATCGATCCCGTCCTGCCACAGGCGCCGCAATACGCCATGCTGGCCATCGTCTTCGCGTCGATCGATTTCATGGTGATGTTCGGTTATGCCCTGCTCGGGTCGCAGGCGATACGCTTCATGAGGCGCTCCGGCGCGATCTGGCTCGACCGCATCTGCGGCGGCGCACTGCTGGCGCTCGCCGGATCTCTGGCGCTCTATCGCCGCGCTGCGAATTAGAAGGCTTCGGCACAGCGTGTGGCATGGTCATTCGAAGGGAATGGCCGTGCTTTAGAGCATTTCAACATGTCATAGAAACACTGAAATGCTTCAACCGTTTGATCCAACGCACTTCCGCGAGGGAAAACCGTTACACACTTCTCCTGGAAGTGCTCTAAAGCGCCACAGCGCTCCCGCCGCGAAGGGCGGCAGGAGCGCTGCTGATAATCCACCTCCGCAGGGTGAGGGGCGGAAGAAATTCAGGCCGCGCGGCGAAGCGGCGGAAAAGCGAGTTTCCGGCCGCTGGGAACCAGCATCCCGGCAGCACCGTCGAGCCAGCCTTCCTTGAGCTCGAGCGCCAGAAAGCGGTTGCGTTCGAAAGGACCGGGCATCACGAGATGCTGCGCGCGCTGCGCGAAGAAGCCGAAACGTTCGTAATAGGCGGCGTCGCCGACGAGCAGGACAGCGCCATGGCCGCGGTTCTTGGCTTCCTGGATCGCCGCGCGCATCAGCATGCCGCCAATACCTTTGCCCTCATGCGCCGGATCGACCGCAAGCGGGCCGAGCAGCAGCGCCGGCACCGCCTGGCCCTCGCGGTTGACGCCGGCCTCGACGTTCCAGAGGCGCACGGTGCCGATGACGTGACCGTCCGCATCCCGCGCGACAAGGGCAAGGCCCTCGGCAGGCACGCGGCCGCGGCGCAGCTTTTCCGACGATTTCCTGCGGCGACCCGCGCCCATGGCACGGTCGAGCAGGTTCTCGCGCGCAACGACATCGCCCGGGTTTTCCGAGTCGATTATAAAGGTGGTTGGCGCGAAGAACGCGCGCAGGGAATCAACAACAGCGGCCATCTGGGCCTCCCGTCATCAAAACCGCTTCAGGCGGACCGGACATGAATTGTGAAAGCCGCTCCCGCTTGAGCGGGAGCGAGCAGGATCAGATGACATAGGCCTTCAGAGGCTCGAAGCCGTTGAAGGCGACGGCCGAGTAGGTCGTCGTGTAGGCGCCCGTGCCTTCGATCAGAACCTCGTCGCCGATCGTCAGCGAGATCGGCAGCGGATACATGTTCTTCTCGTAGAGCACGTCGGCCGAGTCGCAGGTCGGGCCGGCGAGCACGCAGGGTTCCATCGCATCGGCATCGCGGGCCGTACGGATCGGATAGCGGATCGCCTCGTCCATCGTCTCGGCGAGACCGCCGAACTTGCCGATGTCGAGGAAGACCCAACGGTGGCTGTCGTTGTCCGACTTCTTCGACACGAGAACGACTTCCGCCTTGATCACGCCGGCATTTCCCACCATGCCGCGGCCCGGCTCGATGATCGTCTCCGGAATGTTGTTGCCGAAATGCTTCTTCAGCGCGCCGAAGATCGCCTGGCCATAGGCTTCGGCCGACGGAACGTCCCTGAGGTACTTCGTCGGGAAGCCGCCGCCCATGTTGACCATCTTGAGCTCGATGCCCTGCTTGGCAAGCTGGACGAAGACACGCTTGGCATCGGCAAGAGCCGCATCCCATGCGTCGAGCTTCGTCATCTGCGAGCCGACATGGAACGAGACGCCGTAGGAAACGAGCCCGAGCTGGTGCGCATAGACGAGCACGTCGACCGCCATCTGCGGCACGCAGCCGAACTTGCGCGACAGCGGCCATTCGGCGCCTTCGCCATCGGTGAGCACGCGGCAGAAGACACGGGCACCGGGAGCGGCGCGCGCGATCTTCTCGACCTCTTCGTGGCTGTCCACCGCAAAGAGGTTGATGCCCAGCGCATGGGCGCGCGCAACGTCCCGCTCCTTCTTGATCGTGTTGCCATAGGAGATGCGGTTCGGCGTCGCGCCTGCATCGAGCGCCATTTCGATTTCTGCGACCGACGCGCAATCGAAGTTGGAGCCGAGGCCGGCGAGAAGGCGCAGGACTTCCGGCGCCGGATTTGCCTTCACGGCATAGTAGATCGCGCTGTCGGGCAGCGCATGACGGAAGGCCTTGAAATTATCGCGCACGACGTCGAGGTCGACAACGAGGCAAGGACCTTCGGGTCGTCGGGTGTTGAGGAAGTCGATGATACGTGCGGTGGTCATGGCCATATTCCCCGATCCATTAGACTCCACATTTGTGGAGGACAAAGGGCATACGCACGCCTGCACTGGAACCAGCCGGTGGAGACCCCGGAACCATGCATGCGCTCGATGCGCGAATGTGAATCGAAGCCCGCAAAGGCTAGGATTCGGCTTTGTCTGCCATGGATTGGAGGGAATAACCCAACCGCACTTCCGGCAATGAAGGTGTGCCTCTTCAGTAACCCCGGCTGTTGGAAAGCCGGCAGACACCAGAAAGGCCCGCACCGTCGTTGCTTCAAGATGTCCTCGCATTTCCCGGTTGGCCGGAATAGCGACTGGAGGGGTTAGTTCCAGGTACCTTACCGATAACCTCACCTAATCGAGGGTCGGCGGACACCCACAGGCACGTGCGACTTTGGGCAAGGCGTAGGTAAGAAAAATCATTGTCGTAATCAAGAGGTTTTTCCATCTCGCCGCTAATTTTTTCTGGACCGGGCAACGGCGCCAGTGTTCACTTTGGCTGAACGATCGCAGCAGGCCGTGCGTGCGGGCGGGAACCGGAGACCCGTCTACCCAAGCGCGTTTTCGCCTGCACGCCGGAGAAAGACGAACCATGGATACCTTGACCCGCATCCGCGCCTTCATCGATGTCGTGGACGCGGAAGGCTTTTCGGCCGCGGCCCGGCGCATCGGCAAATCCAAGGCGCTGCTGTCGAAATATGTGCGCGAACTCGAGGACGAGCTCGGCGCGCTGCTGTTGAACCGCACGACGCGCCAGTTCTCGCTGACCGAGGCCGGCCACACCTATTATCGCAGCGCATCGGAAATCCTGAAGGAGATCGACAACCTCGCCGATCTCGTGCGTGCCAACAATTCCGACCTCAAGGGCCGATTGCGAATCACCGTGCCGAGGACTTTCGTCGATGCGGATATCGGCCAGTCCCTGATCGACTTCGGCAAGGAGCATCCCGAACTGTCGCTCGACATCGTCTCGGACGACCGGTTCATCGACCTCGTCGAGGAAGGATTCGACGTCGCCATCCGAATCACCCGGCTCGAGGACTCGACGCTGATCGCCCGCAAGCTCGACGACTTCCAGGTGCTGGTCTGCGCCTCGCCGGATTTCATGGCCAAGGCCGGCGCCCTCGGGCATCCGAGCGAACTGTCCAAGCTGCCGTGCATCCTCGACACCAACGGCCGGTCCTATTCGAGCTGGCGTTTCGTCGAAAAGGACGGTTCGCCATTCACCGTGCCGGTCAGCGGGCAGATCGAGGTCAACAGTCCACTTGCCGCGGCGCGCGCCGCGGTGAGCGGCATCGGAGTGGCGGTCCTTCCCGATTTCATCGCCCGGCCGAAGATCGCTTCCGGCGAGCTCGTGACGTTCTTCGACGATTTCCTGCCCAAGGATCGCGGCATCTACGCCATCTATCCGCATCGTCGTTACCTCCCGACCAAGGTTCGCACCTTCGTCGACTTCCTCCACAGCTGGTTCCGCAGCACGCGCTGATGCGACTGCGATCCTTCCTCACGCGTTGGAACGACGCGCTGCAAGTCCCAATTCCGTCTCATTTACGGTACATTCGGGGACGATTCGCGCGGCCCCGGCCGAAAGGATTCCCATTCCCATGAAAATACAAAGCCTCGTCATGGCCGGCCTTGCGACGCTCCTCGCGCCCACGCTCGCCTTCGCCCACCCGCATATATTCGCGGAAGCCCGCCTCGAGATCGTCTCGGACGACACGGGCGGGATCGGCGAGTTGAGGAATGTCTGGCGGTTCGACGAGCTGTTTTCGGCAAGCGTCGTTCTCGACTTCGACAAGAACGCGAACGCCACGCTCGACCCGGATGAACTGAAGGAAGTCGGCCAGACGGTGCTCGAGTCGCTGGCGGAGTACAACTATTACACGTCGATTTCCGACAACGGCAAATCCGTGAAGGTCAGCAGACCCGACAGCATCACCGTCGACTACAAGGATAACCAGCTCCTGATGATGTTTGCGGTCAAGCCTGCCGAGACCATGCCGCTTAAGGGCAAGCTTTCCTTCGGCGTCTACGACCCGACCATGTATACCGCCATGGATTTCCCGACCGACGAGGACCTCTCCGTCGTCGGCGAAAAGATCGAGGCCTGCCAGCATCAGGTGGTGCGGCCCGATCCCGACGAAGTGCTGGCGGAGAACAAGGACACGCTGACCGACGCCTTCTGGAACGATCCGACCGGGACTGACACGTCGAAGCTTTTTGCAACCAGGATCGAGATCACATGCTGAATGCCCGCGACGCCGGCCGCCTGATCGCGGCCGCCTTCCTGTTGACGGTATTTTCCGCAACCGTCGCCGCCGCACAGTCGCCTCTCGGCATCGGCACGGCCGAGCCCTCCATCCGGACGACGGGCTTTCTTGGCGGTTTCTTTTCCTGGGTGAACATGGAGCAGCAAGGCTTCTACCGAATGCTGACCGACGCGCTCAAGGACATGCGCGAGAACCCATGGCAGCTCTGGTCCTTGATCGGCCTTTCCTTCACCTACGGTGTCTTCCACGCCGCCGGTCCGGGCCACGGCAAGGCAGTCATCTCCTCCTACATGATCGCCAATGAGACGGAACTGAAGAGAGGCGTGCTGCTTTCCTTCCTCTCCTCGATCCTGCAGGGCGTCGTTGCCATCCTCCTGATCGGCGCCGTCTATCTCGTGTTGCGCGGCTCCTCGATCAGCATGACGAACGCCACCCGTGCACTCGAAATCGCGAGCTATGCGCTGATCGCTGCCTTCGGCGGTTGGCTGGTCTTCCGCAAGCTGCGATCGATACTGCGTCCGGCCCCTGCCCCTGCCATGATGCATGCCGATGACGTTCATGGCCACAGGCACGAGCATCATCATCATCACGATCACCACCACGCGCACGGGCCTGGCGAGGTCTGCGCCACCTGCGGCCACGCCCACGCACCCGATCCGGCGCTCCTGAAGGGCGACCGCTTCGCGCTCAGCGAAGCCTGGTCGGCGATTGTCGCAGTCGGCTTGCGGCCCTGCTCCGGCGCGCTGATCGTGCTGTCCTTCGCCCTCCTGAACGGGCTCTATCTCGGCGGCGTGCTTTCGGTCTTCGCCATGTCGATCGGTACGGCAATCACCGTTTCGATCCTGGCGACCATGGCCGTCACGGCCAAGGGCATTGCCGTGCGCTATGCCTCCAGCGATTCGGCCGCGGCGCGTATCTCGAACGGCATCGAGATCGCCGGTGCTTTGCTTGTCCTGCTGCTCGGGCTGGTGCTTCTGGGCGCGGCACTGCAGAGCTGAGGCGCACCGTCAGCGCATGCGGGCGCGCGTCGATCGCGAGAAATTACAGCCCCTTCCGGCGCTGATGGCGGGCGCGCAGCCAGAATATCAGGAAGAAGCCTATCACGAATAGGCAGCCGACCGCGGCCGCAAGCCATGGGGATATGTCGCCGAGCCTCACCATGATCGACGGCAACGCGAAGAAGCCGATCCCGACCACCAGCAGAATGATGGCTGCCGCGACGGCGGGCGATTTCTCCTTCTCGGGCGTGCTCACCTTCGCTCCTCCCCAGCGCCAAGCGTTGCGCGGATATCCTCGAGGCGCTGCTTCTGGCGCCCATCGCGATCGAAATTGTCGGGCGAAAGCCAGTGCTCGAAAGCGGCCTTGATGAGCGGCCATTCGCGATCGATCATCGAGAACCAGGCCGTATCGCGATTGGCGCGCTTCGAAACCATGTGCTGACGGAAAATGCCTTCGAAGGTGAAGCCGAGGCGCGCCGCAGTGGTGCGGCTCGCCTGATTTTCGCTGTGGCACTTCCATTCGTAGCGCCTATAGCCGAGGTCCTCGAACACGTGCCTGGCCATGAGATAGTGCGCTTCCGTCGAAAGCGGCGACCGCGCCATGGCGGCCCCGTGCGCGACGCCGCCGACCTCGAGGACGCCGTTGGCGGGATCGGCGCGCATGTAGTTTGCCATGCCGACGACCTTGCCGCTCGCCCGTTCGCGAAAGACTTCGGTCACCCAGGCCGACTTCTGCTGGACCGCGGAAAGCCAGGCATCGAAATCCTCTATGCCCGAAAAATCGTCCTGGGAAAAATATTTGAGCAGAGGATTGATGGCCATGCCACCGAAGGCATCGTTCCAGAGAGCATTCAGATGCTTCGCCCGGTCATAGGGCTCGACGATAACGTATCGTCCCTCGATGAGCACCGGTTTCGGCGCCGGGCATCCCTTCCAGTCGGCAAGGTCACGCATCAACTGCTCCCGCGTTTGCATTCGTGTTTGGCAATAGGACAGACGCGGGGCGGTGACAAATTCAAACTCGTGATGCGACCCATGAGCGGAACGGATCGGCGCCCGCCCTTGAATCCGTTCAAACCGGAATCTTTGCCGCAGAAACCGTCGCCTCGATATGGTCGACGAGCGCATCGGCCAGGCCGAGTCGTCCGGCAAGCAGGTCGAGATAGCCGCGCTCGGCCCGGCCGTCCGGCTCGATCGCGAGACGGGATGCCGTATAGATCTCCACCCGCTCCTCCTCCGTCTCCCCGGCGGAGATGATGGCGTCGAGATCGATCGGATTGACGAGTTCCGCTTCCAGGAAGGCCGCCGCATCCGCGGAAAGGCCCGAAACGGACAGCTTGTCCATGATGCGGCTGCGCTCGGCGCCGTCGATATGGCCATCCGCGCGCGCAGCGGCGATCATGGCGCGCACCAGCACGAGCGCGAAGTCGTCGCTCAGCGCTTCCGGCGCGGCGAAGCCGGAGTCGGCGGGAGGCGCGGGCAACTGGGCCGGTGCGCGTGGTGCGGGCTCGGCCACCGGCTCCTTGCCGGACTGGTAGTTCTTGTAGGCCTGATAGCCAAGGCCGGCGATGGCTGCGAGACCGCCGAGGACGGCGGCATTGCCGGCCAGCTTGCGTCCGGATTTCGTGCCGAGCAGAACCGCGGCGATCGCGCCGGTGGCAAGCGGATTGTCCTTCGCGACTTTGGTCACCTGATCCGCCCGGCCGCGGACAGACCCTCCGGCGCCGGGGACCTGCGATCCCAGGAACTGATCCAGCAATTTCTTCGCGTCGAACATCAGGCTTGCTCCTTTTCGGTCCATGCGCGGTGGCGAGCATGAACGCCCCACCCCGCTCCGTCGTTGGCCGATTGAGACATAGGAACGTTGCCGCGGAAAGACAAACCGGCGTGAAGAATGAAATGGCCGGACGACTGCCGGCCCTCTCCATCAGGTGCCGGCTGGGATCAGCCCTTGAGCGCGAAGGCCTCGGCCGCAAGCTTGGTGATGCCGGCCCAGTCGCCCCTGGCGACCAGGTCCTTCGGCGCCACCCAGGAGCCGCCGACGCAAACGACGTTGGGAAGCGTCAGGTAGTCGCGCGCATTGGCAAGCGAAATGCCGCCGGTCGGGCAGAACAGGGTGCCTGCGAGCGGCGATGAGAGCGACTTCAGATAGGCGGCGCCTCCGGCCTGCTCGGCCGGGAAGAACTTCATCACCCCGTAGCCTTCCTCGCGCAGCCCCATGACCTCGCTCGCCGTGGCCGCACCCGGAAGCAGCGGCACCTCGTGATCGTTGGCGACGTCGATCAGTTCCTGCGTCGTGCCGGGGCTGACGATGAACTGCGATCCGGCCGCGACGGCCTCTTCGAACTGGGCGGCATTGAGGATGGTGCCGGCACCGGCAACGGCGCCCTCCACCTCACCCGCGACCGCACGGATCGCTTCCAGAGCGGCCGGCGTGCGCAAGGTGATCTCGATCGCCTTGAGGCCGCCGGCGACCAGCGCCCGCGCGAGCGGTACCGCCGACGCCGCATCGTCGATCACCAGGACGGGAACCACCGGCTGCAGCTTGAGGATTGAGAGAAGCTTGTCCGTTTTCGCGCTCATGCCGATCGTCCTTTTAAAACGATTGAATAATGCCCTCGCATAGCGTGCCAGTCTGCGGTTGTCGAGCCCGACAGGTCGGGCGCGGAAAACTATTCGCGCTATACCGCCCGCTTCCGCTCTAACTTGTCGGGACCGGCCACGTTCACGATTTCAGGTCGATCCGATCTAAAATCATCGTGATCGAAGGGACAAGACTTGAGCGACATCGATTAAACGGTAGTCTGTGCCGGCCGACATCTCGAAATGGCAGGAGATCCATGGCAAAGGAGATTGAGCGCAAGTTTCTTGTCGCCACCGACGGCTGGCGGCAACACGCGGACAAGGGCATCAGGCTACGTCAGGCCTACATCGTCACCATGGAAGACCGCTCCGTACGCGTGCGCATTCACGGCAACAAGCGGGCACGCCTGACCATCAAGATCGGCAAATCGGCCCTCGTCCGCAACGAGTACGAATACGATCTCCCCATGAACGACGCGCGGGAATTATTGACCCACGCGATCGGCATCGTCATCGAGAAACGGCGTTTCCGGATACCGCACAAGGGGTTCACCTGGGAGGTCGACGTCTATGAGGGTGCGCTCGAAGGGCTCACCGTCGCCGAAGTCGAAATGAAGCGGGAAACGGACCTGCCCAACCTGCCGGCCTGGCTGGGGCGCGAGATCACCGGCGATCGCCGCTACTCCAATCAGGCGCTTGCCACCGAAGGACTGCTGGAAGCGCAAACATGACCTTTGCCTTCCATCCGAAGCGCCCCTTTACCGAGGACTTCCGCGCCGTCGGAGGGGAACAGATCGAACGCGCGATTGCGATGCTCGAGGCTCAACCCGAAGGCGTGCATGAAGCGATTCACGATGCGCGCAAGAGCTTCAAGCGCCTGCGCTCGCTCTATCGCCTCGTGGTCGCGGATGCGCCACTCTTCCAGAGGCAGGAAAACGCACGCTTCCGCGCCATGGCACGCAATCTCTCGACATTCCGCGACGCGGCAGCGCTTGTCGAGAATGCCGGCTATCTGCGCCAGCACGCGGCGAGCGAGGAGCAGCAGCTGGCCCTCGACAAGGTCTGCTCGATCCTCGCAAGCCGGCGCGACCGGATTGCCGAAGAACGAGGCAATCTCGACCGGAAAATCGAAGAAACCATCGTCAATTGCCGAAAGGCGCACGCCGCGCTCGCTCATGTTTCCTTCCATGACGGCAGGCGGAAATCCGCCCGCCGCCTCGCGAAGGGCTGGCGGCAGACGTTGCGGCGCGCCGCACGCGCCAGGGCGGCCTGTGCGGCCAGCACCGATACGGCGCTGTTTCACGACTTGCGCAAAAGCGCGCAGGATTACCGAATGCAGCTTGCCCTGCTTCGCGAGGCGTGGCCATCGGGGATGCGGGCAAAGAGAGCGGAGGCCAGCGACCTGGTCGACGTGCTCGGCCATCTGAATGACATCGCCGAATTGATGTCGCTCGTCGACGAGCGGCCCGACCTTGCCGGCAACAGCAGGGAACATTTTCTTTCGAATGTCGCGGCCAGGCAGGACGCGCTGAGGCGTGAGGCCTTGAAGCGCGCTGATGCGGTCTTTCTCGACCGGCCGCGGAGGGAGAGCCGAACCCTCGAACTGCTCTGGCTCGAAGCCGGAAGGTAGAACGCTTCCCGAAAGTCAGGCTCGGGCGCGATTCGCCGCAATTGCACTTGGCGCCCGAAAGCTGTATTTGCGTGCCGCATGACCGACATGCTCACGACATCGCGCCGCCCGGAGACGCCGGGCCAGTTTCTGGTGGCCGCCCTCTACCATTTCGTATCCTTTCCGCGCTTCGCCGGTTTCCGCGAGCCGCTGCAGGCGATCTGCGACGCCAATGGGGTGAAGGGAACGCTGCTTCTTGCGCATGAGGGCATCAACGGGACGATCGCCGGCACCGAGGAAGGCATTGCGGCGGTCCTGGCCTGTCTGCGCGCGCAGCCGGAATTCGCCGGCCTGGTACACAAGGAGAGTCGGGCCTCGGCCATGCCCTTCCTGCGCATGAAGGTGCGCCTGAAGAAGGAGATCGTCACCATGGGCGTCGAAAACATCGACCCCAAAAAGGTGGTCGGCACCTATGTGGAGCCGAAGGACTGGAATGCGCTGATCTCCGATCCGGAAACGCTGGTCATCGACACGCGCAACGACTATGAAACGGCCATCGGCCTCTTCCAGGGAGCCGTCGACCCCAAGACCAAGACGTTCCGGGAATTTCCCGAATGGGTGCGCAACAATAGCGGCCTGCACAACAAGCCGAAGATCGCCATGTACTGCACAGGCGGTATCCGCTGCGAGAAGGCGACGGCCTTCATGAAAGAGCAGGGCTTCGAGGAGGTCTATCACCTCAAGGGAGGCATCCTCAAATATCTCGAGGAAATACCGCCGGAAGAGAGCCTCTGGGAAGGCGCCTGCTTCGTCTTCGACGAGCGCGTGTCCGTAACCCACGGGCTGCAGGAGGGCGAGCACACGCTCTGCCATGCCTGCCGCCAGCCGCTGACGCCCGCCGACCTCCAGTCGCACCTTCACGAGGAAGGCGTCTCCTGCGTTCACTGCCACGACACCCGCACCGAAGAGGATCGCGAACGTTACCGCCAGAGGCAGAGGCAGATCATGCTTGCCAAGAAGCGCGGCGCGCGGCATCTCGGAAGCTAGAGCACGTCCAGGAAAAGTGCGTAACGGTTTTCCGTCCAAAAGTGCGTTGGATCAAATGGCTAGAGCATTTCAGTGTTTCCATGAAACGTTGAACTGCTCTAGCAGGCTGCTGAAAAACCCGCTGGCTTTTGCCGTAACCGACCTGTTCACCAAATCCGAACCGACACCTTAACGCGCAGCAGCCATCACACACGGATTGAGATCGGGGGAGTAGGGCGGCAAAAACCAGAGCCTGGCACCAGCAGCGCGGATGAACTGGCGCACGAGCGCCGACTTGCGACTCAAGCCAAGGTCATGCCGCCGTCGGCATGAAGTTCGATCCCGTTTACGAAGCTGCCCTCGTCGGAGGCGAGGAAGAGCGCTGCGCGCGCCAGCTCCTCCGGCCTTCCCATTCGCCCCGCCGGGATGAGTGACGCCATGTGATCCTCGAATGCAGGGCGTTCCGCCTCCAATACGCCGAGCTTGCCGAGGATTTCGGTCTCGACCGGCCCGGGGCTAAGAATGTTGACGCGGATGCGCCGTGCCTTGAATTCGATCGCCCAATTCTTAGCGAAGGCGGCTACGGCGGCCTTCGAGCCGGCGTAAACCGCGTGGTCCGGCAACACCTTTGTCGCCGCCAGCGAACTCGTGACGATGATACTGCCGTCATTGCGGATTAGAGGCGCGATCGTCTGGACGCCGAAGAACACGCCGCGCGTGTTGATGGCGAAATGCCGATCGTAATCTTCCGGCGTCACATCGCCGGATGCGGTTAGACTAATGACGCCGGCATTGGCCATATAGATGTCGACGCCGCCGAAACGGTTCTGGATCATGTCCGCCACCCTGTGGTGATGTTCGAGATCAGCGACATCACCCACGACCCCCAAGGCATGATGACCAATATCGCGCACCGCTTGGTCTACGACATCCTGCCGCCGGCCGGTGATGATGACCCGCGCGCCTTCCTCGGCGAAAAGCTTGGCGGTCGCCCTGCCGATGCCGCTATTGCCACCGGTGATAACGGCGACCTTGTCTTCGAGACGTTGCATTGTTTATCTCCTTTCAACTGAGCTTGAGATAAACGGCGGCACGCTCATCCATTAGATCATGGGCACGCACATGATTTGTGCCGCGGAGTTGCGAATGCCGAACCTGCTGAACGAGACTTCTGGATTGATAGCCTTTGTGCGAACGGTGGAGGCCGGTTCCTTCAGCGCCGCGGCACGCAATCTCGACACGACGCCATCGGCGGTGTCGAAGAGCGTGGCGCGGCTTGAAAAGAAGATCGGCGCGCGTCTCTTCCTACGCTCCACCCGGGCCCTGACGTTGACACAGGACGGCCGGATTTTCTTCGAACGCGTCGCACCGCTCCTGCGGGATCTGGAGTCGAGCGACGAGGGGATCGGGTCCGATGCCGCACTCTCCGGCCGTCTACGCGTCAGCATGCCAGCCGAGCTGGCGCCCCTGCTGCTGCCGCGGCTGTTTACAGGCTTTGCGGCCGACAATCCGAACTTGCATCTCGATATCGGCCTGACCGACCGGTTCGTCGATCTGATCCGGGAGGATTTTGACGTCGTGTTGCGCGCTGGCAATCCGACGCAAGGCGATTTGATCGTCCGTCATCTGGCCGACCTGCAGATGGTGATCGTCGCCTCTCCGGCTTTTCTTGAGACCTGGGGCAATCCGCTGCCTGCCAAAAGTTTTGCAGCCTTGCCCTTTGCCCGATACGTCCTCGGCGGATTGGTTCAGCCCGTGCGCCTGGCAGACGGGAGCAGCTTTGTGCCTGTCGGCCGCGTCGATTGCGATTCGGGCGCCGCACTCATCCAAGCGGCGCTCGCCGGGTTGGGCGCCGCTTATCTGCTGCGGTGCTTGGTGGCAAAGGAACTGCAAGTGGGTACGCTTGTCACGCCCGCGCCAGAGATCGCACTTCCAAGCCTGCCATTCAATGCACTGCATGCATTCGGCCGCACCGTGCCATTGCGCGTCAAACTGTTCTGCGACTTCATCGCGCGCGAGGCGAGAGCCATCGAAGCGATGTGATCACAACCTATCATCGGCGACGCCGGCAAAAATCGATCCTGTCAGAACCAGGCGCCGCCGGCCTCGCGCATCGCCATGGGCAGCGTCTCCCAGGCCCTGATCAACTCGCCGATCGATCCGGCCTCCATCTTGCGCATGACATTGGCGCGGTGCAGCTTGACAGTGACCTCACTTATCCCGAGGTCGAATGCGATCTGCTTGTTGAGCCGCCCCCGCGCCACTTCACGCAGGATCTCGCGCTCGCGATGCGTGAGCGTCTCCAGGCGTTCGACGTTGCGCCTGACGACCATGGCGTTGGCCCGTCGCGACGCATCGAGCGCAATGCCGGCGATCACCGCATCGAGCAGCGTCTGGTCGCGCACGGGTTTGGTAAGGAAATCGACGGCACCTGCCTTCATCGCCTGTACCGTCATCGGAATATCGCCGTGTCCGGTCAGGAAGATGATCGGCTTCCCATTGCCGCTCTCCGCCAGATGGTGCTGCAGGTGGAGGCCGCTTGCCCCAGGCATGCGAACGTCAAGGATCAGACAGCCAGGGCTGTCCAGTATGTCGGCGTCGAGCACTTCACGGGTCGAGGCGAAGGCTACGGCCTGGAAGCCCGCCGAGAGGATCAGTTCCGACAAGCCTTCGCGAACAGCCGCGTCGTCATCGACGATGATGACGACGGGCTCACTTGTGTCATTCTTGTGCTGTGGCGACAGCACTGCCGATCTCCGGAGCGGCTGGTCAATTCTCATAATCACCCTCCATTTCTCGATTTCTGCAAAGCTTCCCCTATCGCGATGAGCAGGGCAGGCGCATCGAAAGGCTTGCGGAAAAAGCCGCTGATGCCCCGCGCGCGGCCCTGAGAGGCGATCTCGTGGCGGCCGGTGACCAGGAATACCGGCAGTTCCGGACGCGCCTTGTTGACGATGTCACGAAGTTCAAAGCCGTTCATGCAGGGCATGCCGATATCGGTGATCAGCAGGTCCAGGTCCGACAGGCCGCGGGCGAGCAGGTGCTCGGCCGAGCGGAGGCAGCAAGTTGCATATCCAGCGGATTCCAGCAGTTCTTCCAGCGACTCGAGCAGCCTCGGGTCGTCATCGACAACCGCGACGACTGGCTTGGTGTTCTCCATGATCAATTTCCTCCCGTTCGGCGCGAATGGGTGATCGGTATTCCCAGTCGCTCCGCTATGCGCACCAGGTCGGCGAGTGATGCCGCGGCCATTTTCTGCATCACATTCCTTCGATGGACCTGCAGCGTCACTTCGCTGATTCCCAGTTCCGATGCCGCCTGCTTGTTGAGGAGGCCGCTGACCACGAGCGGCAGCACGTCGCGTTCGCGCAACGTCAGTTCGAGATAACGCTGCCTCAACACGCTCAGTTCAGCCCGTTCCGATCGGTTTTTCCGATCCTCGGAAATCGCCGTATGCACCGCAGCCATGAGGTCCGCGTCGCTGAACGGCTTGGTGAGGAAATCCACCGCACCATGCTTGATCGCCCGTACCGAGGAGGGAATGTCGCCATACCCGGTGATGAAGACGATGGGTGGATGATCGCCCTCGGCGATCTGGCGCTGCAGTTCAAGTCCGTTGATATCGGGCAATTCGACGTCGAGGATCAGGCAAGAAGGCACATCCGGTTTCTCGGCGCTGACATAATCGCCCGCCGAACCGAAGGCGATGGCACGCATCCCGTGGGTCTCCAGGAGCTCGCCGAGAGCCTCCGTTATGCGCTTGTCATCATCGACGATGAAAACGACGTGGTCATCCGCTGTCATGGCGCCGCTTTCCCCGCGATTGGTAAGGTGAAAACGAACCGCGCGCCATGCGGTTCGTTTTTCTCGGCCCATAAACGCCCGCCATGCGCCTCGACGATCGAGCGGCAGATGGCGAGACCCATGCCCATTCCATTCTCTTTCGTCGTGAAGAAAGGTTCGAAGATCTGATCCGGAAACTCGATACCGCTTCCCCGGTCGCCAATTTCGGTCTGCACCTCACTGCCCACGCGATAGGCGCGCACGGTGAGCAATTTTTCCACCGCGACGGCCTCCATTGCTTCCATGCCATTGCGCATGAGATTGACCAGGACCTGCTGGATCTGAATGCGGTCGATTGCGATGGGCGGAAGCATGACCTCCGCGTCGATGTCGAGCCGGATGCGACGGCGCAAAGCCTCCCCCGCCACCAGGTTACACGCCTCGGCGATGACGCCGGAGAGCGACAGGCTGGTCCTATTCTCCACGGATTGCTTGAACAGCGCACGGATACGGCCGACGACTTCCGCCGCTGAGTTGGCGTCGCGGATTACCCGTTCGGTCGTGATCTTGGCGCGCGCGACATTGACGGGCTCAGCCGACAGCCAGCGGTAGCACGCATGCGAATTGGCGACGATCGCCGCCAAGGGCTGATTCACCTCATGGGCGATGGAGGCCGACAGCTCCGCGAGGCTCGCGGCTTGGCTGGCGCGCGCAAGTCGCTCCTGCGCCAGGCGCAGCTCTTCCTGCATCCGCACCTCGCCATCGATATCCAGGCAAATAACGTTCCATTGCACGATGGTGCCGTCGTCCTTGCGCATCGGCGCGGCGCGCGTTTCGACCCAGATATATTCGCCGTCGAAGCGTCGTAGGCGGTGCTTTCTGAGATAGGGTTCGCCGGTCGCCACGCACTGGGCAAAATGCTCCTTGACGCCCGCGACATCGTCGGGATGGACCGCGGCATCGAGCGTGCCGTTCAGCCGCGTTTTGGCCTTCCCATCCAGTTCCTCCAGCTCATAGCCAAGGAACTCGCGCAGTTGCTGGCTGCGATAGACAGGTTCGCCGTTCGGTGCGACACAATCAATCATCGCCGGCAGTGTTTCCACCAGTTGCCAAAGGAAGCGTTCTCTCTCGCGCAATGCCGCCTGCGCGCGCATCTCGTCCTCAATGTCGATCGAAGCAATGTACCACTGCACGATTGTGCCATCTGCATCACGGAACGGTTGCGCCCGCGCCTCTTTCCAGCGATAGACGCCCTGCTTGTTTCGCCCGCGAAATCGGTTCACGAAAGGCTCACCGGCCGCAAAGCCATCCGATGCCCTCTGAAACATCGCTGGAAAGTCGTCGGGGTGAGCCACGTCCCGGGCCAGCGCATCAAAGTCTTGGAAGTCTGCCGTCGGCGAACCAACGTCGTCGAGATATCGCTTGCTGGTGTAGGTCATCTTGCCTGAAGCGGCGAAGCTCAGGATATTGAAAGGCATGGCGTCGATCATTTGCTCCAATTGCCGCTTGCTGCTCTTCAGCGCTTCTTCGGCCTGCACCTGTTCGTCGATGTCGATGGACACCTGATACCAGTGAACGATCGTTCCATCTTGATCGCGCAGAGGCTGCGCGCGTGCCTCTATCCAGCGATAGCTGCCATCTTTCCAACGCCGGCGATAACGCCTCATGAAGGCGTCGCCAGACTTAAGGGAGTTGGCTGACGCTCGAAGGACCTCGGGGGCATCTTCGGGATGTACCAGCTTTTGCGCCACCCGGACGGAATCTTCGAAATTCGCCTTGGAAAGGCCGAGATCCTCCAAAGATCGCTTGTTGACGTAGGCCAGCTTGCCAGCAGGCGTCCAGCTCCAGATGTGGACTGGCAAGGCGTCTACGAGCTGCGAGAGCTCCCGCTCCCGGTCGCGCAAGGCCTCCTGCGCGCGCACCTCATCATCTATGTCGATTGAGATTGCGTACCATTGCAAGATCGTCCCGCCTTCGTCTCGCAAGGGTTCCGCTCGGCCATCAACCCAGCGATACACGCCGTCCGCGCGGCGCATGCGATATTTCATCGAGTATGGCTCGCCTCTGGCGACAGCATCGCGGACCGCCTGCAATAGACCGGGCGCATCATCCGGATGGACAAGAGCCTCAATGTTTGCCTCTAGCTGACTTGTGCCTGGCCTGTGCAACTGTTGCAGATCCAGACCGAAAAAATCCACCAGGCGCTTGTTGAAGAAGGTCGGCTCGCCTTCGGGCGTCAGGCGTCTGATGTGGACTGGGACCAAGTTCACGATCTGCGAGAGCTCTCGCTCCCGGTCGCGCAGGGCCTCCATGCTTTGGCGCAATGTCAGCAACGCGAGCTGGTGCTGCCGGGACATGGCGGCCACGACCAGGGCCGAAAATGCGGAGATCGCCAGGAAGAGTTGCAGCATGATCTGGTTGTGGCGTTGGTTCTCGGCGTTTCCGGCGAACTGGCTGGCGCCGGATATCGTGAAGACCGCGGTGATTAGCGCGAGGAGGGCGAGGGTAACGGCAGCCCCCTTGAACTCAAAGCGCACCGCAGCCCAAAGCAGCGGCGGCATGATTATATAGGCGAAGGGCAGGTAGCCGCCGAGCGAAAGGGTCGCGACGCCGAGAAGGATAACTCCCACGACGCATGCCTCTATCCATCGCGCAGCCGTTAGCTCGGCCTTGCCGTTCCAGTTCTGGATCACGGCGAGCGCGAGCGGCGCGACGAGCAGGACCCCAGTGGCGTCCCCGATCCACCAGAGAGGCCAGGCCGCCAAGAACGTTTGCGAGAATATGCCGAACCAGGCAAGCGTCGCACTCCCTATCGTCGCACTGACCACCGGGGCAGCTCCAGCGCCCACCACGACGAACACAAGAACTTCCCGCAAGGATTCCAGCCGAACCGGCCGACCCAATACCCGATTTACGAGCCATGCGCCGACCATCGCTTCGAGCGCGTTGCCGGTATAAATCAAGACGGCGGCCGGCAGCGGGCTCTGGAACCACAGGACATTGCCGAATAGCTCGCCAAGGCAGCCGACCAGCACCCACCAGGGCCAGCTCTGCTTGGGTGTAAGGATAAGGGTTGCAACGAAAAGCCCACTCGGGGGCCATATGGAAATGCCTGTTCCGGGTACGACTGCAAGTGCCTGCGCGAAGCCGCAACCCAGGACACAAGCCAGAAAAAACAGACCCAGGTGCAGGAATTGGGGGCGGTTCGACCAGACGTCCGTCATCGGCGGCTCCTGCAGGGAAAATAAAGCTTGGGCGGCGCCAGCATATCGAATGGCTAGTCTCGACCTCAGCGCCAGCGACCCCGCGTCGTACACTATTCGCGCCACTGGACAGCCACAACTTATGGAAATCCATGTATCGGCGGCGGCGCCGTCGCTTGGCCGGCTTGGTAGAAAACTGTCATGTCGCAACGATATCCGACATCCGCTTGGATGGTTCTTGTCAGTCCGGAGCAGCGGCGTGGCATCCACGTCGAGGTCCGACGAACTGCCGCCTCATTCCAGCGGCGCGCGCGGCCGTCCATCGGACCGCATCATTCTGGGAAAATCGCGCCAGCGCGTCGCTTCCGGGGACGAGCAGTTCCGGCAGATCGTCCTGGCGAGGCGCGCCGAGCTGGAGGAGATGTTGATGATATGTCCTGACGTCTGCAGGGTGTCGATCTCCGCCTTGAAATCATCTTCAGAGACCTATTCGACAGGGCCTGGATGCGGATAGCCGGCCTTGTTCAACAGCACGTCGAAGCATGCGGACCGTTCCATCGCGGTTGCGACTGCGCCCTGCGATGCGACCTGTCCGTCACATCGCGTTCAATGGGGACAACCTGCTCGCCGTAGCGCCGCGCGAAGTCGAGGAGGCGGTTGACGTCTCGAGCGCACAAGTTCGGCCGTGCTGGGGCCGATTCCGCTGGCGCTGCCGGTTATGAGCATGCCGCGAATTGCCGCCCCAAGCGCGGACGGGATGCGGAGCACGGCGGGCTGCTCCGCATCCCGCCTGGGATCAGGCCTTGAGGAAGGCGAGCAGGTCGGCGTTGACCTGGTCCTGATGCGTGGCGGTAATGCCGTGCGGCGCGCCGGGATAGTAGATGTCCTTGGCACCCTTGATCAGCCGAGCAGATTTGACGGCGGAATCCTTGACCGGCACGATCTGGTCGTCCTCGCCGTGCAGGACGAGCGTCGGCACATCGAACTTCTTCAAATCTTCGGTGAAGTCGGTCTCCGAGAACGCCTTGACGCATTCATAGGCGTTCAAGAGACCCGCCTGCATGCTCCAGAGCCAGAATTGGTCGAGCGTGCCCTTGGAAACATTCGAGCCGGGTCGATTGGCGCCGTAGAATTGCGGGGCAAGGTCACGGTAGAATTGCGAGCGATCCTTGATGAGACCAGCACGGATCGCGTCGAACGCCTCGATCGGCAGGCCTTCCGGATTGGCCGCCGATTTCACCATGACTGGCGGCACGGCGGCGATGAGGACGGCCTTGGCGACGCGCTTCGTACCGTGCCGGCCGATATAGCGGGCAACCTCGCCCCCGCCGGTGGAGTGACCGACCAGCGTTGCGTCCCTGAGGTCCAGCGCCTCGATAACGGCCGCCAGATCATCGGCGTATCCGTTCATGTCGTTCCCCGACGTCGGCTGGCTTGAGCGTCCATGGCCGCGGCGATCGTGCGCCACGACGCGAAAGCCCTGCTGGACGAGGAATAGCATCTGACCGTCCCATGCATCGGAGTTCAGCGGCCAGCCGTGCGAGAAGGTGACGACCGGACCGGTGCCCCAGTCCTTGTAATAGATTTCTGTGCCGTCCTTGGTGGTGATGGTGCTCATGGCTTGCTTTCCGTGGTTAATGGTGGCGGTGAGAGGCTGCTTCGGAGTGTTTGCGGCGGCAACCGCCGGCAAGGCCGTTGCGATACCGGCGGTAAGGCTGCCGAGCAGCGCGTCGCGGCGCGAGACGCCGACAGCCGGTGGGTTTGAAATGTCCTGCATATTTTATCCTTCACGATGATTGAAATGCGAAAGAGGATGGGAACCGCCGGCCCGAGCCGATCGCGTCGAACGACCCGTCGCGACGGCTGCGTCAGAGCGCCAACACATTGATATTTTTGGGCATCTTCTTTCTCCTAAGGCAGCGGTTGCGCATGCCGGGAGAATGCGTGGGTTCGCGATCGCACACCATTCTACATGGGACGCGACCTTCCTCTGCCGAAGTATAGGAGGAGGTGGCCCAAACGACGGGAAGCCTAATCGATCGGAAAGGCTCAGCTCCATCAGATGCGCATCGGGCGCGCCTTCCGGACAGATGGATGATCCGCCATGCCGTCGATAGTTGGTGATCCGGGCGACCCGCGTGGCTTCGACCCGATCGCAATCAATCCACGGAGAGCAGAATGACCGGACGTTTGAACATATTGACCAGGAAGAATGACGGAGTCGATGGCCTCGTCGCCGTCGAAGCCTGGATTGCCAAAAGCTTCGACCCCAAACTAATGGAGATCGTCAAGGTGCGCGTGTCGCAGATCAACGGTTGCGCCCATTGCCTGCACATGCATCGTCAGGACGCCCTGAAACGGGGCGAGACGGAAGAGCGTCTGCTTCTTCTGAGCGCCTGGCGCCAATCGCAGCTGTTCAGCGACCGTGAGCGCGCAGCACTCACCTGGGCCGAGTCGCTGACCAATATCGCCGAGAGCCGTGCGCCGGATGCGGATTATGAAATTGCTCAAAGCGTCTTTTCGGAAGACGAACTCCTGGTGCTGTCTATCGGCATCGCCATGATCAATGCATGGAACCGGCTGGCGATCGGATTTCGGCTGCAGCATCCGGCAGACCACAAGCGCGCCGCTTGATCACCGAGCAGACGCGAACGCACCGGGCGGATTCATCCGCTCTGGAGGGTCCGATGCAAAGCGTCTGCTCCTTCATGCCAGCCTCTGCCAAAATCTCCCTCTGCCAAAATCTCCGCTGCGGCCGCACAGAGAGCATAGGCTGCCCTATCCTCAGGTATGGCCTTTCCTCTTCCTTGGCCGGATCGACCGCCAAACACGCCTCAATATAAAATCCGCCCTGGCTTGTAACCGACACGTTTCAATTACGCAGAACAGGAGCGCATCATGCCGCAGACAGAAACCATACCCCCTTCGATTGCTCAGCAGGAGACCAGCATGAGCTTGGACAACAACTCACACCCCGGCAGAACGGGACCCGAAGAGTTGGTCCCGTCGCGCTATGCGGTGCGAGTCGGTGAGATTGACGTGCTGGTGGTCAGCGACGGGATGCTACCGCTCCCAACCGAAATGCTGGGACACAACGCTGATCCAGCCTCCCGCGCGGCCTGGCTGGGCGAGATGTTCTTGCCAGCGGATGCGTTCGACTGGTCGCTCAACGTAGCCCTGGTGCGCAGCGGTGATCGAACCATCCTGATCGACGCAGGGCTGGGACTGGATCCTAATCTGAACCTCCCGCGTGCTGGCCAGTTGGTCAGGCGACTGGATTCAGCGGGCATTGATCTTCGGTCTGTAACCGACATTGTGCTGACCCATTTGCACATGGACCATATCGGTGGCCTCCTTGTAGAAGGTGTGAAGGACCGGCTGCGGCCAGATCTGCAGATTCACGTGGCAGCCGCCGAGGTCACCTTTTGGGAGTCGCCCGACTTCACCCACGCTCACATGCCGCAGGGATTCCCGGACGCTCTTAGGGCAACCGCCAAGCGTTTCATGGCAGAATACCGGAGCCATCTGCGGCCGTTCGATGAGCAGCATGAGGTCGCGCCAGGCGTGATCGTCCAGCGCACCGGCGGCCATACGCCCGGTCACAGTATAGTTCGTGTGGCATCTGGCGGTGACCGCCTGACGTTTGCCGGCGATGCCGTATTTGCGGTCGGCTTCGACCACCCCGACTGGTTCAACGGTTTCGAGCACGATCCTGAGGAAGCGGCTCGAGTCCGCGTGCGACTTCTGACGGAGCTGGCTCAGACTGGCGAGCAACTCGTCGCCACTCACCTGCCCTTCCCATCCGTTGGCCGGGTGGCGATTGAAGGCGATGCCTTTCGGTGGGTTCCGGTCTTCTGGGATTACTGACCGACTATTGGCTCAGGCGGCTCCCGGCTCTGCCACAGAACCCCAGATCCGGGTCGACCTGAACCAGACCCTGTGACCACCCTCGGCAACCAATGAACAACGCGGCACGCTCAGCGTGCCGCCCCTGGAGAAGCTCATGAAAATCGTCATTATTGGCGGAACCGGCCTAATTGGTTCGAAGACGGCCGACCGCCTTCGCAGGCAAGGCCATGAAGTCATTGCCGCCGCCCCGAACACCGGCGTCAACACGATCACGGGTGAAGGTCTCGCCGAGGCGCTGGCCGGGGCCTCCGTCGTTATCGACCTCGCAAACTCGCCGTCGTTCGATGACAAGGCCGTGCTCGAATTCTTTGAAACATCGGGGCGCAACCTGATGGCAGCGGAGAAGGCGGCCGGCGTAAAGCATCACATCGCGCTTTCCATCGTCGGCGTCGACCGGCTGCCCGACAGCGGCTACATGCGGGCCAAGGTAGCCCAGGAAAATATCATCCGGGAATCCGGCATTCCCTACACGATCGTCCATTCGACGCAATTCATGGAATTCCTCGGCGGCATCGCCCAATCCGGCACGGTCGGTGACACCGTGCATCTGTCGCCAGCCTACGTCCAGCCTATCGCCTCCGACGATGTGGCCGACAACATGGCCGCCGTTGCGACGGCCGCGCCCATCAATGGCATTGTGGAGATTTCGGGTCCGGAGCGGGTCCGGCTGCACGAACTCGTTAGTCGCTTCCTGAAAGCAAAGGGCGATGCCCGGAAAGTGGAGGCAGATCCGGAGGCTCGCTACTTCGGCGCCAAATTGGAAGATGGCTCGCTCGTTTCCGACAACAATCCCCGCCTCGGCCGGATCACCTTCGAGCAGTGGTTCGCAACCTCTACCCGCAACTGAATGGATGACGGTGTACCGCCTCCTGCGGCGCACCCTCCGGTTTTCGAGAAAGGAATTCGACATGACCAAGCCAATCCTTGCCCTTGCCGTAGCTGCCCTCTTGTCCACGACGGCCACGGCCCACGACGCCGGCGACAAGGACGCCAAAGTCACGCTCGTCTACGAGCACGAATTGCCCAACGTCCCGGGCAAGAGCATGAAGGGCGTCCTCGTTGAATATGGTCCCGGCGGTTTCTCTTCGGCTCATACCCATCCAAACTCCGCCTTCATCTATGCGACGGTGCTGGAGGGTGCCATCCGCAGCCAGGTCAACGACGGCCCCATTACCGTTTACAAGGCGGGCGAAAGCTTCTCGGAAATCCCGGGCGACCGCCACGGCGTCAGCGAGAATGCCAGCGATACACAGCCTGCGAGGCTGCTGGCGGTCTTCGTCGTCGACACCAATGAGAAGGAGCTGACCTTCCCGATCAAGAAGTAGCCGGCGAGGCCGGGTGCCCACGCCCGGCCTTTCCGCCCAGTTGCACATCATTCCGGGTGAGCCTTGCCATGTTCGCCGAACATCATTTTCTGCCGCTCGCCCTGATCAATCTTCTGGGTCTTGCCGGCATTCTCGTATGGCACATTCAGGGGCGCAATCGTCCGACCGGGCGCTTGATTGTGCAGATTCTGTTTTTCGCCACCATGAGCCTCGTGCTCGGCATGGGCAGAATATCGCCTTTCCAGCTCGACCAGGCCGAGCTTAAGGGCGCCGGCCTGTTGCTTGCCAAATCGGCGAGGATCCTCTGGTGGAGCCATCTTGCATGGACGATCATCGGCTTCCTGCACATCTATATCGGCCTCAACCACAGGCCGCGGGAGGCACATCTCCTGCAGGATCTGATCGTAGCCCTCGTTTATCTCGGCGTGGCGCTATCGATCATCGGCTTCGTCTTCGGCGCGCCAATAGGCCCGTTGGTCGCCACCTCGGGCGTGGTTGCCGTCATCATCGGCCTGGCGCTGCAGAATACGCTCGCCGACGTCTTTTCGGGGATCGCGC
Organism: Sinorhizobium sp. M4_45; assembly: GCF_002885915.1. Lineage (NCBI taxonomy): Bacteria > Pseudomonadati > Pseudomonadota > Alphaproteobacteria > Hyphomicrobiales > Rhizobiaceae > Sinorhizobium > Sinorhizobium sp. M4_45. The sequence goes on from NZ_NWVE01000007.1 coordinate 283,017, forward strand.
TCACGCTCGGACGGGCTTATGTCATCGGCGACTGGATCCGGCTCAGCGACGGCACGGAAGGGAGAGTCGCCGAAACCAACTGGCGCTCGACGAATCTGCTGACCGGCGCGCATAATGAGTTGGTGGTGCCCAACAGCGTCCTGGCGAAGCAAGGAGTAACCAACCTCAGCCGTCCTGACGAAACGCACTGGCTTGCGTTTGCCGTGCACATTGCCGCCACCCACGCGCCGTCCGTCGTTGAAGAGATCATGCTAGGCGTTCTGCGGAACAGCGAGCGAATCGTCAAGGTTCCGGCGCCGGCCATAGCGCTCAAAGCGATCGATGCGATGGCTATCGAGGTCGAGCTGCAGTTCTGCGTGGCGAGCCCGGCGACCCGAATGCCGGCCAAAAACGAGGTCATCGATCTCGTCTACCGCGGCTGCAAGGCGAACGGCCTTTCTCTGGCAATGCCGCCGGAGAGCCTGCTCTGGGGGCCAGCCGTTGCGGCTGGCGAGCCTGCAGCCAACCTCACCCCGCTCTCATCGCGCTATGCGCGCGCTTCAGATAATGAATGATCAGCCATGGACATCGAACCGAGGCGCAGGATCGAAGAGCTTGAGCAGCAACTACGCTCCGCAGCGGCCGAGAATGCCAGCCTGCAATCGGAGCTTGTCATTGCGCTGGAACGCCAGACTATCACCGCGCAAATTCTCAACGTCATCTCCATGTCGCGAACCGACGTGCAGCCCGTTTTCGACGTCATTTCTGAGAGCTCCCGGCGGCTGCTCGGCGGGCAAACGGCGCTTGTGACGCGCGTCGCAGGTGGTATGCTTCATCTGGCGGCATGCACGGCGGGAAGCCGGGCCAGCCACGAGGAGATCCGGGCTTCATTTCCTGCTCCGTTGGCATCTTCAGGGATCCACAGTCGAGCCGCAATGAACTCGACCATGGTGTTCCGCTCCGATATCGAAACCGAACCCGGCATCCCTCAAGCCGTCAAGGAGATGGCCCGCGCCAGGGGGTACCGAAGCATCATCGTGGTGCCCCTGCTTCGCGAGGGCATCGCTATTGGCACGATCGGTGTTTCGCGTGCCGAACCGGGCACCTTCACCGACAGCCAGATCAAACTCCTAAACACGTTCGCCGATCAGGCCGTAATCGCGATTGAGAACGCGCGGCTGTTCGAAGAAATCCAGTCGCGGACCACGCTGCTCGCCAAGTCTCTTGACGACCTGCGCGCCGTAAAGGATCGTCTGGTGCAGACTGAAAAACTCGCCTCGCTCGGCCAGCTCACAGCCGGCATCGCGCACGAAATCAAGAATCCGCTCAACTTCGTCAACAATTTCGCGGCGTTATCGGTCGAATTGACGGACGAGTTGAATGATGCGCTCGCGCCGGCCGCGCTCCCGGACGATATTCGCGACGAACTCGATGAACTGCGCGGACTGTTGAAGGACAATCTGCAAAAGATTGTGCAGCACGGCAAGCGAGCCGATTCCATCGTCAAGAACATGCTCTTGCATTCGCGCGGAGGCGGCGGCGAACACCGGCCAACGGACGTGAATACGCTGGTCGAAGAAAGTCTCAATCTCGCTTTTCATGGTGCGCGCGCCGATAAGCCGCAGTTCAACGTGACCCTCAAACGGGCATTCGATTCCGACGCCGGCGTCGCCGACGTGTTCCCGCAGGAGATCACACGCGTGCTGCTGAATCTGATGTCCAATGGATTCTACGCCGTAGCCAAGCGGAGCCGTGATGAAAGCCTCGGCTTTGAAGCCGAGCTCTGCGCCAGCACACGCAACCGTGGCGAACATGTCGAAATCCGCATCCGCGACAACGGCGGCGGCATTCCGCCAGAGGTTAGGGAGAAGATATTCAATCCATTCTTCACGACCAAGCCGCCTGGCGAAGGCACTGGCCTCGGGCTCTCCATGAGCTACGACATTATCGTGAAGCAACACGGCGGCACGATCGATGTCGAGACCGAGCCCGGTGCGTTTACCGAGTTCATCATCCTGCTGCCGCGCAAGCAATTTCGCACAATAGGAGAAGAGCCGTGACTCAATTGGTTCTCGTGGTGGACGACGAAGCCGACGTCGAAGTCTTGTTACGCCAGCAATTTCGCCGCGATCTTCGCGCCGGACGTTTTGTGATGGATTTTGCGGCCTCAGCAGCGCAGGCCCTGACCCGCATTGCCGACACTGGTGAGCAAACGCTGATTTTGATTTTTTCCGACATTAACATGCCTGGGATGACCGGTCTCGACATGCTGCCGGAAATGCGCGCACGAAGGCCGGATGTTCCAATCATCATGATCACCGCCTATGGAGATGCCGAGACACACAGGACTGCGCTGGATCGGGGCGCGGAGGGCATGCTGACCAAACCGATCGACCTCAGCCAGCTGCGGCAGGCCATCGAGGCGAGACTGGGACCGGCCGCATGACCGCAACTATTCTCGTGGTCGATGACGAGCCAGACTTGGAGACGCTTATTCTGCGGAAATTCCGAAAGCAAGTTCGCGACGGACGCATCAGTTTTGTGTTCGCGCGTGACGGTGTTGATGCGCTCCAGGCGATCGAGCAGCATCCCCATGTCGATCTTGTGGTCATGGACATCAATATGCCGCGCATGGATGGCCTCTCATTGTTGGCGAAACTGCAGGAGAGAGAGGACAAGAAATCGGCCATCATCGTCTCGGCCTACGGTGATATGAGTAATATACGGACCGCGATGAATCGCGGTGCGTTCGACTTCCTAACCAAACCGATCGATTTCGCGGATCTGGAAGCGACGATCCTGAAGACCATCCATCATGTCGAGGTCTTGCGCGAGGCACGCCGCCGCCAGGCGGAAGCGGAGCGCGCGCATGCGTCGCTGTCTCGCTATTTTTCGCCCGAACTTGCCAGGCGCCTTGCCGCTGGCGGTGATAACGATGACATGCAGGTACGCTGGCGCAACATCGCTGTGATCTTCACGGACATCACAGGCTTCACCTCGCTGGTCGAGACAGCCGTTCCCGAGGTGCTGGCGGAATTGCTCAACGAATATGTCGGCGGCCTTGCGGATGTCGTCTTCATGCATGAAGGAACCGTGGCCAAAGTGATCGGCGATGCGGTTCAGGTGCTGTTCAACGCACCTGACGACCAAGCCGACTATGCGGCCCGCGCGATCGCCTGCGCACAAGCACTCGACCAATGGGCAGAAGCGTTTCGCCTGCGCTGGAAACAGAAAGGCGTTGACTTCGGGACCACACGTATCGGCGTTCACGCAGGTCCCGCGCTGGTCGGCAATTTCGGCGGCGATCGCTTTTTCGATTTCACCGCCTACGGCGACACAATCAACACCGCCGCGAGGCTAGAAGCCGCAAACAAGGCGCTGGGCACGCGGATTTGCGTCAGCGACAGTGTCGCGAGCGGGGCAAAGAAATTCAGCGGGCGGCCGATCGGCGATCTTGTCCTGCGCGGACGCAGCGAGCCGTTGCGCGCCCACGAGCCCTTGTCGGCGGCGGAGTTCGATGCGCCGATCACGACGCAGTATCTGAAAGCCTTTGCCAAGCTCGAGCAGAACTGCGCCACGGCCATGCCGGCTTTCGCCGCGCTGGTTGGCATGCACTCCGATGATCCGCTCGCCAGCTATCATTTGAGGCGGCTGCTCAACGGCGCCACGGGCATCCGCATACAGGTGGGATGATCGAGCACTTGTAAGCGGTCTTCGCAGAATGCCCCTCATCCGGCTGCCGGCACCTTCTCCCCGAGGGTGGGAAGAAGGGACCCGTGGCAAGCGTCTCGACTGCCGTTAACACCGGCTTTCGCGGGGCATGTATCCGCTTCCCGCCGGTGCGATCTTCACCAGCTCGGGATAAGCGCACCTTTGAAGTGCTCTACGATGAAGGCCTTGATCTTGTCGTCATGGTAGGATTCCACGAGCGTCTTCACCCAGGGCGCATCCTTGTCTGCGCTACGCACCGCAATCACGTTGGCGTAGGGAGACTTCTCGCTTTCGATGGCGATGGCGTCTTCCTTCGGGTGGAGATCGGCCTCGAGCGCGTAATTGGTGTTGATCACGGCCGCGTCGACATCGGCCAGCGAGCGCGGCAGCTGGGCCGCATCGAGCTCGGCGAACTCGATGTTCTTCGGATTTTCCGTCACGTCGGCCGGGGTGACCTTCAGCCCGGCATCCGGATTGACCTTGATGAGGCCCTTCGATGCGAGAACCAGGAGCGCGCGGCCGCCATTGGTCGGATCGTTCGGGATGGCGATCGTGGCGCCGTCCTCCAGCTCATCGAGGCTCTTCACCTTGTTCGAATAAACGCCCATCGGCGTGGTGATGGTCAGGCCCACGCTGACGATGTCGAAGCCACGATCGGCGATCTGGTTGTCGAGATAGGGCTGGTGCTGGAAGGAATTGGCATTGAGGTCTCCGTCGGCGAGCGCCTGGTTCGGAACCACGTAGTCGGAGAATTCGAGGATTTCGATGTCGAGGCCCTTGGGGGCGGCGACTTCCTTCACCTTCTCCATGATCTCGGCATGCTCGCCCGGGGTCACGCCCACCTTGATGGTCTCTGCAAGCGCCGTACCGGCAGCCAGGGCGGCGAAGGCCGCCGCGAGAATGAGGTTTTTCATGGATGTCTCCTTGTTGCTGGTGGTGTGTTGGAAAGATCAGGTCTTGCGGCTGCGCTTGTCGAAGCGCCGCGCCATCCGGTCGCCGGCGCTCTGGACGAGCTGTACGAGTACGATGAGCACGACGACCACGACGAGCATCACGTCGGGCATGAAGCGCTGATAGCCGTAGCGGATGCCCAGATCGCCGAGACCGCCGCCGCCGACCGCGCCGACCATCGCCGAATAGCCGATGAGGCTGACGATGGTCATGGTGAGCGCCAGCGTCAGCGCCGGCCGCGATTCGGCGAGCAGGACCTTGAAGACGATCTGCATCGGGGTGGCGCCCATGGCGCGCGCCGCCTCGATCAGCCCCTTGTCGACGTCGCGGATCGCCGCCTCGACAAGGCGGGCGACGAAGGGAATGGTCGCAATCGTCAAGGGCACGATCGCCGCTTTGGTGCCGATGGAGGTACCGGTGATGAGGCGCGTCAACGGAATGATCGCCACGACGAGGATGATGAAGGGCGTCGACCGCGTCGCGTTCACCACAAGTCCCACCGCGCGGTTGAGATTGGGTGCGGGAAACAGCTCGCCCTTGCCGCTGGTCGCCAGAAAGATGCCGATCGGCAGCCCGATCAGCGACCCCACGAGGCCGGCGATCGCCACCATGTACATCGTGTCCAGCGTGGCGCTGCCTATGCGAAGCAGAAGATCAGGCGACATAGCCGAGCACCTCCGTGACCAGTCCGTTTTCGGCGAAGAAGCGCTCCGCCTTGCCCGAGGTTTCGGCATCGGCGCCATAGGCGACGACGAGCGAGCCATAGGGCTTGCCGCCGATCTCGTCGATCGTGCCGGCGATGATGTTGACCTCTGCACCGACCGACTGGATGAGCTGCGAGATCAGCGGGCGCTCCGCCGCTGCCCCGAAAAAGGTGAGGCGCACCACGACGCGATCGCCGCTTGCCGCCGCCGGCTTCAGGCCTCTGGCAACGGCTTCCGGCAGTTTCGAACCCGCCAGACCGGAAAGCAGCGCCCGCGTCGTCTCGTGCCTGGAATGCGTGAAGACATCGAAAGTGTGCCCTCGCTCGACGATCTCGCCCTTGTCGATCACTGCCACGTCGGAGGTAATCGCTTTCACGACCTCCATCTCGTGGGTGATGAGCAGAACGGTAAGGCCCAGCTCCGCATTGATCCGTCTGAGCAATTCCAGGATCGACTGCGTCGTTTCCGGGTCCAGCGCCGAGGTCGCCTCGTCCGAAAGCAACAGCTTGGGTTCGGTCGCAAGCGCCCGGGCGATGCCGATGCGCTGCTTCTGGCCGCCCGACAGTTCCGCCGGATAGCGCCCGTGCTTGTCGGCAAGACCGACGAGTTCGAGAAGCGGGCGCACACGCTGCTCGATCGCGCGCCGATCCATGCCGGCGATTTCGAGCGGCAGCGCGACATTGCCGAAGACGGTGCGCGAGGAAAGCAGGTTGAAATGCTGGAAGATCATGCCGACGGAGCGGCGGAGATCGCGCAGGCCCGCCTCGTCCAGCGCACCCACATCGACGCCATCGACGAACACCTTGCCGCTCGAAGGCTTTTCGAGGCCGTTCACCAGCCGGATCAACGTCGATTTGCCGGCGCCGGAACGGCCGATGATACCGGTGATCGAGCCGCGAGCGACCGTCAGGCTGACATTGTCGAGCGCAGTGAAGGCCGTATTTCCGCCGGAGGCGGCAAAGCGCTTGGACACGGCATCGAAGACGACCGCATCACCGGCCGATATCTCGGATCGAGGGAGTGTCATTGTCCGGTCGCCCCCGCAGGAGGGATCAAAACGATGGGAGGATACATGATGCTCTCGGATGTTCGAAACTCCGGTCCCTGCTAAATAGGGCCGGCACGGAAAAAATGTCGCCTCGTCAGACAAACATTCGGCAAGGCATTCGAAACGTGGAGCAACTCTCTATCATCGGCCAACCGGTCAGTTCAACGCCTCCTCGGCATGACTGCCACGCCGAGGAGCATGTGGATCTTATGGCGCGCGAGCGCGCCCTTTTACAGGTACGTTTTTCCGGAGCCCCAAAGTGCGACGCAAAAGTCTACTCTTTTTGTGCAGAACCGCCGTCCGCCCGCTCCGGCATCATCCCGGCTTGTGGTTGCCCCTCGGAAACCGTTCCGCCAGATCCTTATACCAGCGACCGCTTTTCTTGATCGTGCGGACCTGTGTCTCGTAATCGACGTGAACGATGCCGAAGCGCATCCGGTAGCCCTCCGCCCATTCGAAGTTATCCATCAGGCTCCAGGCGAAATAGCCCCGCATCGGATAACCCTTGGCAATGAGATCGGCGGTGACGGCGAGGTGGTCCGAGATGTAGTCGAGCCGAGGCTGATCGTCGACGGTGCCGTTCTCGACGCCCATATTGTAGCAGGCGCCATTTTCGGTGATGTAGCAATCGGGGAGCCTGTAGCGCGCATTGAGCGTCTCCACCAGGCTGCCCAAAGCCGGCGCATAGACTTCCCAGCCAATATCGGTCTTCACGTCGCTGACCGGTTTGGCATTGACGGTCGCCGGATATTCGGCGCCTTTCGCGGAGTCTGCCGAAACGCGCATCGGCGTATAATAGTTGAGCCCCCACCAATCGAGCGGCTGGGCGATCGTTGCCATGTCGCCGTCCTCGATCGCCGGCATGCGCTTGCCGAGCGCGGAGAGGAAACCCTCCGGATACTCGCCCTTGAAGATCGGATCGAAGAAGACGCCGTTGTGGAAATCGAAGGCGCGCTCTGCAGCGGCCTTGTCCTCGGCGCTGTCGCTGCCGGGATAGACCGAATGGGCATTGATGACGATGCCGACCGGCAGCTCCGGCCGTTCCGAGCGGATCGCCGCAACCCCCAAACCATGGGCGAGATTGGTGAAATGCAGTGCGGCAAGTCCTGCATCCATGTTGCGCTCGCCCGGTGCATGGACACCGTAGAGATGGCCGAGCCAGACGGAACACCACGGTTCGTTGAAGGTCGCGACCGCATCGAGACGATCGCCGAGACGCGCAATCACGGTCTTGGCGTAACGCTGATAGGCATAGGCGGTCGTGCGCGCCGTCCAGCCACCGTCGCCCATCAGCGCCAGCGGCAGGTCCCAGTGATAGAGGGTTGCAAACGCCTTGATGCCACGCGCTTTCAGGCCGTCGACGAGGCGGTCGTAAAAGTCGAGCCCCTTCTCGTTGATCGGCCCCGTGCCCTCCGGTACGATCCGCGGCCAGGCGATCGAGAAGCGGTAGGCCTCGACGCCGAGGCCGCTGATGAGGTCCAGATCCTGCTCCAGCCGGTTGTAATGGTCGCAGGCGACGTCCCCGTTGTGGCGCCCGTAAACGCGCCCCGGCATATTGGAGAAGGCGTCCCAGATGGAGGCTTTGCGCCCGTCCGCCTTGCTGGCTCCCTCGATCTGGAAGGATGCGGTCGCAACGCCGAAGACAAAGTCGCCGGGAAAACGCTCTGCCAGTTTCTTGGCTTCGATCATCGTTTGAGCCTCATCGTCTGCGCAGCCGGACCGAAGGCATGGCTGCGTTCGGGTCAATGGTAAGGCGGGCCATGGTAGTCTCGCCCTCGTCTGTGGATGTGGCCTAAGGCCGCGGTGGCAAATGTCAATGAAAAAGGGCGAGGTATCCCCGCCCTTCCCTGAACATTTCCATTTTTCACCGAGTCGCGGAAATGCTCCGGCTTACATGGTTCAGACCTTGATCCAGGCGCCGTTGCGCTCCGAGGAACGCACGCAGGCATCGACGAAGGTCATGCCCTTCATGCCATCGTCTATCGTCGGATAGATGACGGAAGTATCCGCCTTCCCGCCGTTGCGCTTGGCATAGATCGCCCGTGCCGCTTCCGTATAGATATTGGCGAAGCCTTCGAGATAGCCCTCGGGGTGGCCGGACGGAATGCGCGATACGCGTGCCGCCGCCGGCGAAGCGCCGGCGCCTGCGCGCGTCAACAGACGCTTCGGCTCGCCGAAGGGCGTGTACCAGAGGTAATTCGGATCCTTCTGCGTCCATTCGAGACCGCCCTTGGTACCGTAGACGCGCACCATCAGGCCGTTCTCGTGGCCGGGCGCCACCTGGCTGCACCACAGCATCCCCTTGGCGCGCGTTCCGTCCTTTTCCCTGAAGCGCATCAGCACATGCGCGTTGTCGTCGAGCTGCCGCCCGCCAACGAAGCTGTCGAGATCGGCGGAGAGCTCCTCGAGTTCGAGGCCGGAAACGAAGCATCCGAGATTATAGGCATGCGTGCCGATGTCGCCGGTCGAGCCGCCGGCGCCGGAGCGCGCCGGATCGGTGCGCCAGGCGGCCTGCTTCTGGCCGGACTGCTCGATATTCTCGGTCAGCCAGTCCTGCGGATATTCCATCTGCACGAGGCGGACGGCGCCGATGTCGCCATTTTCGACCATTTCGCGCGCCTGGCGCACCATCGGATAGCCGGTATAGTTGTGCGTCAGCACGAAGAGCGCATCGCTTTCGTCGGCCGCCTTCTTGAGCTTCTTCGCATCGGCGAGCGTCGACGTCAGCGGCTTGTCGCAGATGACATGGATGCCGCGCTTCAGGAATTCCTTGGCAGCAGCATAGTGAACATGGTTCGGGGTGACGATCGCCACCGCCTCGATGCCGTTCTTCAGCTTCGCCTCACGGATCGCCATTTCCTTGAAATCCGAATAGACGCGCGATGGGTCGAGCCCGAGCTCGCGGCCCGAAGCCTCGGCCTTTTCCGGTGTCGACGAGAGCGCGCCGGCGACAAGCTCGTAGTGATCGTCGAGCCGGGCGGCGATCCGATGCACCGCGCCGATAAAGGCGCCCGAGCCCCCGCCCACCATTCCGAGCCGAATGCGCTTCTGACGCGTTTCCGTACTGCTTCCCTCGATAGCCATTCTGTTTCCTCTTCTGAAGTGTTTGGCGTGGAACTGCCCCTCATCCCGCTGCCGCGACCGTCTCCCCGCAGGCGGGGAGAAGGACTCGTGGCGACGCCTCCTTTTGTCAGGACCGCGGGGCAAGTCCCCTCTCCCCGCTTGCGGGGAGAGGGTCAGGGTGAGGGTCAGACAGTGAGATCACGAACTAGATTCCCAGCATCCGCCGGTTCGCCGCCTCGTCGGTGCCGCTGTCGGCGAAATCGTCGAAGGCCTTTTCGGTGACGCGGATGATATGCGCCTTCACGAACTCGGAGCCTTCACGCGCGCCGTCTTCCGGATGTTTCAGGCAGCATTCCCACTCGACGACGGCCCAGCCGGCAAAATCATTGGCGGCCATCTTCGAGAAGACGGCCCCGAAATCCACCTGACCGTCGCCGAGCGAGCGGAAGCGGCCGGCACGGTTCACCCAGCTTTGATAGCCGCCATAGACGCCCTGGCGTCCGGTCGGGTTGAACTCCGCGTCCTTGACGTGGAACATCCGGATGCGGTCCTTGTAGATGTCGATATTCTCGAGATAGTCGAGGCACTGCAGCACATAGTGCGACGGGTCGTAGAGCATGCAGGCGCGGGCATGGTTGCCGGTGCGCTCCAGGAACATCTCGTAGGTGATGCCGTCGTGCAGGTCCTCGCCCGGATGGATCTCGTAGCACACGTCGACGCCGCAATCCTCCGCATGGTCGAGGATCGGCTTCCAACGCCGCGCGAGCTCGTCGAAGGCGGTCTCCACCAGGCCCGCCGGGCGCTGCGGCCACGGATAGACGAAGGGCCAGGCGAGTGCGCCGGAAAAGCTTGCCATCGCATCGAGGCCGAGGTTCTTCGAGGCGGTCAGCGCCAGCTTCACCTGCTCGACCGCCCACTCCTGGCGCGCGCGGGGATTGCCGCGCACTTGCGGAACGGCGAAACCGTCGAAAGCCTCGTCATAGGCGGGATGCGCCGCAACGAGCTGGCCCTGGAGGTGGGTCGAAAGCTCGGTGATCTCGACGCCGTTGTCGCGGGCCTTGCCGGCGACCTCGTCGCAATAGGTCTTCGATTCGGCAGCCTTCTTCAGGTCGAAGAGCCGGCCGTCCCAACTCGGGACCTGCACGCCCTTATAGCCGCAATCGGCTGCCCATTTGGTGATCGAATCCCAGGAATTGAAGGGTGCGGCATCGCCGGCGAATTGCGCAAGAAACAGCCCCGGTCCTTTGATCGTCTTCATACAACTTCCTCCCAGATAGAGCGGTGTCCGATGTGCCGGCACTACGGCCGACCGTTGACTTCGAGTGCTTCCGGCCCGCGAATTCGCAGAAGCTGATACACCTGCAACGTTGCAGGAGCCAGAAGCTAGCAGATTCTTCGCGAGGGGCAATCGGCTTGTGCCCCCCTCGCGAAAAAGGATCTCCGTGCCCGTCAGACGTAGCGATTGACCACGTTTTCCAGAAGCTCCTGCCTGCCGGATTTCGGCTGCGGGTTGACGTCGGCCTTCCGCACCCAGGCCTCGATCTCCTCGAGCGAGAAGCCGCCGTCGAGCATCTTCTTTGCCTCCGGCACGTTCCAGCCGGCATAGCGCGCTTCGAGCGGTGCGGAGAGCGCCTTGTCCTCGATCATCTTCGCGGCCGCCTTCAGGCCGCGCGCGCAGCAATCCATGCCGCCGATATGGCCGATCAGCAGATCTTCGGGGTCGATCGACTGGCGGCGCAGCTTCGCGTCGAAGTTCGTGCCACCGGTCTTGAAGCCGCCGCCCGCAAGCACGTGGTAATAGGCGAGCGCCATTTCCGGCACGTTGTTCGGGAACTGGTCGGTGTCCCAGCCGGACTGGTAGTCGTTGCGGTTCATATCGATCGAACCGAAGATGCCGAGCGCATTGGCCAGCGCCAGCTCGTGCTCGAAGGAATGTCCGGCAAGGATCGCGTGGCCCTGCTCGATGTTGACCTTCACCTCGTTTTCGAGGCCGTATCGCTTGAGAAAGCCGTAGACGGTTGCGACGTCGTAGTCGTACTGGTGCTTGGTCGGCTCCTGCGGCTTCGGCTCGATCAGGATCGTGCCTTTGAAGCCGATCCTGTGTTTGTATTCGACGACCAGATTGAGGAAGCGGCCGAGTTGATCGAGCTCGCGCTTCAGGTCGGTGTTGAGCAGGGTCTCATAACCCTCGCGTCCGCCCCAGAGCACATAGTTCTCGCCGCCCAGCCGCTGCGTCGCGTCGATGCAGGTCTTCACCGTCGCGGCGGCAAAGGCGAAGACGTCCGGGTCCGGGTTCGTCGCAGCCCCGGCCATGAAGCGGCGGTTGGAAAAGAGGTTCGCCGTGCCCCACAACAGCTTGACGCCGGTCTCTTCCTGCTTCCCGGCGAAATAATCGACGATCTCGTTGAGATTGCTCGTGTTCTCGGCGAAGTTCCGCCCCTCCGGGCGCACGTCCGCGTCGTGGAAGCAGTAGTAGGGTACGCCGAGAAGCTGGAAGAATTCGAAGGCGACATCCGCCTTCAGCTTGGCGGCATCCATCGAATCCTTGAACCAGGGGCGTTCGAAGGTCTGCCCGCCGAAGGGATCGCCGCCCGGCCAGACGAAGGTGTGCCAGTAGGCGACGGCGAAGCGCAGATGATCCTCCATCCGCTTGCCGAGGACGACGTCCTCCGGATTGTAATGGCGGAAGGCGAGCGGATTGGTGCTTTCCGGTCCCTCGTATTTGATCTTGGCGATATCGCCGAAAAATCCCGTGCTCACGACAGTCTCCTCTCATGGATTGTGAATTGGCGGCACCGTTCGCGACGGAGCCGGCTATCGGGTGGAAGGCAGGTGGTGGATGCGCCGAAACTGCTCACAGCGCCGCTTCCTTTATCGCCGGATAGAGCCGGCGATAGCGCTGGTAAGCATCTTCATAGGCGGGCACGAGCGATGCCTCCGGCGCGATCGTTTCCGCCGTCTCGGGTGCGGTGCAGACCGCGGCCGGGTCAGCTCCGGTGGCGGCGATCAGGCCGAGCCGCGCCGCGCCGAAAGCAGCGCCGAAATCGCCGTCCGCGGGCAGGTCGACCGGCAGGTTCAGTGCGGTCGCGATCGAGCTCAGCCAATAACGCGAGCGCGAACCGCCGCCGATCGCCGTGACCCGCGTGAGCTTCGTGCCGGCCGCGCGCAATGCCTCGAGACTGTCGCGGATCGCGAAGGAAACGCCTTCGAGCACCGCCTGCGTCAGCACCGCCCGGGAGCTCTCGTGCCCGAGGCCGGCGAAGACGCCGCGGATCGCCGCGTCGTTGTGCGGCGTGCGCTCGCCGGAGAGATAGGGAAGAAACGTAACCGAGCCCGGCGCCTTGAGGCTCTCGCCGAGTTCATTGGCGAGTTCCGCAGCACTCCGGCCGGTGATGCCGGAATGCCAGTTCAGCGCGTCCGTCGCCGAGAGGATCACGCCCATCTGGTGCCAAGTGTTGGGCAATGCGTGGCAGAAGGCGTGGACCGCGCTCTCCGGGTTGGGGAGATAGCTTGCATTGGCCGCGAAAAGGACGCCGGACGTGCCGAGCGAGACGAAGGCCTGCCCCTCCCCGACGGTCCCCATGCCGCAGGCCGAGGCTGCGTTGTCGCCCGCACCGCCGGCGACCACGACGCCAGGCCCCATCCCCCAACGCGCGGCGAGCTCCGGCCGCAGCGTGCCGGCTACATCGGTACCCTCGACGAGTTCGGGCATCTGCCTCTCCTCGAGCTGCGTAGCGGCAAGCAGGCTCGCCGACCACTTGCGCTTGCCCGTATCGAGCCATGACGTGCCGGCCGAATCGGACATTTCCGACATGTGCTCGCCGGTCAGCCAGAGGCGCAGGTAATCCTTCGGGAGCAGCACCCAGCGAATCCTGGCGAACAGCTCCGGCTCGTTTTCACGCACCCAGGCGAGCTTCGGTGCGGTGAAGCCCGGAAAGACGATATTGCCGGTCAGCGCCCGAAACTGCGGATCGCCGTCGAGCGCTGCCGCCTCGCGGAAGCTGCGGGTGTCGTTCCACAATATGCACGGCCGCAGGACCGCATCGCCTTCGTCGAGCAATGTCGCACCGTGCATCTGGCCGGAAAGGCCGATGCCGCGGACGGCGGCAAGCGCTTGCGGATGCGTTTCCCTCAATCGGGCGATCGCCTCCTCGGCGGCACGGATCCAGTCGGCCGGATCCTGTTCCGACCAGCCGGGATGCGGCCGGTCGACGTCGAGCGCGCCGCTGGCGGAGCCGATGATCCGCTGCTCGCCGTCCATCAGCATGGCCTTGACGCCGGACGTGCCGAGATCCAGTCCGAGATACATGGTGCCCTCCTATTCCTGCTCGAGCGGCAGGTTGTCCTTCAGGAAAATATCGATGCGGATGCGCTCCTGCGCCGCGATGACCGGCAGCCCGTCCGCCTTTGCTTTCAGCACCCGGATGGCGCTCCTGACCTCGTGACCCGCATTCTGGTTGAGCAGCGCGTCGATCGTGCCGGAAAGAAGCCCGGCGCGGCTGTGCGGCGTCAACTCATGCGCGATCGTGCAAACGGCCCTTCCTTTGCCCGCCTTTTCGAGCGCCGCGACAAGGCCGCGGTTTCCGGCACCGAGGCTGTAGATGCCGGCAAGATCGGGATGCTGCCCGAGAAGTGCGCCGACGAGCGTCTCGACACGCGACGGATTGTCCTGCCCCTCGATCACCGGCAGTATCCGGCGCGAGGGGAAATCCTCGCTCATAACGGCCTGGAAACCCTCCAGCCGATCGCGGTGGTCGCGTACCAGCATGGAGCCGGCAAGCACCGCGACCGGTCCTTCGCCGCCGAGAAACCGGCCCATCAGGCTGCCGGCGGTGCGGCCCGCGGCGACATTGTCGACGCCGGCGAAATGGTCGCGCCCCGACCCCGGCAGATCGGAAACCAGCGTAACGACGGCAATGCCGTCTTCGCGGAGCCGCTTTACCGCCTCCGTCACGTCCGGCGCGTCGACGGCAACCACCGCGACACCCGCCGGCCGGCGCTTACGCGCCTCGAGCAGCGCGGCGGCGAGCGCCGCTGCGTCGAAGGCTGGAACGGAGAGGATGGTGATATCCAGCCGCTCTGTCGCGGAACGCGACATTGCCGAGCGAACCTCCGCCTCGAGACCGCGCATGAAGGAGTTTTCGCCGGCGGGCAGGATGAAGACCAGAGGATAGCTGCGGCTCTTCGCAAGATTGGCAGCGGCGACGTCGCGAACATAGCCGAGCGTGGCGATCGCCCGTTCCACCCGCTCGCGCGTGACGCTTCTCACGCCCGGACGATTGTTCAACACCCGGTCGACGGTGGCGAGGCTGACGCCCGCCTCGGCGGCGATATCGTGAACTGTCGGTCGCATCTCTTCCTCCCGGCAAACCCATTAGAGGAATTTTTGATGTACGTAAATCAGAAAACTCCGGGCGGGCGATCGAATGGACGAGTTCCGGAATGTCGCTTCAGTCGAAACGCCTGCTGAAGGCCTGCGTGAACACGACGTGGCCATGCTCGCCCTCGGCCTCGCCGAAGGCTACATCCATGAAGCTGCCGGTCACGCGCACGACCGCGAAACCGCCGAGAAAGGCCGCCTTGGGCTTGAAGACGTCGATCCCGCCGACCCTGTAGGCCATGACGCGGTCATGCTCGTGCCCATGGAAGAGGCCGACGACGTTGTAACCCTGCAAATGGTCGAGCAATGCCTGGCGCTCGTCGGCGCTCCACCAATGCGGCTCGCCCTCCCCCTTGTCGTCGAAGGTCTTTGCCGCCGGATCCCAGGCCTCGGTCGAAAACGCGTCCCAGCCATAATGCTGGAAGAGGACGACCGGCCGGCCATCGGCGGCACGGGAGGAGAGATCGCTCTTGAGCCACGGCAATCCGCTCACCGCGCCCTTGTTCTCGTCGCCTCCGAAACGCTGCAGGTGTACGAGATGAAGACCGCCCCAGTCCCAGGAATAGCTGTCCGATAGCGGATCGTAATTCGCGACCGGCACCGGCGGCTTGTAGAAAACGGTTTGACGATGGGTAAGCTCGACATAGTCCCGCAGCTCCCGGCGATACCAGTCGGCATTCGGCGGCGGCCCGTCCTGGTCGAGATCATGGTTTCCAAGGCCGACATAAACGGGAATGTGGATATGGTGCGGGCCCGGCGCCTGCTCGTATCGGCTCTGGAACTGCTGTAATTGCCGCCCTTCGCGGGGCTGGCGAACCTGGCCGCCGCCGTCGTCGGTGATGTCGCCGCCGAGCACCAGACCGAGCGGACGCGAAATCCTCGTGCCCGCACTGGCAAGGCCGCTCGGCTTCCCTGCAACGGCATGCGGCCAGTGCTGTGCCGTCAATGCGTTCAGCGCGGCGATGTGGCGCAAGAGGCTGGCGTCGGTCTTGCCCTCCGCTTCACAGTTCGGCGCCAAGCCGTCCGTCGAAACGAGGCAGGCATGGATATCCGCGGCAAAGAGAAAGGTCACGTCAACCGGAGGGCCGGCCGCCCTCGCAGGTCTGCCGCCGACGGTCATCGAGAGACCGAATCCGACCGCACCGGCGAGGAACATCCGCCGCGAAGGCCGTAGGCAAGGATGATCGTTCATGCGCCGCCCGCGCGTTGCTCCGCGCGCCCTCCGACAGCTTCGACGAGACGGGATATTGCAGCGAACTCGAAACCGCGTAAAGCGCTGGAGCGGAATAAAGGCAGCCACCCGCGGCATCGGCGCCCTGTGGATCACGTCGATCTTGGGCGGGTCGACCTAAGATCATGAACGTGATCGATTCCAACAGGTAGAGCGGGACGCGGGCGGAAAACCGCGCACACTTTTCCTCATTCCCGCTCTAATGCCCGCCGCCTCCTGGGCCGGCGCCTTGTGGCTTGGCGATCATCAGGACGCCGGCGATCATCGACAGGAACAGGACGGTGAGCAATACGAACACGTCGATGAAGGACATGATCGCCGCCTGCTGCTGGACCATCGCCGCCAGTTGCTTGACCGCAGCCGTGGTTCCGTCGAGGCCATGCGCAGTGAAGGTCGTGGCGATGTTACGCATCCGTTCGACGGCCTCCGGGTTGCCCCATTCCACGTGCTCGGCGAGCCGGGCGTAGTGGAAATCCTGGCGTTGCGTGAGGATCGTGTTGATGACCGCCAGCCCGACCGCGCCACCGAGGTTACGCGTCAGGTTGTAGAGTCCCGACGCATTGCGGATGCGCGCCGGCGGCAGGGTGCCGAGCGCGATATTGTTGATCGGCACCATGCAGAGCATCAGCGAGCAGCCGCGCAGGATCTGCGGAACGAGCAGCTCCCAGAAATCCCAGTCGGCGGTCATCTGGCTCATCAGCCAGGTGCCCGCGGCAAAGCCGGCAAAGCCGATGGTCATCATTGCCCGCGGATCCATTCGCCCGGCGAGGAAACCCGCAACCGGCGCGGTCAGGAACATGGCTAGACCCGAGACGAACATGGTTTCGCCGATCATCAGGGAGTCGTAGCCGCGGATACGTCCGAGATAGAGCGGATAGAGATAGGTGAGCCCGTAAAGGCCGATCCCCATGACGAAGGAGAAGAGCGAGCCGAAGGTAAAGTTGCGGTTGGCGAAGGCCTTGAGATCGACGACCGGGAAATCGACCTTGAACGCCCGATAGAAGAAGACGGCGGCGGCGACCGTGGCGGCGACGGCACCCATGACGATGTGCTCGTCGTTGAACCAGTCATTGGCATTGCCTTCCTCCAGCACGTATTCGAGCGAGCCGAGAAAAACCGCCATGGAGAGAAGTCCCCACCAGTCGAACTTCTTGATCAATCCGAGTTCCGGCTTGTCGAAATCGATGAAGATCCAGGTGACCGTCGCGACGATGATGCCGGGAATGACGTTGACGAGGAACAGCCAGTGCCAGGAAAAGGCATGGCTCAGATAGCCGCCGACCGTGGGGCCGATGGTCGGCGCAAGCGTCGCGATGAGCCCGATGATGGGCGAGACGACGTTGCGCTTCGACGGCGGGAAGATGGTGAAGGCTGCGGCAAAGACCGACGGGATCATGCCGCCGCCGATAAATCCCTGAATCGCCCGGTAAACGATCATCTGTTCGATGTTGGTGGCCGTGGCGGCAAGAGCGCTGGCGGCCGTGAAGCCGGCCGCAGCCACGGAGAAGAGCACCCGCGTCGAGACGATGCGGGCAAGCGTGCCCGAGAGCGGGATCATGATGACTTCCGCGATCAGATAGGCGGTCTGCACCCAGCCGATCTCGTCAGATCCGGCCGACAGGCCCGCCTGGATCTCGGCGAGCGAGGCGGAGACGATCTGGATGTCGAGGATCGCCATGAACATTCCGACGACCATCGCGAAAAAGGCGATGAGCCGCCGCGGGTCCATATGCTCCTCGGCCTTGGTTAGGCTCGGCGCAGCCGCGCCCGCTGTTGCTGTTGCGGCCATTTCCGCCACTCCTCGGGCCTTGAGCCCTTTACTTCGCGGCCGCGACCTTCGACTGTTCCGGTGCGGTGCGGGTATCGACGTCGACCACGACGCTCAGCCCCGCGCGCAGGTGCCCTTCCGCCAGCACGTCGGCCGGCAGCGTGATGCGCACCGGAACGCGCTGGATGACCTTGGTGAAGTTGCCGGTCGCGTTTTCCGCCGGCAGCAGCGAAAAGACGGAGCCGGACGCCGGCGAGATCGATGCGACGGTGCCTTCGATCGGATGATCCTCATAGGCGTCGACATGGATCTGGACCTTGGAACCCGGCACCAGATGCGCGATCTGCGTTTCCTTGAAGTTGGCGTCTATATAGAGCTCATCCGTCGGAACGAGCGCGGCCAGCCGCTGGCCCGCCGAAACGAGATCGCCGACCTGAACCGCCACATTGCCTATCACGCCGTCATAGGGAGCCTTCAGCACCGTGAAGGCCAGGTCCCTGTTTGCCTTGTCGCGGGTAAGCTCTAGAGAGCGGATAGTGCTTTCCGCTTCCATCCGCTGAGCTTGGAGCACGGTGATGTTGGACTTGGCCGCAGCAATGTTCGCCTCCGCGCCGGCGAGGTTCGCGCGAGCCTGATCGAGTGCGACCTGTGCGCTGTCGAGGGAAGCGTCGGTGCCGAAGGACTTCGACTGCAGCTCGCTGGCGCGTTTCTGGGCCAGTTCCGCGCCACGTACCGTTGCCTCGAGCGCCTTCTTCTGCGCTTCGGTTTGAGTAAGGCTCGCCTTGGCGCCGGCGATCTGCGCATCGAAGCGGTCGAGCGCAAGCTTCTGCGTGGCGATCTGCGCCTCTGCCTGTTCGGCCGCGATACGATAATCGCCGTCGTCGAGCGTCACGAGGGGATCTCCGGCCTTTACATGCTGGTTGGCGACGACGTCGACCTTGGCGACATAGCCGGACACCTTGGGCGAGATGGTCGCGATGTCCCCTTCTATGTAAGCGTCGTCGGTCGAGACCAGGAAACGGCCGTTGGTCCACCAGTCATAGCCGTACCAGCCGGCGGCACCGAGGAGCACGAGACCCAGCACCGGAAGGATTTTGCGCCGCTTCTTCGGGGGCGCAGCGCTTTCGGTCCCGGTTTGCTCTGCGGCTGCAGCGTCGGTTCCGAGCCCCTTGGCCTCGGCCTTCTGGGTATCCATTTCGAAATCGTCGCCTACGGGACGAACACGGGCAGCACTGGAAGAGCTGGAAGCGGACATGGGCCACCGATCTGGTTTGGAATTGAACTGAACCGTTCGGTTCGATGACGCTTGACATAATGCCTTTCGCACCGCATATCAAGAGCAAATCGAACCGGTCGGTTCGATTTGTAAGGTGAAGATAAAGTGTGCGCGTTCTCTCCGCGCCCGCTATTCTCATTGGAATCGATCTGAACGCGTTCCCGTGACGCAGCTAGATCAAAGGAGTGGATACGTCCGGCAGCCATGACGTCAGCGAAAAGCGCAGAGCAGGAAAAATCCCTGCAGGATCAGCACGAACACCCGTCCACCGGCGGGCGGCACGCCGCCGGCGAGGATCCGGTCAAACGCGAGCGAATTCTCGATGGCGCCAAACGCGTTTTCATGCGGAGCAGTTTCGACGCCGCCAGCATGAACGACATCACGCGCGAGGCCGGCGTTTCCAAGGGCACGCTCTACGTCTATTTCGATAACAAGGAAGATCTGTTCACGGCGCTCATCGCGCGCGAGCGGAACATTATCGTCAACAGCGTCAAGCAATCGTTGAACGGCAATGAACCGATCGAGGAGGCGCTTCACGCTTTCGGCGTGAAGCTGGTGACGAGCATAACGTCGGATTACACGATCCGCGCGATGCGCACGGTACTCGGCGTGATCGACCGGATGCCCCGGCTTGCGCAGCGCTTCTTCACTGCGACGCCGGAGAACGGATACACCGTGCTCAAGGCCTATCTCGACCAGCAGGTGTCGGCAGGCACGCTCTCGATCGAAGACACGGAAATAGCCGCAAAGCAGTTCATCGATCTCGCCATGGCCGGCATGTTCAAGGGACGGCTTTTCGGCATGTGCGATGCGGTCTCGGCCGAAAGCATCGAAAAGAACGTCAGATCCGCCATCCGCGTTTTCCTCGCCGCCTACGGAAAGACGACGGGCACGAAGTAAACGCCCGGCGCCTTGCCGGCGAAACATGCCGCACCATCTTCTTGCAATCCAGCAATCGCGATCAAACGCGCTCGCCTGAAAGGCCGTAAGACCTTGCGTGTCCACAAAGGGAGTGACGATGAGTGCCATCGGAAGGGCGATCTGGTTCATTGAAAGCCATTTCGCCGAGGATATATCACTGGATGACATCGCCGCGGCCGCCGGCCTTTCGCGCTATCATCTTTCGCGCGTATTCGGCCTTTCGGCCGGTCGCTCGATCAGTGCCTATATCCGCGGCCGACGCCTGAGCGGCGCCGCGCTTGCCCTCGCCAACGGCACATCCGGCATTCTCGAAGTGGCCCTCGAGGCGGGCTACGGCTCGCACGAGGCTTTCACCCGTGCCTTTCGCGAGCAGTTCGGGGTGACGCCCGAGTCCATCCGCAAGCAGGGGCACGTCCGCAATGTCGAGCTTTTGGAGCCGATCAGAATGGACGACGCACGCACTTTGAAGATCGAGCCGCCGCGCTTCGAGGAAAGCCCGGGGCTTCTTCTCGCCGGTCTCGCAGAGACCTATGACTACAACCGCACCGAAGGCATCCCTTCCCTCTGGCAGCGTTTCAACGCCTATTTCGGCAGCATTCCCGGTCAGCACGGCAATGTCGCCTATGGCGTCTGCACCCAGTCGGACGGCGAGGCGGGCCGCTTCCGCTACATGGCTGCGGCGGAGATACGGGAAGCCGAGGCCCTGCCCACCGGCTTTTCGACACTCAAGCTGCCCCGGCAGCGTTACGCGATCTTCATCCATCGCGGGCACATTTCCGGGATCGCCAACACGGCCCATCACATCTTCACGACCTGGCTTCCGCAGTCCGGCCACCGACACGGTGAATTGCCCGACCTGATGGAACGCTACGACGAGCGCTTCGATCCGCATTCCGGCATGGGTGCGGTGGAGATCTGGGTGCCGCTGAAGGGCTGATTTCCGGTGCACGGACAGCTGCAGCCGGCTTTCCTTCGACAATTCCACCTTTTCGATCACCTGGAGCCGACAACGTCGCCGCGAAACGCGCGGCGGCGCTTGCGACTTTCGCAAGTATCCCTAAATACTGCGCCATCTGTCGTGTCTCGAAAAGGAAACGTTGCCGATGCAGGAAATCCTCACGCTTGCTCAAAGCCCCGAGGCTTGGATCGCCCTCATCACACTCATCGTCATGGAGGTGGTCCTCGGCATCGACAATCTCATTTTCATCTCGATCCTCACCAACAAGCTGCCGCCGGAGAACCGCGTCAGCGCCCGGCGCATCGGCATCGGCCTTGCACTCGTCATGCGGCTGGCGCTGCTCGGCACCATCGCCTGGATCGTTCAACTGACGCAGCCGGTCTTCGAGGCCTTCGGCCACGGCTTTTCCTGGAAGGACATGATCCTGATCGCCGGCGGGCTCTTCCTCGTGTGGAAGGCGACCAAGGAAATCCACCACAGTGTCGATCCGAGAGATCACGAGGAGGATTTCATCGCCAGCTCCGCGATCAACAGCTTCGCGGCCGCCATCGGCCAGATCCTGCTTCTCGACCTCGTCTTCTCGGTCGACAGCATCATCACCGCCGTCGGCATGACCCCGCATCTGCCGATCATGGTCGTCGCCGTCGTCGTCGCCGTGACCGTCATGCTGGTTGCAGCGAACCCGCTTGCGAACTTCATCGAGAGAAATCCGACGATCGTCATGCTGGCGCTGGCCTTCCTCCTGATGATCGGCACGACCCTGATCGCCGAAGGCATGGGCTTCCACGTGCCGAAGGGCTACGTCTATGCTGCGATGGCCTTCTCCGCACTGGTCGAGGTTCTCAACATGGTCGCCCGCAACGCGCGCATGAAGCGACAGACCGCAAGGACGAAATAGAAGCACGACACGACAGGGCCCGCATCGCACCGATGCGGGCCTTCGCGGCGATCTTTGCTCTTTGCGTGCGGCGAGACGACGACATTGCCGCCGGCGGCTTTCCGTTGACATGCAGGGCTTTCTATGGTCTCACGCCTGCCGACTGGAATTGCCTGGCTAAACCGCTGGTGCGGAACTCTTGCGGGCCTTTCCTTCCCATAAAATGCGCGCCCGCAAGCTGGAGAGCACTCCGGCAAAGGGCCCCGAAAGCACGTCAAGACGGGCAAAAGACAATGGCAGATTCTGCAGTCCGGGTGCGTATCGCACCTTCCCCCACCGGCGAGCCGCATGTCGGCACCGCCTATATAGCGCTCTTCAACTATCTCTTCGCCAAGAAGCACGGCGGCAAATTCATCCTGCGCATCGAGGACACGGATGCGACGCGCTCGACGCCGGAATTCGAGAAGAAGGTGCTCGACGCGCTGAAGTGGTGCGGACTGGAATGGTCGGAAGGTCCCGATATCGGCGGCCCCTACGGCCCCTATCGCCAGAGCGATCGCAAGGACATCTACAAGCCTTACGTCGAGAAGATCGTTGCGAACGGCCACGGTTTCCGCTGTTTCTGCACGCCCGAGCGGCTGGAGCAGATGCGCGAGGCGCAGCGTGCCGCCGGCAAGCCGCCCAAATATGACGGCCTCTGCCTCAGCCTCTCGGCCGAGGAAGTGACGTCGCGCGTCGACGCCGGCGAGCCGCATGTCGTGCGCATGAAGATCCCGACCGAGGGCTCCTGCAAGTTCCACGACGGCGTCTATGGCGATGTCGAGATCCCGTGGGAAGCCGTCGACATGCAGGTACTGCTCAAGGCCGACGGCATGCCGACCTATCACATGGCAAACGTCGTGGACGACCATCTGATGAAGATCACCCATGTCGCACGCGGCGAGGAATGGCTCGCCTCCGTGCCGAAGCACATTCTGATCTATCAGTATCTTGGCCTCGAACCGCCTGTCTTCATGCATCTGTCGCTGATGCGCAATGCCGACAAATCGAAACTGTCGAAGCGCAAGAACCCGACCTCCATCTCCTACTACACGGCGCTCGGCTACCTGCCGGAAGCGCTGATGAACTTCCTCGGCCTGTTCTTCATCCAGATCGCCGAAGGCGAAGAACTGCTGACGGTGGAGGAGCTGGCGGAGAAATTCGATCCGGAAAACCTGTCCAAGGCCGGCGCGATCTTCGACATCCAGAAGCTCGACTGGCTGAACGCGCGCTGGATCCGTGAGAAGCTTTCCGACGAGGAATTCGCAGCCCGCGTCCTCGCCTGGGCGATGGACAACGAGCGGCTCAAGGAAGGTCTGAAGCTCTCTCAGACCCGCATTTCGAAGCTCGGCGAACTGCCTGATCTCGCCGCCTTCCTCTTCAAGTCGGATCTCGGCCTGCAGCCCGCCGCCTTTGCCGGGGTGAAGGCCTCGCCCGAGGAGATGCTCGAAATCCTGAACACCGTCCAGCCGGATCTCGAAAAGATTCTGGAATGGAACAAGGAATCGATCGAGACGGAGCTGCGCGCCAGCGCGGAGCGGATGGGCAAGAAGCTGAAAGCCGTGGTGGCGCCGCTCTTCGTCGCCTGCTCGGGCTCGCAGCGCTCGCTGCCGCTGTTCGATTCGATGGAACTGCTCGGCCGTTCGGTCGTGCGCCAGCGGCTGAAGGTCGCCGCGCAGGTCGTCGCCTCCATGGCGGGCAGTGGAAAGTAAGGACGAGACCATGACCGACAAGACACAGGCAGCCGGCCTTTCCTCCGACGCGACGGAAGTGCGCTCCCAGAAGCTCGACCTGCTGCGCCAGCAGATCGGCGATGTTTATCCCGCGCATTTCCACCGTACGCTCACCAATTCGGAACTCGCGGAGAAATATGCCGGGCTGGAGCCCGATACCGAAAGCGGCGAAACGGTAACCGTTGCCGGCCGCGTCTTCTCCTCGCGCAATTCCGGCATGTTCATGGATCTTCATGACGCTTCCGGCAAGATCCAGATCTTTTCGCACAAGGATACGGCACCGGAGGAGGCGCGCGCGCTTCTGCCGATGATCGATCTCGGCGACATCATCGGCGTGACCGGAGAGGTGCGCCGCACCAAGCGCGGCGAACTGACGGTCAACGCCAAAGAGATCACCATGCTCTGCAAGTCGCTCCTGCCGATGCCGGAGAAGTATCACGGGCTTGCCGACATCGAGACGCGCTACCGCAAGCGTTACCTCGACATCATGGTCAACGAGGAATCGAAGCGGCGCTTCCAGCAGCGAAGCCGCATCGTATCGAGCCTGCGCCGATTCCTCGAGGACGAAGGCTTCATGGAAGTCGAGACGCCGATGCTGCAGCCGATCTATGGCGGCGCGACGGCCGAGCCCTTCAAGACGCATCACAACACGCTGAAGCTCGACATGTATCTGCGCATCGCGCCCGAGCTTTACCTGAAGCGCATTCTCGTTTCCGGCCTTACCGACAAGGTCTTCGAGATCAACCGCAACTTCCGCAACGAAGGTGTCTCGACCCGGCACAATCCTGAATTCACCATGATGGAGTGCTACTGGGCTTATGCCGACTACGAGGACGTGATGGGTCTTGTGGAACGCATGTTCGAGACCCTGGCGCTTGCGGTTCACGGCAAGACGGAATTCGAGTTCGGCGACAAGCAGCTCTCCTTCAAGGGGCCGTTCCCGCGCGTCTCCATGCCGGCGGCGGTCAAGGATGCGACCGGAATCGATTTCCTTGCCATCAAGAGCGACGAGGAGGCCCGGCAGGCGGCTCGCGACGCCGGTGTCGAGATCGAGAAGGACGCGACCTGGGGCGAGGTGCTCGCCTTCCTCTTCGAGGAGAAGGTCGAAGCGACCTTGATCCAGCCTGCTCACGTCATCCACTTCCCGAAGGACATCTCGCCCTTCGCCAAGGAGGTGCCGGGCGAGCCGCGGCTCGTCGAGCGCTTCGAGACCTATTGCAACGGATGGGAGATCGGCAACGCCTTTTCCGAGCTCAACGACCCGGTCGAGCAGCGCGCCCGCATGGTCGAGCAGATGGAACAGGCGCATGCCCGCGGCGAGAAGGAAAAGACGCTGGACGAGGACTTCCTCGATGCCATGGACCAGGGCATGCCGCCGGCCGGGGGGTTGGGAATCGGTGTCGACCGGCTGATCATGCTGCTCACCAACTCGCCGTCGATCCGCGACATCATCCTCTTCCCGGCCCGCCGTCAGAAGGCCGATTGATACCCTGGAGCAGGCCCTCCCCAACAAAGGGAGGGTTGGGGAGGGGCTCTCCCTTAATGACTCGCCTGTTCCTCGGCCGGCGCAGCGGCCGCGACATCGCCCGCTGCGGACGGATCGTTGCACATGGAGCGGTCGTCCATCTTGGCCATGATGGCGCGGACGTCGGCCAGTTCGAGCGTCACGACCTTGCCGTGGAACCTGCCGGCAGCGTTGGCCGTGGCCTCGTTATAGGAGGCGCGGAAGGGTTCATCCAAACCCGGCACGCTCCGCGGACCGGGGGCGAAGAGCACCTCCGCGCCGATCGCCGAACCGCGCACGCCTGCGCGATCCTCCGGACCTGCCGCATCGAGCACGACCACCTGGTAAAGATCGGCCTCCTCCTTTTTGGCGAGGCCACCTGCGACGCGCAAGGCGGTCCTGATCCGATCCGGCCCGGTTGCCCGGTCCGTCTTCACATGCATGCGGATCCACCGCTGCCCCTTGTGGTCGAGCTTCAAGGTCCGGAGCGCGGTGCATTCGAGGCCGGAGGCGGAGGGCTCCGCGAAGCGCGTCAGTATCTTGTCGCGACCGACATAGACCGCGGCACCGCCGGATGCGGCGGAGACCCCGAAGGCGGCGGACAGGATGATCACCAGCCGCTTCGAAGGGCGCAATTTGCTGAGAATGGCCTTCAAGGGATGGCTCCGCTGTCGTCGTAAAGGATCGCAAGAAAGGCCCGAAGGCGTCTTCGAAGATAGACGAACCACCTTTCGGAAAGTTTAAACGGAGGCCTCCTGCAGGCGGCCAGAGATTGACTTTCTTCCGCAGCTTGTCCATTGCGCCATGCACAACGTCGCTGTAGGCGGGAATCCCCCGTAACCAGGAAGAGGCGGTATGCACAAGGTTATTTTCGATACGGATCCGGGCGTCGACGATGCGATGGCCCTCCTCTTTCTGCACCGTCACCCGGCCATAGAGCTGCTCGGCATCACCACGGTCTTCGGCAATGCCTCGATCGAGACGACGACGCGCAATGCGTTGTTCCTCAAAGGGGCATGGAATATTGCCGCACCGGTTGCCAGGGGCATGGGCGAGACGTTCGATGCCGGCCGGCCGCATGTCGAATGGCCGACGGGCATTCACGGCGATGACGGGCTCGGCAATATCGGCGTGCCGGCGCAGATGGACCTGCCGCTCGACCCCCGTCCTGCCCACCGCTTCATCATCGACACGGTGCGCGCCAATCCCGGCGAGGTGACGCTCGTTGCCGTCGGCCGGATGACCAACCTGGCGCGCGCCTTGCGCGACGATCCGGAGATTGCCGCGCTCGTCAAGGCGGTGGTGATCATGGGCGGCGCCTTCGATGTTCCCGGCAACATCACGCCGGCGGCGGAAGCCAATATCCACGGCGACCCGGAAGCGGCCGATGTGGTGATGACGGCGCCATGGCCGGTGACCGTCATCGGTCTCGACGTGACGACCAAGACGGTGATGAGCCGCGCCATGCTCTCCGAGATCGCCGAACGCGGCGGTTCACCGGCGAGGCTTCTTTCCGACATCTCGCAATTCTACATCGACTTCTACGAGCACCATGTGGATGACGGCATGATCGTGCACGACAGCTGCGCCTGCGCCTATGTCGTCGCGCCCCAATTCTTTCAGACCCGTGGCGGCGCCATCCGGGTCCTTTGCGGCGGCATCGCCGACGGCCAGACGGTTCAAAAGCCGGATGGGCGACTGTTTCCCCCGAACGCCTGGGACGGCTTCCCAAGCCAGCAGGCCTGTATCGACATCGATGCCGAAGCGGTGCTGAAACTCATCGGCGATACGCTCGCGGGCGGCAACTAACCTCCGGAAAGCGCCCCTCCCCAACCCCTCCCACAGGCGGGAGGGGCTTGACCCGTCGCACCGCCGCTTCCTGACGCCGGCGCTGGGGAAGGGTTTATCCGCGGACGGCCCGCAGCCGCCTTACGGCGAAAATCTTTCGCGGATAGCTGGCAGATGCGCCGCCGCCGGCTATCTTTATCCGTATGAAGCCGGACGCCTTGCTCTTTCCCGCCCCCAAGGGTCTCTACTGCCAATACGGGGATTTCTATATCGACCCGGTGCAACCGGTCGAGAGGGCACTCATCACCCACGGACATTCCGACCATGCGCGCGCCGGACATGGCCATGTGCTCGCGACGCGCGAGACGCTCGACATCATGCGCCTGCGCTATGGTGACGACTTCTGCGGCGCGAGCCAAGACGCGCGCTTCGGCGAGACGATTTCGGTCGGCGGCGTGCGCGTCCGTTTCCACCCGGCCGGCCATGTGCTCGGTTCGGCGCAGATCTCCGTCGAGGCAGACGGGACGCGGATCGTCGTTTCCGGCGATTACAAGCGACGACCCGATCCGACCTGCCCGTCCTTCGAGCCGGTCGCCTGCGACGTTTTCATCACGGAAGCGACCTTCGGCCTGCCGGTCTTCCACCACCCGGACGACAAGGGAGAGATCGCGCGGCTCCTCCAGTCTCTCCGGCAGTTTCCCGAGCGCGCGCATGTGGTCGGCGCCTACGCCCTCGGCAAGGCACAACGTCTCATCGCGCTCATACGCCAGCAGGGCTACGACCAACCTATCCACATCCATGGCGCACTCGCCAGGCTGTGCGAATATTACCAGAGCCAGGGCATCGATCTCGGCGATATCCGTCCGGCAACGCTCGGCCAGGAAAACCGGCAGGACCTCGCCGGCGCTATCGTCCTCGGGCCTCCGGCGGCTTTTGCCGAGCGATGGGCGCGCCGTTTCGCCGATCCGCTCGCCATCTTCGCCTCCGGCTGGATGCTCATCCGACAGCGCGCCAAGCAGCGCGGCGTCGAGCTGCCGCTCGTCATCTCCGATCATTGCGACTGGGTCGAGCTCACGGCCACGATCCGCGAAATCGCGCCTGCCGAAGTCTGGGTGACGCATGGCCGTGAGGAGGCGCTGGTTCGCTGGTGCCAGTTACAGGGCATACCCGCCCGGCCATTGCATCTTGTCGGTTACGACGATGAGGGAGAGTGAGCGATGAGAGCATTCGCCGAATTGCTCGACCGGCTCGTGCTGACGCCGCAGCGAAACGGCAAGATCCGGTTGCTCGTCGACTATTTCCGCGGCGCACCCGATCCGAGCCGCGGCTACGCGCTGGCCGCGATCGCGGGCACGCTCTCGCTCAACACGGTAAAGCCGGCCCTCATTCGCGACCTCTTGCTCGAGCGCATGGACGACGTGCTGTTCCACTATTCCTACGACTATGTCGGCGACCTCGCGGAAACGGTCTCCCTCGCCTGGGAGCCGCCGCCGGACGTCGCCCCCGAGGACATTCCGCTCGGCGAGGTTGTCGAGCGGCTGCAGCGTGCCGGCCGCTCCGAGGTTCGCTCGCTCGTCCGCGACCTTCTGGACCGGCTCGACACCTCCGGCCGCTTCGCACTCCTCAAGCTCGCGACAGGAGGCTTGCGGATCGGGGTCTCGGCGCGGCTCGCAAAACAGGCGCTTGCGGAGATGGGCGGCAAGGAGGTGAGCGAGATCGAAACGCTCTGGCACGGATTGGAGCCGCCATACCTGCCGCTTTTCCTCTGGCTCACCGGTGAGGCGGAGATGCCGGTGCTCAAGACACCTGCGGTCTTTCATTCGGTGATGCTCGCGACAGCGGTCGGAGAGGGCGATCTCGAAGGGCTCGACCCGGCCGACTTCGCGGCCGAGTGGAAGTGGGACGGCATCCGCGTCCAGCTCGCCAATGTCGGCGGGACTCGACGCCTCTATTCACGCAGCGGCGACGAGATATCCTCCGCCTTTCCCGAGATCATCGAGGCTGCCGATATCACCGGCGTCATCGATGGCGAGCTTCTGGTCGGCGGAACGATGCGCAGCAACCGCGCCACCGCGACATTCGCCGACCTGCAGCAAAGGCTGAACCGCAAGACCGTCAGTCGCAAGCTGATGGACGAGTTTCCGGCCTTCATCCGTGCCTACGACATTCTCTTTTCAGGCGAGCGCGATATCAGGCCCGAGCCCTTTCACCTCCGCCGCGAGGCGCTGTCGGCGCTGATCGAAGCGGCCTCTCCGCAGCATTTCGATCTCTCGCCGCTCGTCGGCTTTTCAAGCTGGAAGGAGCTTGACGAGCTGCGCTCCAACCCGCCCGATCCGGTGATCGAAGGCGTCATGCTGAAACGGCTGGATTCGCCCTATATGGCCGGACGGGCCAAGGGGCCCTGGTTCAAGTGGAAGCGGGCGCCCTTCAATATCGACGCCGTGCTGATGTATGCCCAGCGCGGCCATGGCAAGCGGTCCAGCTATTACTCCGATTTCACCTTCGGCGTCTGGGCGCAGGGTGAAGACGGGACGAGCCTCGTTCCCGTCGGCAAGGCCTATTTCGGCTTCACCGATGCCGAGCTGGAGGTCCTCGACCGGTTCGTGCGCGACAATACCGTCGAACGCTTCGGCCCCGTGCGCGCGGTGCGCGCCGAACCCGACAGCGGCTTCGTCGTCGAGGTTGCCTTTGAAGGCCTCAACCGCTCCACGCGCCACAAATCCGGGGTGGCCATGCGCTTCCCGCGGATCGCCCGCCTCAGACCCGACAAGCTGCCTCGCGATGCCGACAGGCTCGAAACACTGCAGGCTATGATCGGAACGCAACGCTGAAGCGCTTGGACCACGCGTTACCGTAAGTTATTTCAGAAACCCCGAATGAAGGTTTGTTAAGGAGAGTCTGGAATTATCCGGGCTTGCTGCATGCCGTCCCCGCCCCTTTGTGGGCCACGCCCTGGAATTGCTCTTTTGAAGCCGCATCATGCCATGTCCCGTCTGTCGCGCTTTCTCACCCCCAGCTACCTTCCGGCCCTCATCGCGGCCGTTGTGGTAGTCGCCGCCGGGGTTCTCGCGGACAATCAGAACCGGATCGTTTCGGAAGCGCGGCTGCGCTCCGAGGTTGCCGACGCGCTCAACCCGATACGCTCGAGCCTCGAGAGCAGCGTCAACGGCAATATTCAGCTGGTCCGGGGCCTGATCGCCACGATCGAGACCGAACCCGACATGCAGCAGCAGCGCTTCGGAGAGCTCGCACGCAGCGTCTTCAGCGGCGGCTCGCAGCTTCGCAACATCGCCGCCGCGCCCGAACTGGTGGTCGCGATGGTCTACCCGCTGACGGGCAATGAGAAGGCGATCGGTCTCGATTACCGCGCGAACGACAAACAACGCAGTTCCGTCATGCGCGCAGTGGCATCCGGAGAAATGGTGCTCGCGGGCCCTGTCGACCTCGTGCAAGGCGGTCGCGGGCTGATCGGCCGCTTCCCGGTAACCACCGGTCCGGAAGGTGGCAGGCGCTTCTGGGGCGTTGTATCAGCGGTGATCGATGTCGATCGCCTTTATCGCGACAGTGGGCTTTCATCGCCGGCGCTCGACATCGACATCGCCATTGCCGGCCGCGACGGCACGGGACGCGGCGGCCCGCATTTCTTCGGCGACCCGGCAATCTTCGAAAGCGCCCCTGTCGAGATGAGCGTATCCTTGCCCGGCGGTTCCTGGCGCATGGCCGCGATCCCCAAAGGCGGGTGGCCGACGACACCGCAGAATGCGTGGCAGGTCCGCTTCCTCATCATATTCGGCGGCCTGATGATCGTCGCTCCCATGATCGTCGCCGGCCGTCTCATGGCCGAGCGGCAGGCGAACTTTCGCGCATTGAGGCAGAGCAAGGATCAGCTTCAGGAGCTTTCGCACCGGCTGAGGATCGCGCTCGACACTTCGAAGATCGGCATATGGGAGCTCGACGTCGACAGCGGCACGCTCCTGTGGGACAGCCGCATGAAGGAGCTCTACGGCATCGGATCGTCGATGCGCGAGGTCTACGAGGACTGGCGGAACACGCTTCATCCCGACGATCTCGCCCGTGCCGAGGCGGAATTCGCCGAAACGCTCGCCACGGGCGGCGCATACAACACGGAATTCCGCATCCGCCTTCCGGATGGGGAAGTCCGCCATATCCGCGCGGTCGGCTCGACCTATGCCGGAACGAACGGCAACAGGAAGATCGTCGGCGTCAACTGGGACGTAACGGCCGACGTGAAGACACGCGCGACGCTATCGGAGGCCAAACGCCTCGCGGAAGCCCACAGTGCCGAGTTGGAGGCGGCGCGCCATCGCATGGAATTCAACGCGCTGCACGATCCATTGACCGGACTGCCCAATCGCCGCTTCCTGGACCAGATTCTCTTCGACCGCAGCCGACGGGCCGACGCAAATGCGAAGATCAGCATCTTCCATATCGATCTCGACCGTTTCAAGCAGATCAACGACACGATGGGCCATGCAGCCGGCGACGAAATCCTGAAGCATGCGGCAAGCCTTTTGCGGGACAATGCACGCCAGGACGACTTCGTCGCCCGGATCGGCGGCGACGAGTTCGTCATCATTCGCGCAAGCGGCGGCGGCGACGAGGACGCGGCTCTGGCTTCCCGCGTGATCGAGGCTATGAGCGTTCCGGTGCGCTACGAAGATCAGGAATGCCGCATAGGCGTGAGCATCGGGATTGCCGCTCAAACCGATGCGACGGATGACCTTTCCCAGGTACTGGTCAACGCCGATATCGCCCTCTACGAGGCCAAGCGCCGGGGCCGCAACCGGCAAGAGACCTTTACGGGTGCGCTGAAGACCGCCGTGCTCCAGACGAAACAGACGGCCGACGAGATCCTGCGCGGTCTCGAGCAGAACGAATTCGTCGCATATTTCCAGCCGCAGTTCTGTCCGAGCTCGCTCGACATCATCGGCGTCGAGGCACTCGCACGATGGGATCATCCCACCAAGGGGCTTCTCGGCCCGCACGCCTTTCTCAAGACGGCGGAGGACATCAACGTCGTCGCTGCGATCGATCAGAAAATTCTCGAACAGGCGCTCTTTCAGATCTATCGCTGGGAGGCAAACGGCATCTACGTGCCGAAGGTGTCGGTCAATCTCTCCTATCCGCGCCTGAGAGACGAGGGACTGATCGACCGGCTGGAGGAGCTTTCCATACCCGAGGGGCGGCTTTCCTTCGAACTGCTCGAATCGATTTCCTTCGACGAGAACGATGTGACGGTCATGTCCAACATCCGGCGCATCAAGGAACTCGGCATCGACATCGAGATCGACGACTTCGGTACCGGCTATGCCTCGATCCTGAGCCTGCTGAAGCTGACGCCACGCCGCCTGAAGATAGATCGGCAACTGGTGCTGCCTATTCTCGCCTCTCCGGCGGAGCGCCGGCTGGTGGCATCGATCATCGACATCGGCACGTCGCTCGGGATCGAAGTAATCGCCGAAGGCGTCGAAACGCTCGAGCACGCCCGCATCCTCAAGGAAATGGAATGCCATGGGCTGCAGGGCTACGCCTTCGCCCGGCCGATGAACGCCAACGATCTTGCCACTTTCGTCTTCGAGCGGCGGTGGCGAGCCGCTTGACCGGGATCCGGACCCCGCTTTCGGAGGCGGACTGTACAGACGCGGCTTTTTCTTGCTGCTAAGGCTTGGCAGCCGTCCGGAAAATAGTCATAAAAACATATGCCTCCTGCCGCTTATGCGAACGCGCGGACCTCGTCCGCGTGACCCGTCCGGCGTCAGACTCGGGGGACCGAAGTCCCGACCTCCAATACACTCGGAAGGAGACAAAACGATCGAATACGCGGAGAAATTGCTTTCTGTTTTCATTCTTGTCCCCTTCGCGGGAAGCCTCATTGCAATCTTCTTCCCGTCCGATCAGCGCGGTGCGATTTCCTGGTTCGCAGGTGCGATCGCGCTTGTCTGCTTCCTGGTGACCGCCGGCCTCTACCCCTACGTCGCCTCGGGCGGCGTCCTCCATTACCGGATCGACTGGGTTCCGCAACTCGGGCTGAACTTCACCCTCAGGATGGACGGCTTCGCCTGGCTGTTTTCGGCGCTGATCACGGCGATCGGCGTTCTCGTCGTGCTTTATGCCCGCTACTATATGGCCGAGGAGGACCCGGTCCCGCGCTTTTTCGCGCTGTTCCTCGCCTTCATGGGATCGATGCTGGGCGTCGTCCTTTCCGGCAACCTCATTCTGCTCGCCGTCTTCTGGGAGCTGACCAGCATCGTCTCCTTCCTGCTGATCGGCTATTGGCACCATAACGCACACGCCCGCGACGGCGCCCGCATGGCGCTGACGATTACCGGCATGGGCGGCCTCGCCATGTTCGTCGGCCTGATACTCATCGGCAAGATCGTCGGCAGCTATGAACTCGACGCGGTCCTCGCCTCGGGCGACGCGATCCGCAACCATCCGCTCTATGGCACGGTACTTGTCCTCGTCCTGCTCGGGGCGTTGACGAAGAGCGCCCAGTTCCCCTTCCATTTCTGGCTGCCGCACGCGATGGCGGCCCCGACGCCGGTTTCGGCCTATCTGCATTCGGCGACGATGGTGAAGGCCGGCGTCTTCCTGCTCGTGCGGTTCTGGCCGGTGATGGCCGGCACGGAAGCCTGGTTCTGGATCGTGGGCCTTGCGGGCCTCACAACGCTCCTGCTCGGCGCCTATTTCGCGATTTTTCAGCAGGATCTTAAGGGGCTCCTCGCCTATTCGACGATCAGTCATCTCGGGCTCATCACCGTTCTCCTGAGCCTCGGCAGTCCGCTGGCGGCCGTCGCCGCGGTCTTCCATATCGTCAACCACGCGACCTTCAAGGCCTCTCTCTTCATGGCGGCCGGAATCATCGACCACGAATGCGGCACCCGCGACATGCGCAGGCTGAGCGGGCTTTTCCACTTCATGCCGATCACCGCGACGCTCGCCATGGTGGCGAGTGCCGCCATGGCC
Organism: Sinorhizobium sp. M4_45; assembly: GCF_002885915.1. Classification (NCBI taxonomy): domain Bacteria; kingdom Pseudomonadati; phylum Pseudomonadota; class Alphaproteobacteria; order Hyphomicrobiales; family Rhizobiaceae; genus Sinorhizobium; species Sinorhizobium sp. M4_45. Next base: position 316,935 of record NZ_NWVE01000007.1, read on the forward strand.
GGCGTGCCGCTGCTCAACGGCTTTCTGTCCAAGGAGATGTTCTTCGCCGAGGCGATCGAGACGCATCTCGTAAACCCGCTCGACACGGCTACGCCCTATGTGGCGACGATCGCGGGCATGTTTGCCGTCACCTATTCGCTCCGCTTCATCCACGGCGTCTTCTTCGGCCGGCTGCCGGCGGACCTCCCGAGAAAGCCGCATGAGCCACCCCGCTGGATGCGGGCGCCGGTCGACTTCCTCGTTCTCGCCTGTCTGGTCGTCGGCATAATTCCCGCCCAGACGATCGGTCCCTTCCTTCACACGGCCGTTCTCTCGGTTCTGCGCGAGGGAACGCCCTATTACAGCCTTTCGGTCTGGCACGGCTGGAACATTCCGCTGATCATGAGCTTCGTCGCGCTTTCGGGCGGCATCGGCCTCTACTTCCTGATGCGCTCCTATCTGGCGACGGCCGTCGAGGGTCCGCCGGTCTTCCGCCTGCTCCAGGGGCAGCGCATTTTCGAGCGCGTGCTGGTAACGCTTTCCTGGAAGTGGGCCCGATGGCTCGAACAGCGGCTCGGCACGCGTCGCCTGCAGCCGCAGATGCGTCTCCTCGTCTTTCTTGCGCTTGCGGCAGGGGCATCGCCGCTTCTTCTCGGCAATTTCGAACTGCCGCCGCTCGTGATCCGCGGCATCGATCCCGCCTTCGCCCTGCTTTGGGCGATCGGCATCGCCTGCGCCATCGGCTCCGCCTATCAGGCGAAATTCCACCGTCTCGCCTCGCTGGTCCTCCTCGGCGGAGCAGGGCTCGTCACCTGCATCACCTTCGTCTGGCTATCCGCACCCGATCTTGCGGTCACCCAGCTCCTCGTGGAGATCGTCACCACCGTGCTCATTCTGCTCGGATTGCGCTGGCTTCCGAAGCGCATCGAGGAGCCGATAGCGGCGGAGGACATCTCGATCAGGGTCCGCCTGAGGCGCTTGCGCGACCTGCTGCTGGCGATCGGCGCCGGCGGAGGAATGATGCTCATCGCCTACACGGTGATGACGCGGCCCCTCCCCGAAACCATCGCCAGCTATTTTCTCGAGCGCGCCTATCGGGAGGGCGGCGGCACCAATGTCGTCAACGTCATCCTCGTCGATTTCCGCGGCTTCGATACGCTTGGCGAGATCGCCGTGCTCTGCATCGTCGCGCTCACGGTCTTCGCGCTTCTCCTGCGCTTCCGCCCGCAGTCCGACAGCCTGGAGACGCCGGAGCAGCAAAGGGTGCAGAACGCCTTCGACGACGATCATCCCGAGCGCGCCGCCGGGGACAGCGTCGCCGAATATCTCTTCATCCCGGCAGTGATCATGCGCTGGATGTTTCCGGTCACAGGAATGCTCGCGGCCTTTCTCTTCCTGCGCGGACATGATCTGCCGGGAGGCGGCTTTGCCGCCGGCATCGCCATGTCGATCGGCTTTATCCTGCAATATATGTCCGGCGGCACCCGCTGGGTCGAGGAACGGCTCCGCATCCATCCGCTTCGCTGGATGAGCATCGGCCTGCTGGTCGCGACGGCCACGGGCGTCGGGTCCTGGTTCTTCGGCTATCCCTTCCTCACCTCCCACGCGCAATATGCAAGCCTGCCGGTCGTCGGCAAGTTTCCGCTCGCAAGCGCGATCCTCTTCGACCTCGGCGTCTTCTCGCTGGTGCTCGGCGCCACCGTGCTCATCCTGATCGCGCTGGCGCACCAGTCGGTCCGTGCACCGCGTGCGCATGCGAAGGCCGCACGCTCGGACAAGGAGGCGGTACGCTAATGGAACTCATTCTTTCGGCCGGGATCGGCACGCTGACCGCATCGGGCGTCTATCTTCTCCTGAGGCCGCGAACATACCAGGTGATCATCGGGCTTTCGCTGCTCTCCTTCGCCGTCAATCTCTTCATCTTCGGCATGGGCCGGTTGCGGGTGAACGCTCCTCCGATCCTCGATCCCGGCGGCGTCGGCGATCTCGCCCGCTATACCGACCCTGTGCCGCAGGCACTGGTGCTGACGGCGATCGTCATCGGCTTCGCCATGACCGCACTTTTCCTCGTGGTGCTGCTCGCCTCCCGCGGCTTCACCGGAACCGACCATGTGGACGGAAGGGAGCAGCGCGGTGACTGATTGGCTCGATCATCTTCTCATCCTGCCGATCCTCCTGCCGCTTGCCGTGGCTGCGGTGCTGATCCCGATCAACGAGCGCGACCGGACATTGAAGGGGGCCATCGGCTTCGCGTCCACGCTCGTCGTCTTCATCCTCTCGATGATCCTCATGCGACTTGCCGCGGCCGGCACCGGCAGCCTGCCCGGATCAGGGGTCTATCAGTTCGGAAACTGGCCCGCCCCCTTCGGGATCGTCCTCGTGCTCGACCGCCTGTCGGCCCTGATGCTGTGCCTGACGAGCGGCCTTGCACTCGCCGCGCAGGCCTATTCCATGGCGCGGTGGCACACGGCGGGGCATCACTTCCATTCGCTTTTCCAGCTTCTCGTAGCCGGTCTCAACGGCGCCTTTCTCACGGGCGACCTCTTCAATCTCTTCGTCTTTTTCGAAATGATGCTGGCCGCCTCCTATGGCCTGCTCCTGCACGGCTCCGGTCCGCTGCGCGTGAAGGCGGGGCTGCATTATATCGCCGTAAACCTCGCCGCCTCGGCGCTGTTCCTGATCGGCGTCAGCCTTATCTACGGCGCCGCCGGCACGCTCAACATGGCCGACCTCGCGACGAAGCTCGCAGCCCTCGAACCCAGAAGCAGAACACTCGTCGAAATGGGCTCGGCCATCCTCGGCGTCGCCTTTCTCGTCAAGGCGGGCATGTGGCCGCTCAGTTTCTGGCTGCCGACGGCCTATGCCGCGGCGACGCCGCCGGTCGCAGGCGTCTTCGCGGTCCTGACCAAAGTCGGCATCTACGTCATCATCCGCCTGCATCTGCTCGTCTTCGGCACCGCGGCGGGCGCATCGTCCGGTTTCGGCCAGGACTGGCTCGTCACCGGGGGAATGCTGACGATCGCCTTCGGCGGTATCGGCGTGCTCGCCTCGCAGGCGATGGGCCGTCTTGCGGGCTACTCCGTTCTCGTATCCTCGGGGACCCTGCTCGCCGCGGTCGGCCTCGGCCACGACGGAATGCTCGCCGGCGCACTCTTCTATCTGGTCAGCTCGACACTGACGATCGGGGCCTTCTTCCTGCTGATCGAGCTCGTCGAACGCGGCCGGGACGCCGGCGCCGACGTTCTGGCCGTGACGATGGAAGCCTATGGCGATTTCGACGAGGACGAGGAGGAGGAAGAGGTCGGCGTCGCCATTCCCGGCACTATGGCCGTTCTCGGCCTCTGCTTCTGCCTCTGTGCCCTGCTGCTCGCCGGCCTGCCGCCTTTCTCCGGCTTCATCGCCAAATTCGCGCTCATCAGCGGCCTCTTCGACATGCCGGCCGCCGAGCTCGCGACGGCAACGTCCGCCGCCGACTGGACCTATGTCACTCTCCTCATCCTGTCCGGGCTCGCTGCCATGATCGCGATGAACCGCATCGGCATCCGAACGTTCTGGGCGTCGATCGAGGGTACGATCCCGCGGGTCGTCGTGATCGAGATCACGCCGGTCGTCGTCCTGCTCGCAGCCTGCATCTTCCTGAGCCTGCAGGCGGGACCCGCGATGCGTTACATGCAGGCGACGGCTGACGATCTGCTCGCGCCCCTCACCCACAGCGATCGCGTGCTTTCGGCGCCGCGGGCCGGGAGCCAGTAGCGATGCGTACCTGGTTCCCCTACCCGCTGCTCTCGATCGCGCTCCTCCTCATGTGGCTGCTTCTGAGCCAGTCCGTGACGCCGGGCTCGATCGTCCTCGGCCTGGTGGTCAGCACGGTTCTCGCATGGGTGACGCTCAACCTGCATCCCGCCCGCTCGCGTCTCCACCGCTGGAGCAGGATCGCCGGATTCATCCTGCGCGTCGTCGGCGACGTCATCCGCTCGAATATCGCCGTCACGCTCATCATCCTGCGCGCAGGCAGGCGTCCGGTGAATGCGGGCTTCATGACGGTCAGCCTCGATCTCGCCGACGAGAACGCCCTGGCGCTGCTCGCCTGCGTCGTCACGGCGACGCCGGGCACCGCATGGCTCGAATATGACCGTCGCCGGAAGATCCTGCTCTTCCACGTGCTCGACATCGAAAACGAGGACCTGTGGCGGGAAACGATCACGCGCTATGCGGCCGATTTGAAGGAGATATTCGAATGATGGAGCTTGCCGTCGTCTGGTCCGTGCTCGTCGCGCAGACCATGCTTGCGCTCGCCATGGCCTTCGCGCTCTACCGCATGGCCAGAGGACCGAGGGCCCAGGACCGCATTCTCGGTCTCGACACGCTCTACATCAATGCGATGCTGATGCTCATCACCTTCGGTATCCGTACGGCGAACACGGTCTATTTCGAAACGGCGCTGATCATCGCAGTGATCGGCTTCGCCTCGTCCATCGCGTTGGCAAAATTCCTCATGCGCGGCGAGGTGATCGAATGAGCCATCTGACCGACCTTCCGCCATGGGCGGCGCTGCTCGTCTGCGGGCTGATGCTTATCGGCGCCGCGACCACCCTGATCGGATCGCTCGGGCTCCTGCGCCTGCCCGATTTCTACGCGCGCCTGCACGCCCCGACGATCGCGACCAGCGGCGGCACCATCCTCCTCTGCCTCGCGTCCATCCTCTGCTTCGCCGTCCTGCAGAGCCGCTGGGTATTCCACGAAGTTCTCATCATCTTCTTCGTGACGGTGACGACGCCCGTGACCCTGATGCTGCTTGGCCAAGCGACCCTCTACCGCGACCGCTTCGAGGAAAGGCAGGGCGTGCCGCGCAAGCAGAAACCCGCACCGGGTGAAGAATAGCTACTCGCCCGCCTGACGAAGCGCCTCCCGCGTCTCATCCAGGTGAAGCGCAAAACCGGACGCAGTCTGATCTCTCAGTCCGGGGCGGAGCTGCATGCTTGGAATGAGATAGTCTCCGCCATTTTGCTGCCTGTATGGAATGGGTGAGACGGTCCCGATCGTCCGCATCCTTTCCCGAAGCCCCTCAGCGGCCTCAGTGAATCCGGCTTCGTCGAGGCGATCGGCGCGATAAGCCACGTAGGGAGGAAGCACGTCGTAGCCGGGATAATAGAGGATACCGTGATTGATCGGGAACAGAAGGTCGTCGATCGGTCCGTTCACCCCGCGGGCCGAATAGTGCTCTTCCCACCCCCCGGCGGTGACGATCAGCATCGCGCGTTTGCCTGCCAGGCTGCCTTCGCCATAGCGGTCGCCCCAGCGCTTGTCGCTATGTTCGCCGACGCCATAGGCGAAGCCGTAGGCGAACACCCGATCGACCCAGCCCTTGAGAATGGCCGGCATGGAAAACCACCAGAGCGGGAATTGGAGGATCAGAACGTCGGCCCACAGCAGCTTGTCGATCTCCGCCCTTACATCTTCCGTCAAAGCACCGGTTTCGAAGGCTTTCTTGGACGCCGCGACCGGCACCAGCCGCGCATCCGGCGGCAAAAGGGGGAAATCGGCGTGACCGACTTCGGACTTCCAGCCGTCGGCATAGAGGTCAGAGATCCGCACTTCGTGACCTTGGGTCATGAGCTCCTCGACGGCGACGTCGCGGAGCGCTCCGTTGAGCGAACGCGATTCAGGGTGGGCAAAGACGAGCAGAATTTTCATGGATCATTCTCCTGTTAGTAGGTCGCCTCACTGTAGCCGGAGCATCAGTATTCCACTATATGTTTGGAATGGATATGATTGAGCCATATAATGGATAAATCGGACGTCACCCTCGAACGGATACGCACCTTCGTTCGCGTCTCGGAACGGGGCAGCCTGTCGGCAGTGGCGCGAGAGCTCGGCATCGGCCAATCCACCGTGACGCGGCATCTGCGCGAACTCGAGGAGGCCGTCGGCGCGCCTTTGCTGAGCAGGACCACCCGGCGCGTCACGATGACCGACGAAGGCAGCCGCTACTATGCTCGAAGCGTCGAGATCCTGCGCCTGGTGGAACAGGCCAGCGACGAGGTGCGCGTTACGCGCGGCGCCCACGCCGGCACGATCCGCATCTCCTGCACGGCGGCTTTCGGTGTGCTGCATGTAAGCCGGCTTATCTTCGAATTTCAGGACGCCTATCCGAATATCGGCGTCGATTTGAGTCTTACCGATGAGCGGATCGACCTCGTGCGGGAGGGAATTGATGTGGCGCTCCGCCTGGGGCCTCTTACCGACAGTTCGATGCGGATGAAGGCGCTTGGCCAAAGCCGACGGCTGCTGGTGGCAGCGCCGGCCTACCTGGCGAAGCGAGGAAGACCGGCCACTCCACAGGAGCTCATCGGACACGAAGGCATCCGGATGTCGAATGTGGCAGGCAGCGAAACCCTCGCCCTGCAGGGGCGAGATGGGAGGTACCACGCCGTTCCCTTCGGCGGTCGCTTGAGAGTGGACCATGGCCTCGCCGCACGCGAAGCGCTCGTCTCCGGACGCGGCATCGCGCCTGCGCATCGATGGCTTGTCGGCGATCTTCTGGAGTCGGGAAGGATCGAGGTCGTGCTGCCCGACTATTCGCTTCCTTCCGTGCCGCTCAACGTGCTGGTCGTACCGGAACGCGCCGGCATCTCCCGGGTCCGCCTTCTCATCGACTTCCTCGCAAATGAGATCGGCAAGCTTCCGGGAATGGACCGTTCGCCGAACGGGCAATGATCAGCCGGCGCTTTTCTGCGGCGCCGCGTGTCTTATCAGGAAAGCTCGCTGTAACACTTTGAACGATGCCCGCCCGTTCAATCGCGCCCGCGGAAGCGGCGCTGATAGGCCGGGTCGTAGAGCGAGCTTTCGCGGAAATCCGATGCCTCCAGGCCCGGTCCGACGAAGATCAGCGCGGTGCGTTCGATCGGGTCCGCCGCGACCCTGGCCCCGATATCGCCGAGCGTGCCGCGGACGACGCGTTCGTCCGGCCAGGAGGCCTTGGCCACGATCGCGACCGGGCAGTCGGCGCCGTAAAGCGGCGTCAGCTCCTCGATCACCTGACCGAGCGCGTGAATCGCAAGATGGATCGCAAGCGTCGAACCGGTGGCGCCGAAGGCGGCGAGCGTCTCGCTGTTCGGCATGGGCGAGGCACGACCCGAGACGCGGGTCAGCACCAGACTCTGCGCGACCGCCGGGATCGTCAGCTCGCGGCCGAGCGTCGCGGCAGCGGCAGCGAAGGCGGGGACGCCCGGGGTCAGCGTGTAGGCGATCCCATTCTTCTCCAGCCGGCGGATCTGTTCTGCCACCGCGCTCCAGACGGAGAGATCGCCGGAATGCAGCCGGGCGACATCCTCGCCGGCTTCGGCAGCGCGGACATATTCCGCCTCGATCTCGTCGAGCGACATCGGCGCCGTATCGATAATGCGAGCGCCCGGCGGGCAATATTGCAAGAGCTCGGGCGATACGATCGAACCGGCGTAGAGGCAGACGGGGCAGCGGCCGATCAGGTCCCTGCCCCTGATCGTGATGAGATCTGCCGCGCCCGGGCCTGCGCCGATGAAATGAACCGTCATGATCTGTCCTCTCGAAAAAGCATGGCTCGTAGATCGGCTCACGCCTTGATCCACGACCATTGCGTCACCGGCATCGCCGGCCGCCAGCCCGTCATGGCGCCGACGGGCGAGGCCCGGGCGATGTCGATCCGCATCAGCGAGCCGCCGAACCGCGCGTGTCGGTCGAGCAGCACCGCTTCCATCTCCGTCGTCACGGCATTGGCGACGAGACGTCCGCCGGGCGCGAGCGCCGCAATCGCCGCCTCCATCACCCCGGGCTCGCTGCCGCCGCCGCCGATGAAGATCGCGTCCGGCTGCGGAAGGCCGCGCAGCGCCTCCGGCGCCTGCCCTTCGGCGACCACAAGCCCCGGAACGCCGAAGCGGGCGGCATTGCGGCCGATCCGCGCAGCCCGTTCGGACGACGCCTCTATGGCGACGGCGCGCATCGCCGGATCGGCAAGCATCCATTCGATCGCGATCGAGCCTGCGCCGGCGCCGATGTCCCAGAGGAGTTCGCCCTTGCGCGGCGCGAGCGCCGAGAGCGTCAGCGCCCGCACCTCCCGCTTGGTGATCTGGCCGTCATGCTCGAAAAACCGATCGTCCAGGCCGCTGGCAAGCGTCAGAACGCGTGCATCGGCATCGGCCACCACCTCAAGTGCGCAGACGTTCAGAGCGTCGAGTTCCTCCATCGCGAAGCCGGAAGCGAGGTGGCGGGAGACACGCTCGCTTGCGCCGCCGAGCGCTTCGAGAACCGTAAGCCGTGACTGACCGAACCCGCTTTCTGCAAGCAGCCCGGCAAGCGCCTTCGGCCCGTTCTCGTCCGAGGTCAGCGCCAGGACGCGCGCGCCCGGCTGAAGATGCGGCCGTATGAGATCGAGCGGACGGCCGTGCAGCGAAACGGTCGCGACTTCCTGCAGCGGCCAGCCTAGCCGGGAAGCGGCGAGGCTGAAGGCGGACGGCGCGGGGATGGTGCGCATTTCCGCGGCATCGACGCGGCGCGCCAGCGTGGCGCCGACGCCGTAAAGAAACGGATCGCCGGAGGCGAGCACAACGACAGGGCTGCCGCGCCGAACGACGATCGCCTCCACCGACTTTTCAAAGGGGCTCTGCCAGCTATGGCGTTCGCCGGCGATCAGCGGTGCGGCGAGTTCCAAATGGCGGGCCCCGCCGAAGACGACGGGAGCTGCCTCTATCAGGCGCTTGGCCTCGTCGCCGAGACCGGCTACACCGTCTTCTCCGATACCGATCACGGTGAGCCAGGGAGCGACGATGGCCGAGCCACTGTTCGACATGTCAGCCACGGGCAGACCTCGCATTCTGATCCTGGGTGGAACGACCGAGGCGCGGCAGCTCGCAGAGCGCCTGGTCTGCGAACCGCATTACGATACGGCGATCTCGCTTGCCGGCCGTACCGCCGATCCCCGCCCGCAGCCGCTTCCGACGCGCATCGGCGGCTTCGGCGGCGCCGAAGGGCTTGCCGCCTTTCTGCGCGAACGAAATATCGCCCTGCTGATCGATGCGACGCACCCCTTCGCCGCCCGCATCTCGCTCAACGCCGCCGCAGCGGCCAAGATGACCGGAACGCCGCTCATTGCGCTCCGCCGCCCCGCCTGGGCGGCAGAGCCCGGCGATCGATGGACCTGCGTCGGAAGCGTCGCGGAAGCGGTGTCCGCATTGGGCGAGGAGCCGCGCCGCGTCTTGCTGGCAATCGGCCGGCAGGAGGCTTACCATTTCGAGAAGGCGCCGCAGCACAGCTACGTCGTGCGCAGCGTCGATCCGGTGATGCCGCCGCTCGATCTGCCGGATGTCACCGCCATCCTCGCCTCCGGCCCCTTTGCGCAGACCGACGAAACAGAACTGCTCGAACGCCACGGGATCGACGTCATCGTCGCCAAGAACAGCGGCGGTGCGGCCACCTACGGCAAGATAGCGGCGGCGCGTCACCTCGGGATCGAGGTGGTGATGGTCGAGCGCCACAAGCCTGCCGACGTTCAATCGGTCGGCGACTGCGACGAGGCGCTCGAACGCATCCGTCAATGGCTTTCTCCGGTGAAGGACCGCGGCGTGTAGACGAGGTCGTGCTTACCCTCGCGGGCGATAGTGCGCGTCTCCGGCGAACCGATGATCACGCAGGTCGCCATGTCGGCGCGGTCGGGGTCGGCCTCACCGAGCGGCATGACTGCGATGCGCTCGTCCGCCCGGCCGGCGGCGCGGCCGAAGATAACCGGAACGCGGGCCGGCAGCACCTGCCGAAGAACCTCGAAGGCCTCGCCGAGCTGCCAGGGACGCGCCTTGCTGATCGGATTGTAGAGCGCAATGACGAGCCCCGCTTCGGCGGCAAGCCTCAGTCGTCTGGTGATGACATCCCACGGCTTCAGGTTGTCGGAAAGCGACATGGCGCAGAAATCGTGTCCGAGCGGCGCCCCGATCCGGGCTGCGACCGCGAGCATCGCGGTGACGCCGGGCGTGATCGTGAGATCGACCTCACGCCATTCCTGCGGTCCCTTGTCGATCGCCTCGCAGACGGCGGCCGCCATCGCGAAGATGCCGGGATCGCCGCCGGAGACGACGCACACATCTGCCCCGGCTGCGGCGCGCGCGAGTGCTGCCCGGGCACGGTCCAGTTCCTCGCGATTGTCCGAAGCGATGCGCCGTTGATCCGCCCGAAGATGCAGGCGATCGAGATAGGGGCCGTAGCCGAAGAACTCGGTCGCGACCGTTATCGCATCCTCGGCCTCGGGCGTCATTTGCGCCGGATTGCCGGGGCCGGTGCCGACGATGAAGAGCTTTCCGGTCATGCGCTGCCCTCCGATCCGGGCCTTTCCTTCCGGCCGGGCCTGTCCTTCCAGCCAGGGACGAGCACCAGCGAGAAATAGGGCGCCTCGTCGTCCGGCTTCTCGCCGAGCGGAACCATCGCCGCATTCCTCATGGTGCCGCGCTCGACATAGACGGCCGCCTCGAGCCGGCCTGCCGCCGCCAGCGCCCGGCGGATCTTCGGCAGGTTGCGGCCGACCTTCATGATGACCGCGGCTTGCGTGTCGGCGAGGCGGCGCTGAAGCTCGCCCTCGCCCATCGTGCCGGGGAGAACCGAGAGCACGTCGTCGCCCTGCACCAGCGGCAGCCCCGCCAGCGACCAGCAGCCCGACATTGCGGTGATGCCCGGAATGACCTCGGCCGGGAAGCGGCCGGCAAGCCGCACATGGAGATGCATGTAGGAACCGTAGAAAAGCGGATCGCCCTCGCTCAGCACCGCGACCGTCCGTCCGGCGAGGAGATGCGCCGCGACGACCTCGGCCGAGGCGTCGTAGAAATCGGTGATCTGGCGCTTATAGGCGTCGTGATCCTTGTCGATCTCGGTCGTCACCGGGTAGTAGAGCGGCAATTCGGTCATGTCCGGCTTCAAAAGACCTTCCACCACCGCGCGGCCGTTGCCGTTGCGTCCGGCCTTGGCGAAATAGGCGACGACGTCCGCTTCGCCCAGTGCCCGGACGGCCTTTACGGTCAGGAGTTCAGGATCGCCGGGACCCGTTCCGACGCCGATAAGCCGGCCTGATTCCACGCCGCTCACAGGCCCGGCCTCGCGAGAGAATTCAGCGCGGCGGCGGTCATCGCACTGCCGCCCAGACGGCCGCGAACGATCGCAAAGGGAACGCCATAGGAATTTTCGGCAAGCGCGTCCTTCGATTCGGCCGCACCGACGAAACCGACGGGCATTCCGAGGATCGCCGCCGGCTTCGGCGCGCCGTCGCGCAGCATTTCGAGCAGATAGAAGAGCGCGGTCGGCGCATTGCCGATCGCTACCACGGAGCCAGCCATCCGCTCGCCCCAGAGCTTCAGCGCCGCTGCGGAACGCGTATTGCCGATCTCGGTGGCGATCTCCGCGGTACGCGCATCGCGAAGCGTGCAGATCACCTCGTTGCCGGCGGGCAGCCGGGCGCGCGTCACGCCATGGGCGACCATTTCGGCGTCGCAGAAGATCGGCGCGCCGTCTTTCAGCGCCGCGCGCGCGGCGGAGACGAAGCCGGGCGAGAACACGAATTGTCGCACCGCCTCGACCGATCCGCAGGCATGAACCATGCGTATGGCGAGATCGGCTTCTTCTTCCGAAAAGCCGGAAAGATCGGCTTCCGCGCGGATGATCGCGAAGGAACGCTCATAGATGGCGTTGCCATCGCGGATGTAATCGTAATCAGGCATTTCTATCCCTGTTCAAACGCGGCGGCGATGCGCGCGGTCCCGAGCCGTGTAAGACAGGACAGCGCCGATTCGCCAGCGTCTTTGTTTTCCCGCACGAGCGCGTTCAGCGCGCCGAACGCAGATCCTATTCCGTTTTCATCCCTGTAGGCACTCGACGCGACGGAAGCAGTGCCATTTACGACAAGCGCATATCCTGATGGCGCACCGACGAGCGTCAGCGGCGACACCGTGGGTCTGGCGCAACCCTTGGGACAGCCGGAGAGATGCACCGTCACCGAACCGTCGAGGAGCTCCGGCGCGGATTCGACCAACAGCCTCGCCGTCGCCTTTGTGTCCATTCGCGCCGAGGCGCAGGCGAGGCCTGCGCAGGCGGCTATGTGATTGCGCGGATCGTCGGAGGCGACCAGAAAGCCGTGCGAGCAGGCAAGGCGTTGCACGACGGCCGCCGTTTCGCCCGAGAGACCGAGGACGAACAGACCGCGCGGGGGTGCCAAGCGTATCTCGTTTGCGCCGAGTTCCTCCGCCTGTCTGAGGAATGCGACGAGACTGCCCGCATCGGTTTGCGCGAAGGCCAGGCCGACGCCGAGCACGGTGCCGGCGCCGCCGAAGTGGTGAATGCCCGCCGGTGGCGGCGAAAAAGCGGGACCGTCCGCGCGCGGCAGGGCATCGCCGGCCGCCGCGCGCCGCCGAAGAAGATCGGCATCAAGGTCGCGGGCCCGGCTAGCGGGGCCGAGTGCAGCGAGATCTCCCAGGATTTCGAGAACGATAGGCACGATTTCGTTCGATTCCAGGAGCGCGACGGGCTTTGCCGAGCGCGCCGTCCCGCCGAGCGAAAGCAGCCATCGCACGCCGTCCTCATGCTCGAACGCAGAGACACGCAGGTCGGCGGTCAGGCTTCCCAGGCGGAAGCGGCCGCCTCCATCCACGACGATCGAAAGTTTCGGCGCGAGCCTGAGCGCCTCACCCGCGCCGGAGATCGCCATGCGCAGCGCGCGGGCGAGCGGGCGAGGATCGGCGATTTCGTCCGGGTCGAAGCCGGCAAGCGGCGGCGTCTCGATCGCCACCCCTTCGGCAATGGCTATCTCCGCCGCCCCGATCGCTTCGGCGAGCGCCGGAACGCTTTCCGGCGTCAGGCCGCGGATCTGCAGGTTGCCGCGTGCCGTGACCTCAATGATCCCGCTGCCGCATGTCGCAGCCGCACCGGCAATCGCCCTCATCTCGGCCGGCGTCAGGCCGTCGCCTGCCGGTCGCAGCCGCACGAGCAGGCCGTCCCCGGTCTGCATCGGCGCCGCCAGCGAAGGACAGCTCCCGCGGCGCATCGATGCGCCGGTCGCAGATCGGTCGGCTCGTGGGGCGGCGCAGCTTTTCATTCGTCTCGGTAATCCTTCGGTATCTGCGAGCCAACCCGGCACGCCTGATCGATCGAGCCTATATCACAGGGGGAGCGTCGAGAGAGATCAAAGATCTGCCGCCGAGAGCAGGGCAACGCCCGATTACTCTTCGAAATCGGCGCCCTTGCGGAGCAGATAAATATCCATGATCCAGCCCATCCGCTCGCGCGCCGCGGCCCGCGCTTCGAGAATCCGCTCTTTCACCTCGGCGAGGCGCCCTGAAATGACGATCTCGTCGGGCGTGCCGAGATAGGCCCCCCAATAGATCTCGGCGTCCGGATCCTCGATACTCCGGAACGCCTGCTCGCCGTCGAGCATGACGACGGCCGTCTCGCTTTTGTGCGGAAAACTTTCGGCGAGCCGCCGGCCCGTGGTGATTTCCACCGGCTTGCCGACGAGGTTCAACGGGATGCGATGGCTGGCACACAGCGCCTGCAGGCTGGTAATGCCCGGAATGACGTCGTAGCCGAAGGCAACCCGGCCGCCCGACTTCACGCGTTCCACGATGCGGATCGTGCTGTCATAGAGCATCGGATCGCCCCAGACGAGGAAGGCGCCGGTCTGGCCTTCCGCAAGCTCGCTCTCCAGCAGCGCCTCGTAGGCGGCGGCGATGCCCGCATGCCACTCGTCCACGCTTTCCACGTAGCTGCGGCCTTCGGTGCGGCGGACGGGCACCGCGAATTCGACGGTGCGGCTGCCGGCCCGCGTCACGTAGCGGGCGCATATCGCTCGGCGCAGCTCGGCCAGCTCGGTCTTTTTCTCCCCTTTGGTCGGGATGAAGAGCACATCGGCCCGATTCAGCGCATTGATCGCCTGAACCGTCATGTGCTCGGGGTTGCCGGCACCGATACCGATGATCAGGATGTGTCGCATGCCGTCTCCCATTGCGCCACCCGCATAATCGGGCCAGTCCCGCCCGCATGTCGGGCCAGTGTTTGACGGATCGCCGCGGCGGGTGCAAGGCCCATTCGCGACGGCAAACGCTACGGCCGCGTCAGCAGTTCGGCGCCAGCTGCCGCTCGACGGCCAAAGGGGGATCTTCCGGCAACCGCCAATCGATCGGATCCAGCCCCTTGGACGTCAAAAACGCATTCGCCTTGGAGAAATGCCGGCAGCCGAAGAACCCCGCATGGGCCGATAAGGGTGACGGATGCGGTGCGGTGAGCACGAGATGACGCGAACGATCGACAAAAGCGGCCTTGCGTTGTGCGTAAGAGCCCCAGAGCATGAAGACGACAGGCTGCGCCTGCTCGTTGACCGCCCGGATTACGGCGTCGGTGAAGCGCTCCCAGCCCTTGCCCTGATGCGAAGCCGCGCGGCCGCGTTCGACGGTCAGCACGCTGTTCAGAAGCAGCACGCCCTGGCGCGCCCAGCTTTCGAGGAAGCCGTGGCGCGCCGGCGGAATGCCGAGGTCTTCCTGCAATTCCTTGTAGATGTTGACGAGAGAGGGCGGCGTGCGCACGCCCGGACGAACGCTGAAGCAGAGCCCATGCGCCTGCCCGTCGCCATGATAGGGGTCCTGGCCGAGGATGACGACGCGTACCCTGTCGAGCGGGGTCAGATCGAGCGCACGGAAATATTCGACGCCCCTCGGAAAAATCTGCCGACCCTGCTGCTTTTCCTCCAGCAGGAACCGCTTGAGCTCGGCCATGTAACCGTGGCGGAATTCCCCGCCCAGAACGGCTTTCCAGCTTTCTTCCAGCCTGATCGTCGCGTCCATGTGGATCGTCCACCTCCTTGGGTCTCGTTCGGGAATTTAGACGCATGAGCGCCTATCGCAAGCGCTCGCGTCGTCTCCACCCCATCGGTTCACCGATTTTGACTACAGCGCAACGGCCGCATTGTATTTCCACGAATATAGCGGTAACCAAAATACCGGAGCGCTATATCTTGGGAAATATCACGAACCGGGAGACTTGGGTGTGACAACGAGAAGAGATTGGCTCAAGGGCGTGTCACTGGTGCTCGGCGTGGTACTGGCGGGAACGACCTTTGCACCGGCTCAGGCGGCGGAGAAGGTCACCGTGTTCGCCGCGGCGAGTCTCAAGAATGCGCTCGATGCGATCAACGGCGAATGGCTCAAGCAGACCGGCAAGGAAGCCACCGTTTCCTATGCGGCGAGTTCGGCGCTGGCGAAACAGATCGAACAGGGCGCGCCCGCCGATGTGTTCATCTCGGCCGACCTCGCCTGGATGGATTACCTCGCAGACAAGAAGCTGATCAAGGCCGGCACGCGCTCCAACCTGCTCGGCAATCGTATCGTCCTCGTCTCCGGCAAGTCGGATGCCCGGGCTGTCGAGATCGAGCCGGGTCTCGACCTTGCCGGTCTTCTCGGCGACGGACGATTGGCCATGGGAGCCGTGGAATCCGTCCCTGCTGGCAAGTATGGCAAGGCCGCGCTGGAAAAGCTCGGGCTGTGGCCGAACGTTGCCGGAAAGGTCGCCGGCGCCGAAAGCGCGCGCGCCGCCCTCCTCCTCGTGTCACGTGGCGAGGCGCCCTACGGCATCGTCTACCGAACCGACGCTGCAGCGGACGCCAATGTGAAAGTGGTCGGCACCTTCCCCGAGGACAGCCACCCCCCAATTATCTACCCGATCGCGATCACCGCGGACAGCAGGAACGCCGATGCCGCCGCCTACCTCGAATTCGTCCGCTCGCCGAAGGCGGCGGCGCTTTTCCAGGCCGAGGGCTTCACCGTTCTGGAATAGAACTTGCCGAATGATTGCACGACACGGCGCATCAGGAACGGGAGTACGAGCTTGGACTGGATGGCATTGAGCGACGCGGAGTGGACGGCCGTCCGCCTGAGCCTGCGGGTCGCCACCGTTGCGATGCTTGCGAGCTTGCCGCCGGCGCTCCTTGTCTCGATGATACTTGCGCGCGGCCGCTTCTGGGGCAAGTCGCTCCTGAACGGCCTCGTCCATATGCCGCTGATCCTTCCGCCGGTCGTCACGGGCTTCGCTCTGCTGCTCCTTTTCGGCCGGCGCGGCCCGATCGGTGCATTTCTCGCTGAGAATTTCGGGCTGGTCTTTTCGTTTCGCTGGACGGGAGCGGCACTCGCCTGCGCGGTGATGGGCTTTCCATTGATGGTCCGCAGCATCCGGCTGTCTATCGAAGCAGTCGACCGCAAGCTCGAAGAAGCGGCGGGAACCCTTGGCGCTAGCCCCGCCTGGATCTTCCTGACGGTCACATTGCCCCTGATCCTTCCCGGCATTCTCGCCGGCATGGTCCTCTCCTTTGCCAAGGCCATGGGCGAGTTCGGCGCGACCATCACCTTCGTTTCCAATATCCCCGGCGAGACCCAGACGCTTTCCGCCGCGATCTATACCTTCACACAGGTGCCGGGCGGCGACGCCGGCGCGATGCGCCTTGCCGCGATCTCCGTCGTTATTTCGATGGCGGCCCTGATGCTTTCGGAAGCCATGGCTTCAGCCGCGGCGCGGCGGACGGTGGCGGCATGAGGCTCGAGGTCGAAGCGCGCCTTCGTCTCGGCTCCTTCGCGATCGACGCCGCCTTCGGCTCGGAGGGCGGCGTGACCGCCCTTTTCGGCCGCTCCGGCTCCGGCAAGACCTCGCTCGTCAACATCATCGCCGGCCTCCTCCGGCCCGATCAGGGCCGCGTCGTGCTCGACGGCGACACGATCGCCGACAGCGAGCGCCGGCTTTTCACCCCCGTCCACCGCCGCCGCTTTGCCTATGTGTTCCAGGAAGCCCGCCTCTTTCCGCATTTCAGCGTCCGCAGAAATCTCGCCTATGGCCGTTGGTTCGCAGGCGCGGCCCGATCGGGGCCTGAATTCGGCAGGATCGTCGAAATGCTCGGCATCGAACATCTGCTCGATCGGATGCCCTCGACGCTCTCGGGCGGCGAGCGGCAGCGCGTCGCCATCGGCCGGGCGCTGCTCGCTTCCCCCCGCCTGCTCCTGATGGACGAGCCGCTCGCCGCGCTCGACGACGCCAGAAAGGCCGAAATCCTGCCCTATCTGGAGCGGCTGCGCGACGAGACGCGGATTCCGATCGTCTATGTCAGTCATTCGGTGGCTGAAGTGGCGCGGCTGGCGGAGCGCGTCGTCGTCATGGAAAACGGCCGGGTCAAGGCCTTCGGCAAAACGGCGGCCGTTCTGAACGAGCCGTTTCCGACATCCGCCGCCGACCGGCGGCAAGCGGGCGCGTTGATCGAGGGCATCGTCGACAGTCATGACGAAGGCCACGAACTGACCGTGGTGCGCGCCGGAGACTGCCTGATCCGCGTGCCGCATCTCGTCGCCGAGGCCGGGCAAAGTCTACGCCTCTACATTGCCGCGCGCGACGTCATGCTGGCGACCCGTCGCCCGGAAGGCATCAGCGCCCTGAACGTGCTTCCGGGAACGATCGTCGGCGTCTCGTCGCCGCGGCAAGGAAGCGTCGACATGCGCGTGGATTGCGGCGGCAACGTCATCGCCGCGCGCGTGACGACCGTCTCCCGCGATGCGCTCGCGCTTGGCCCGGGAAAGCAGGTGCACGTCATCATCAAGACCGTCGCGCTCGATCATTAGAGAAGCGAATGGTTAGAGCGGCTTTCCGGTTGGCTCCTCTTGCGGAGCACCGTTGCAGTCGCGCATGGCGTCGAGCCAATCGAGATCGTCCGCGATCGCGGCCTGCGCCTTGGCCTCCATCGCCCGGAAGCGCTCGATCAGCATCTCGCCGAAAGCGGTGACGACGGCGCCGCCGCCCTGCTTGCCGCCGCGCTGCGAGTCCACCGCCGGCTCCTTGAACATGCGGTTCAAGGCGTCGACCAGCAGCCAGGCACGGCGGTAAGACATATCCATGGCCCGCCCGGCAGCGGAAATGGAGCCGGTCTCGCGGATGTGTTCCAGAAGCATGATCTTGCCGCGCCCGAGACGGCTGTTCGGCGGCAAGTCGATGCGGAGGATCGGGCGGGGGTCGGCTTCGGTATCGTGCATGGAGCGAACATAAAGCCTGGCGCAGGAGACGGGAAGGCGCGACCGCTCAAAGACGATGCGGGAACTTCGGGCACGGGAACTGTGCATCGCCGCCCGAAACCGGCCAAGCAGGCTTGATCGAAGCCGACATTGGATGCAGCGATAGACATAACTGAACAAACCCAAGAGATGATCATGCCCGGCCCCGCTCTCGACCCCGTTGAAACCGATGCATCGCTGCCCGGTAGTGCCGACGTCGTCATCATCGGCGGCGGTATCATCGGAATAAGCACGGCGCTCTTTCTCGCCGAGCGCGGCGTGAAAGTCGTCCTGTGCGAGAAGGGCGATCTCGGCGGCGAGCAATCGAGCCGCAACTGGGGCTGGGTGCGCGTCATGGGCCGCGATCGGCGCGAGATTCCGCTGGCGATGGAGGCGCTGAAGATCTGGGACACCCTCGATGCGCGCGTCGGCGGCGAGACGGGATTTCGCCGGAGCGGCATTCTCTATATTTCCGAAACGGAGCAGGACGTCGCCAACCGCGATGCCTGGCTCGCGCTTGCGAAACCCCATGGCGTCGACAGCCGCCAGCTCACCGCCGACGAGACCCGGGAGCGCATGGCCGGGACGGCGATCCGCTACAAAGGCGCGCTCTATACGCCGAGCGACGGTCGAGCGGAGCCGCAGAAGGCCGTGCCCGCAATCGCGGCCGGAGCACGCCGAGCCGGCGCACATATCGTCACCGGCTGTGCGGTGCGGGGGGTTGAGAAGAGTGCGGGTCGGGTAAGCGCCGTCGTCACCGAAAAGGGCCGCATCGAAGCCTCGACGGTGGTGCTTGCGGGCGGCGCCTGGTCGCGGCTCTTCTGCAAGGGCCTCGGCATTCGGCTGCCGCAGCTAAAGGTGCGCAACACCGTGCTCAGGACCGCTCCGGTCGAGGGCGGCCCGGCCGGCGCAGGCGCAACGGCGACTTACGCCTATCGCAAACGCCTCGACGGCGGCTACACGATCGCCACCGCGGGTGCCAACCTGCATCCGCTCGTGCCGGACACCTTGGCATTCTTCCGCGATTTTCGCGCGGCGAGAAGGGCCGAGGGCGAGGCCGTGCAGGCAGGCTTGAGCGCCCAGAGCTGGCGCGAGCTTTTCGAAATCGCATCCGTGCCCCTCGATCGGCCCGGCGCCTTCGAGCGCCACCGCATCCTCGATCCTCGGCCCGATCCGAAATCCGTGCTCAAGGCATTCGAGGAAGCAAGAAAGGCTCTTCCGAAGCTGCGTACCGTCGAGCCGGTGCAGATCTGGGCCGGCCTGATCGATGTCACGCCCGACGTCGTCCCGGTCATTTCGCACGCGAAAGAGGTACCGGGCCTCGTCATCGCCACCGGCTTCTCCGGTCATGGCTTCGGCATCGGCCCCGGGGCCGGACATCTCGTCGCCGATCTCGTCACCGGAGATCCGCCCATCGTCGATCCCTCCGAGTTCCGCCTTTCGCGCTTTTCCGACGGCAGCCCGATAGAGATCGCGCCACCGGTCTGAAGGCCGGGTCGCCCGCCCGCCTCACGAAAGAAAATTGCCCGCCGCCAGCGCCGGCACCGGCCCGGCGTTCGGTGCCGCATGCGTGCCGGCACGAATCTGTCTTTCTTCGCGCAGCAGCCGGGCGCGGCGGCGAAAGCGCTTCATCTGGCCCCTGACTCGTGGCAGTCTGTGCCCATATCCTGTCGGGAGAGCGGGATGCCGTAGCGGTATGGCAGGCGGGGCGGAGGACACCCCAGGCGCCGGCCGGGAACCGCCGGGCGGCGGCGCCGTTCTTCCGGGAATGGAGTTGCGCGACGCGCAATCCGGAAGGGAGGCCGGAATCCGCATGGATGAATTCAGCCGATTGAGCCTGCATGTCCCCGAACCGGCCGTCCGGCCGGGCGATCTGCCCGATTTCTCCAACGTGAAGATACCAAAGGCGGGCTCGGTGCCGCGGCCGGAAGTCGATGTGGACCCGGAGGAGATCCGCGACCTCGCCTATTCGATCATCCGGGTTCTCAACCGCGAGGGCGAGGCAGTCGGCCCCTGGGCCGGTTTTCTTTCCGACGAAGAGCTGCTGAGGGGTCTCAGGCACATGATGTTGCTGCGCGCCTTCGACGCGCGCATGCTGATGGCGCAGCGCCAGGGCAAGACATCCTTCTATATGCAGCATCTCGGCGAGGAGGCGGTGAGCTGCGCCTTCCGCAAGGCGCTTCGCAAGGGCGACATGAATTTTCCGACCTACCGCCAGGCGGGGCTCCTGATTGCCGACGACTACCCGATGGTCGAGATGATGAACCAGATCTTCTCGAACGAACTCGATCCCTGCCATGGTCGGCAGCTGCCCGTCATGTACACCTCCAAGGAGCACGGCTTCTTCACGATATCGGGCAACCTCGCCACTCAATATGTCCAGGCCGTCGGTTGGGCCATGGCATCCGCCATCAAGAACGATACGCGGATCGCCGCCGGCTGGATCGGCGACGGCTCGACTGCCGAGTCGGATTTTCACTCCGCGCTGGTCTTCGCTTCCACCTACAAGGCGCCCGTCATTCTCAACATCGTCAACAACCAGTGGGCGATCTCCACTTTCCAGGGTATCGCCCGAGGCGGTTCCGGCACCTTCGCCGCAAGGGGCCTGGGCTTCGGCATTCCGGCGCTCAGGGTCGACGGCAACGACTACCTGGCCGTCTATGCGGTGGCGCGCTGGGCGGCCGAGCGGGCGCGGCTCAATCTCGGTCCGACGCTGATCGAATACGTGACCTACCGCGTCGGCGCCCATTCGACTTCCGACGATCCGAGCGCCTATCGCCCGAAAACGGAATCGGAAGCCTGGCCGCTCGGCGACCCGGTCCTGCGCCTGAAGAAGCACCTGATCCTACGCGGCGCCTGGTCGGAGGAGCGGCATGCGCAGGCGGAGGCGGAAATCATGGACGAAGTGATCCAGGCACAGAAGGAAGCGGAACGCCACGGAACGCTGCATGCCGGCGGCAGGCCGTCGGTGCGGGATATCTTCGAAGGCGTCTATGCAGAGATGCCGCCGCATATCCGCCGTCAACGGCAGAAGGCGGGGTACTGACATGGCCAGAATGACGATGATCGAAGCGGTGCGCAGCGCCATGGACGTCTCGATGGCGCGCGACGAAAATGTCGTCGTCTTCGGGGAGGATGTCGGTTATTTCGGCGGCGTTTTCCGCTGCACCCAGGGGCTTCAGGCGAAATACGGCAAGACGCGCTGCTTCGATACGCCGATCAGCGAGTCCGGTATCGTCGGCACGGCCATCGGCATGGCCGCCTACGGGCTGAAACCGTGCGTCGAGATTCAGTTTGCCGACTACATGTATCCCGCTTACGACCAGCTCACGCAGGAGGCCGCGCGGATCCGCTACCGCTCCAACGGCGACTTCACCTGCCCGATCGTCGTGCGCATGCCGACGGGCGGCGGCATCTTCGGCGGCCAGACCCACAGCCAGAGCCCGGAGGCGCTCTTCACCCATGTTTGCGGGCTGAAGGTCGTCGTGCCGTCGAATCCCTATGACGCCAAAGGTCTGCTCATCTCGGCGATCGAGGATCCGGATCCCGTGATGTTCCTGGAGCCGAAGCGGCTTTATAACGGCCCCTTCGACGGCCACCACGAACGCCCGGTCACGGCTTGGTCCAAGCACGAGCTCGGCGACGTTCCGGACGGCCACTATGCGATCCCGATCGGCAAGGCCGAGATACGCCGCAAGGGATCAGGCGTGACTGTCATCGCCTATGGTACGATGGTGCATGTGGCGCTCGCGGCAGCCGAGGAGACCGGTATCGACGCGGAAGTGATCGATCTGCGCAGTCTGTTGCCGCTCGATCTCGAGACGATCGTGCAATCCGCGAAGAAGACCGGGCGGTGCGTGGTCGTGCACGAGGCGACGCTGACCTCGGGATTCGGTGCAGAGCTCGCCGCTCTCGTTCAGGAACATTGCTTCTATCACCTCGAGTCTCCGGTCGTACGGGTAACGGGTTGGGACACGCCCTATCCGCACGCGCAGGAGTGGGATTATTTCCCCGGTCCGGCACGCGTCGGGCGTGCGCTCGCCGAAGCGATGGAGGGCTGACCGGGTGGGTGAATTCATCATCAAGATGCCGGACGTCGGCGAGGGTGTCGCGGAGGCCGAGCTCGTCGAGTGGCATGTGAAGCCCGGCGATCCGGTGCGCGAGGATATGGTGCTCGCCGCCGTCATGACCGACAAGGCCACGGTCGAAATCCCCTCGCCAGTCACCGGCAAGGTCCTGTGGCTCGGAGCGGAGGTCGGCGACACGGTCGCGGTGAAGGCGCCGCTGGTCAGGATCGAGACCGCCGGCGAGGCGGGCGATGCTGTCCCGGACAGCGTCCCGGAGGCGCTGGCCGAAAACGTGCTGGACGAGCCCGTCGCCGTCTCCTCCCGGCCTGCGGCCAAGGCGCCGCCGCAGCCTGAAAAACCTGCGCCGAGAACCGCGCCGGCGCCGCGCGAAACGACGGATCTTTCGCCAAAGCCACTCGCCTCCCCGGCAGTGCGGCTGCGCGCCAGAGAGAGCGGCATCGATCTCAGGCAGGTGGCCGGCACCGGGCCGGCCGGCCGGATCACCCATGAGGATCTCGATCTCTTCATCAGCCGTGGCGCCGGGCCGCTGCCGGCGCAGGCCGGGCTCGTCCGCAAGACCGCCGTCGAGGAGGTCAGGATGACCGGCCTCAGACGCCGGATCGCCGAAAAGATGTCGCTCTCCACCTCACGCATCCCCCACATCACCTATGTGGAAGAGGTGGACATGACGGCGCTCGAGGATCTGCGCGCGACGATGAACCGCGACCGCAAGCCGGAGCAGGCCAAGCTCACGATCCTGCCTTTCCTGATGCGCGCGCTGGCGAAGACCGTCGCCGAGCAGCCCGGCGTCAACGCCACGTTCGACGACCATGCCGGCGTCATTCACCGCCACGCTGCCGTCCATATCGGCATCGCCACCCAGACGCCCGCCGGGCTGACCGTTCCGGTGGTGCGCCATGCCGAGGCGCGCGGGATATGGGACTGCGCGGCCGAGCTCAACCGGCTGGCGGAGGCGGCCCGCACCGGAACGGCGACGCGCGACGAGCTTACCGGCTCGACCATCACCATCTCCTCGCTCGGCGCCATCGGCGGAATCGCCACGACGCCGGTCATCAACCATCCGGAGGTGGCGATCGTCGGCGTGAACAAGATTGCCGTCCGGCCCGTCTGGGACGGCGCGCAATTCGTCCCGCGCAAAATCATGAATCTCTCGTCGAGCTTCGATCACCGGGTCATCGACGGCTGGGATGCCGCGGTCTTCGTCCAGCGCCTGAAGACGCTGCTCGAAACGCCGGCGCTGATTTTCGTTGAAGGATAGGCATCCATGAAGGAAATCTCCTGCAAGCTCCTGGTTCTCGGCGCCGGACCCGGCGGCTATGTCGCGGCGATCCGCGCCGGCCAGCTCGGCGTCAACACGGTGATCGTCGAGAAAGCGAAGGCTGGCGGCACCTGTCTGAATGTCGGCTGCATTCCGTCGAAGGCGCTGATCCACGCGGCGGACGAATATCACAGGCTCCGCACGGCTGCCTCGGGCAAGAACCCGCTCGGCCTTTCGTTGAGTGCTCCGGCGATCGACCTCCGGCGAACGATCGCCTGGAAGGACGGCATCGTCGGACGGCTGAACGGCGGCGTCACGGGGCTCCTGAAGAAGGCGGGCGTCAAGGCGGTCATCGGCGAGGGACGCTTCGTCGACGGCAAGACGGTGGATGTGGAAACGGAAACCGGGCTTCAGCGCATTCGGGCGGAAGCGATCGTTATCGCGACCGGTTCGGCGCCGGTCGCGCTTCCCGACCTTCCCTTCGGCGGAAGCGTCATTTCCTCGACCCAGGCTCTGGCGCTGACGGACGTGCCGCAGACGCTCGCGGTGATCGGCGGCGGCTATATCGGTCTCGAACTCGGAACCGCCTTCGCCAAGCTGGGCTCCAAGGTCACCGTGCTCGAGGCGCTGGGCCGGATCCTGCCGCAATACGACGCCGACCTCTCAAAGCCGGTGATGAAGCGGCTCGGCGAACTCGGTGTGGAGGTCTTCACCCGCACCAAGGCCAAACGGCTCTCCGCCGACCGGCGGGGCCTGCTTGTCGAGGAGAACGGCCGCGCCTTCGAGGTCCCGGCGGAGAAGGTTCTCGTCACCGTCGGCCGCCGGCCGGTGACCGACGGCTGGGGGCTTGAAGAGATCGATCTGGACCGATCGGGCAGGTTCATCCGCATCGACGACCAGTGCCGCACTTCGATGCGCGGCATCTATGCGATCGGCGATGTGACCGGAGAGCCGATGCTTGCGCACCGGGCGATGGCACAGGGCGAAATGGTCGCGGAAATCGTCGCCGGTCATAAGCGCAGCTGGGACAAGCGCTGCATTCCGGCGGTCTGCTTCACCGACCCGGAAATCGTCTCCTCCGGCCTCTCGCCGGAAGAGGCGCGCGCTGCCGGCATCGACGTCAAGATCGGCCAATTTCCCTTCCAGGCGAACGGCCGCGCCATGACGACGCTGTCCGAGGACGGCTTCGTGCGGGTCATCGCCCGCGCCGACAATCACCTGGTCCTCGGCATTCAGGCTGTCGGCCATGGCGTTTCGGAACTGTCGGCGACTTTTGCGCTGGCGATCGAGATGGGCGCGCGGCTGGAGGACATCGCCGGTACCATCCATGCGCATCCGACGCAATCGGAAGCCTTCCAGGAGGCGGCCTTCAAGACGCTCGGGCACGCTCTGCATATGTGAGCGGACCCGGCGTCCCAGGCCCCTTGCGGAGCCCGGCGACCAGGCCTCAGCCCATCCGCTCCGACGCGTAGGAACCCGGGCTCGGCGGGAAGACGACGACGCGGTTGCCGTTGATGAAGCAGCGGTGGTGGATATGGGCGTGCACGGCGCGGGCCAGCACCTGGCTTTCGACGTCGCGGCCGATCGAGACGTAGTCCTCGGCTGACTGCGCATGGGTGATGCGGGCGATATCCTGCTCGATGATCGGTCCCTCGTCGAGATCGGCGGTGACGTAATGGGCCGTCGCGCCGATCAGCTTCACGCCGCGCTCATAGGCCTGCTTGTAGGGGTTCGCCCCCTTGAACGAGGGCAGGAAGGAGTGGTGGATGTTGATGATCTTCCCCGACATCTTCTTGCAGAGCGCATCGGAAAGCACCTGCATGTAGCGGGCAAGAACGATCAGCTCGGCGCCGGTCTGCTCGACGACGTCCATCAGCTGGGCTTCGGCCTTGGGCTTGTTCTCCTTCGTCACCTTGATGCAGTGGAAGGGGATGTCGTGGTTGACGACCACCTTCTGGTAGTCGAAGTGGTTGGAGACGACCCCGACGATGTCGATCGGCAAGGCGCCGATCTTCCAGCGGTAGAGAAGATCGTTCAGGCAATGGCCGAAGCGCGACACCATGAGCAACACCTTCATGCGCTCCTCGGAATCACGGATCTCCATCGTCATCTCGAAGCGCTTGATCACCGGTTCGAAGCCTTCGCGCAGATCTTCGAGCTTGGCGCCTTCCTGGCTGATGAAGGTGAGACGCATGAAGAACAGGCCCGTCTGGAAATCGTCGAACTGCGAGCTGTCGCTGATATAGCAGCCCTTTTCGGCGAGATAGCCGGTGATGGCGGCGACGATGCCGCGAGTGGATTTGCAGCTGACGGTCAGCACATAGCTTTTCATCGATGAATCTCTCGTTTTGAGGTGTTCCCACGCCCTTACACGGGCAGTCGCGCAAAAACTAGCTCGGCGATCTGCGGCCCGCCGATCCATTCGCGACATCGGCTTGGCGGAACAGGCCACACCGATGTGCGAATGACGAAATCGCATCCGAAACGGGGTTCAAGGTTTTGCGCGGTCGGGATGCGCCCTGCGGAAGGCGTCGATGGCGGCGCAGCGGCGATCTATGGCAACGATCCGCGGGCACGCCGAAAGATCGACATCCCAGCGCCGTGCATTGTAGACCTGCGGCACGAGGCAGAGATCCGCCATCGTCGGACGATCGCCATGGCAGAATTCACCGGTCGCGGGGCGGTCCAGCATACGCTCGAAGGCAGAGAGACCCTCGCCGATGAATTTCTGCATCCACTCGCGCCGCGCAACCTCGC
Source organism: Sinorhizobium sp. M4_45 (assembly GCF_002885915.1). NCBI lineage: Bacteria > Pseudomonadati > Pseudomonadota > Alphaproteobacteria > Hyphomicrobiales > Rhizobiaceae > Sinorhizobium > Sinorhizobium sp. M4_45. The sequence continues at coordinate 343,094 of NZ_NWVE01000007.1, forward strand.
CGTCGCCCGCGCCCGCCATCACATGAGCGACGACGCCGAGATTGCAGACGGGATGGATATCCATCGCCACGGCATAGGAAAGCGCGCGGACGCGTTGCCGGTCGACGGGATGGGACGGGAGGAAACCCGTCCCATCCCGCGTCTCCGCAAGATATTCGATGATGGCGAGCGACTGGGTGAGGCGCTCGCCGTCTATGTCGAGCACCGGCACCAGTCCCTGCGGATTCCGGGCGAGATGCTCCGGCGCGCCATGAGCCTTTGCCAGCAGGTCGACCGGGACGGAGCGATAGGCTTCGCCGATCAGGTTGAGCGCGATCCGCACCCGGTAGCTCGCCGACGAGCGCCAATAGTCATAAAGCACGGTTTCGTTCGCCACACCCGTCTCCACGCTGTCCGACCTCAGCCGCGCTCGTATTTTCCGACCTTCTGTTCGATGGCGCCGAAAATCGAGTGGCCGGTGCGATCCTTCATCTCGATGCGCACGACATCGCCGAATTTCAGGAACTGCGTTTTCGGTGACCCGCCTTCGATCGTCTCGATCATGCGCAATTCGGCGATGCACGAATAGCCGGCCCCGCCTTCGGAAACCGGCCTGCCCGGCCCGCCCTCGAGCTTGTTGGAAACGGTGCCCGAGCCGATGATCGTGCCGGCCGAAAGCGGCCTCGTTCGCGCGGCATGCACGATCAGCTGCGGGAAATCGAAGGTCATGTCTATGCCGCCATTGGCCCGCCCGAAGGGCTCGCCATTGAGATCGACGTGGAGCGGCAGATGCAGTTTCCCGCCATCCCAGGCTTCGCCGAGTTCCTCCGGCGTCACGGCGACCGGCGAGAAGGCGGAAGACGGCTTCGATTGATAGAAGCCGAATCCCTTGGCGAGTTCTCCAGGAATGAGGCCGCGCAGGGAGACATCGTTGACGAGCATGACGAGTCGGATCGCGGCCCTTGCTTCCTCGAGCGTCGCGCCCGTGGGCACGTCGTCGACGATGACAGCAATTTCGCCTTCCATATCGATGCCCCAGCCATCGTCGGCCATAAGGATCGGATCGCGTGGGCCGAGGAAACTGTCGGAGCCGCCCTGATAGATCAGCGGATCGGTCCAGAAACTTGCCGGCATCTCGGCATTGCGCGCCTTTCGGACGAGCTCGACATGATTGACATAGGCCGATCCGTCCGCCCACTGAAAGGCGCGCGGCAGCGGCGAGGCGGCGTCGTGCTCATGGAATCGCATGGTCGGCTGCGCCCCGGTCTCGATCCCCTCGGCGACGCGCTCCAGCCGCGGTCCCGCATGCGCCCAGTCGTCAAGCGCCGCCTGCAGCGTGCGGGCGATATGCCCCACCTCCGAGCAGCGGGTCAGGTCTTTCGAGACCACGACGAGCTTGCCGTCGCGGGTGGAATCTTTCAGCGTTGCGAGTTTCATGGAGTGGTGTTCCCGATGCGTTGTTGATTCTCGCCGGGGCGGCGCGGATATTGCAGCATGTCACGGTTCGGCGGCGGAAGTCACTTGATTCCCGGCGTGCCGTCGAATTTCCGTTCGAGGCCGGACCAGCAATCCATGTAGTCGTCCTGCAGAGTCTCGAGCTCTGCCGCAAACGTCGTCAGCTGCTGGGGGAAGCGGGTCTCGAACATGAATGCCATGGTGTTGTCGAGCTTCACCGGCTTCAGCTCGCCGTCCGACGCCTTCTCGAAGCCGGAGAAGTCCGGTCCGTGCGCCAGCATCATGTTGTGCAGGCTCATGCCGCCCGGAACGAATCCTTCCTCCTTGGCATCGTAGCGCCCGTAGATCAGGCCCATGAACTCGCTCATGATGTTGCGGTGATACCAGGGCGGGCGGAACGTATGCTCGGCGACCAGCCAGCGGGGCGGGAATAGGACGAAGTCTACATTGGCCGTCCCCTCCTCTCCGGAAGGGGCCGTCAACACCGTGAAGATGGACGGATCGGGATGGTCGAACAGGATCGCGCCGACCGGCGAGAACGTCTTGAGGTCGTATTTGTAGGGCGCGTAATTGCCGTGCCAGGCGACGACGTCGAGGGGCGAATGGCCGATCTCGACCAAATGGAAGGAGCCGCACCACTTCACCTGTACCCGGCAGGGCGTTTCCTTGTCCTCGTAGGCGGCGACCGGCGTCTTGAAGTCGCGCGGATTGGCGAGGCAATTGGCGCCGATCGGGCCACGATCCGGGAGCGTGAACTTCGCGCCGTAGTTCTCGCAGATGTACCCGCGCCAGACCTTCTCCTCTCCGAGGCGCGTGACCTTGAACATCATGCCGCGCGGTACGAGGCAGATTTCAGACGGCTCCACCTCCATCCTGCCGAGCTCGGTGAAAACCTGGATCGCGCCCGTTTCCGGAACGATCAGCAGCTCGCCGTCGGCGTTGAAAAAGTAGTCGTCCACCATGTCGGCATTGAAGGCATAGGCATGCGCAGCCATGCCGGCTTGCGTCAGCGCATCGCCCGCCGTCGTCATGGTGCGGATGCCTTGAAGAAAGGTCAGGCTCTCCGGGGGCGCCGGCAAAGGACTCCAGCGCAACTGCCCGAGCGCCAGGGAATGCTCGCCCACATGTGGCGCCGTCTTCCAATGCGGATAGTCGATCTTGCGGAAACGCCCGGTGTGGCGGACGCTCGGTCGGATACGGTAGAGCCAGGAGCGCTCGTTGGTGCCGCGCGGTGCCGTAAAGGGTGAGCCGGACAGCTGTTCGGCATAAAGGCCGTAATTGCATTTCTGCGGGCTGTTCTGCCCCTGCGGCAGCGCTCCGGGCAGGCTTTCCGTCTCGAAGTCGTTGCCGAATCCAGGCATATAGCCGGCTGTGCGCTGCTGACCCGAACCTACCCGCCGCTGTTTTTCCGCTTTCTCCAACATGGCTTGAGCCTCCTCTTCTCTTCGCTATATTAGTTACAACCGTAACTATCGATTTTGTAACTATCAAGGAAGGAAGGCCATGGCCGAAGAGCGGTTCGAACTGGAGAACTTCCTGCCCTATCGGCTGAACCGGGCGGCGGAATTCGTCGCCTTGCGCTTTGCCGCACAATACAAAGCGCGTTACCAGCTGACGCGGCCGGAATGGCGAACGCTTGCGGCACTCGGCAGCTCCCGCCGCAGCATGACGGCAACCGAAATCGGCGCGCACTCCGCCATGCACAAGACGAAAGTAAGCCGCGCGGTCTTCAGCCTCGAGCAGCGCCGCTGGTTGAAGCGCGAGCAGGACGGACGAGACCGCCGTTTCGAGCATCTGGCGCTGACGCCGGCGGGCCGGCAGGCCTTCAGGGAGCTGACCGAGCTTGCGAGCGACTATCAAACGGAGCTGCATTCCGTGCTTGGGGCAGAGAATATAGAGGCGCTTTCGCAGGGCCTGGGCGCCGTGGAACGGGCGATAAACAATCCTAGCGAGGCCCTTCCCTAGCTCTGCCGCCTACCCCTTCATCCGCGCCGGTATCGGCAGACCCTCGAAACTCTTGAGCGTCTCCAGCACGATCGATGTCTTGACGTGCTGGACGCTGTCATGCGGCAGCAGGACCTCGTTGACGAAACGGGAGAGCCCGGCAAGATCCGGCGTCACGACGCGCAGGTGGTAGTCCATTTCACCGGTCAGCGCATAGGCCTCCAGCACCTCCGGCAGAGCCGAGACGAGATTGCCGAAACGCTTGGCATTGTCGCGATTATGCGTGGCCAGCGTGACCGAAATCACCACCATCAGATCAAGCCCCAGCTTCTGACGGTCGATCTGCGCCTGATAGCCGGTGATGAATCCTTCCGCCTCCAGGCGCGTACGCCGGCGCGAACATTGCGAAGGAGACAGCGCGACGCGCTCGGACAATTCATTGTTGGTCAGATGACCGTCGCGCTGCAGTTCACTCAGGATCTTGAGGTCGAATCCGTCAAGCAGCTCCATTCATGCACCCTCAAACGCTTCTCTGCACAATTCATGCGCCGATCACCGCGAATCGCGCAAGAATACAAGCACCATGCATCGGAACTGCGCCATAATCCAGCAGAGTTTGGAGGATAAGAGGAGACTGACGATGGGCCCGTTCCCCCATGACGCACCGCCGCCGGCGATTTCGGCGGAAAACCCCGCCGGGACGGACGGTTTCGAGTTTGTGGAGTTCGCCCACCCGGAGCCTGAGAAGCTTGCGGAGCTCTTCGGCCGCATGGGCTATTTGCCGGTCGCCAGGCACAAGACCAAGGACATCACCGTCTGGCGGCAGGGCGATATCAACTATGTCCTGAACGCGGAGGCCGGATCGCATGCCATGCGCTTCGTTGGCGAGCACGGGCCCTGCGCCCCCTCGATGGCCTGGCGCGTCGTCGACGCGAAGCACGCCTTCGAACATGCCGTTGCCAAAGGCGCCGAAGCCTATACCGGCAGCGACAAGTGCCTGGACGTGCCGGCGATCGTCGGCATCGGCGGCTCGCTTCTCTATTTCGTGGAAACCTACGGCGAAAAGGGATCAGCCTATGACGCCGAGTTCGAATGGCTGAGCGAGCGTGATCCGAAGCCGGCCGGAGTCGGCTTCTACTATCTCGACCACCTGACCCACAACGTCTATCGCGGCAACATGGACAAGTGGTGGGCCTTCTACCGCGAACTGTTCAATTTCAAGCAGATCCATTTCTTCGACATCGATGGCCGCATCACCGGCCTCGTCAGCCGGGCGATTACCTCGCCCTGCCGCAAGATCCGCATTCCCCTGAACGAATCGAAGGACGACACGAGCCAGATCGAAGAATATCTGAAGAAGTACAAAGGCGAAGGCATCCAGCACATCGCCGTCGGTACCGAGGCGATCTACGATGCGACCGACAAGCTCGCCGCAAACGGTCTGAAGTTCATGCCGGGGCCGCCGGAAACCTATTATGAAATGTCCCATCAGCGTGTTCACGGACACGACGAGCCGATCGACCGGATGAAGACACACGGCATCCTGATCGATGGCGAGGGCGTGGTGAACGGCGGCATGACGAAGATCCTGCTGCAGATCTTCTCGCGAACGGTGATCGGTCCGATCTTCTTCGAATTCATCCAGCGCAAGGGCGACGAGGGCTTCGGCGAGGGCAATTTCCGCGCATTGTTCGAATCGATCGAAGCCGACCAGATCCGGCGCGGCGCCCTTGGCCACGAGGCCGCGGAATAGCGGCTGCGCCGCAGACACGCCGCGCGGCAGCCCGCGCGTCAAGGCCTGTTGAGATTCCGGCCACCCGCCGCCGCTTGCCTGATTTCCGGATTCCTGTGCTCGTCACAGGAATCCAGCCAGGCCAAGTCCTTGGGCTGAAAGAACGCTTTCCGCGCCGCAGACGTGGCGCTGCTCTCATCCCTATGACAAGCACGAGAGAGATCGCAGTCCTCCGAAAACTTTCTACAGCGCCGCGCGTCTTATCAGACGCGCAAAGGGCGCTGTTAGCACCTTGGACTGCTCAAGGCTCTGACGGTCAGTTGCGCCAGCGCGTCGGCGACGGCGTGCGGGAAGGGCCCAAGCCTCCGTCGTTTCTGAAATAGCGGGAGGCTGCCTCGGTGCGATTGCGCACGTTCATCTTCTTGTAGATGTTGCGCACATGCACCTTGACGGTGTTTTCGGACAGTCCGAGGCGATCTGCGATGATCTTGTTCTGCGTGCCCATGCAGATGAGATCGAGGATCTGGATTTCGCGTGTCGTGAGGACGACCTGGCCAAATCCTTTCCCGCGCTCCGGATCGACGCCTTCAGAGGCCGTCTCGTCCTGGGTGGCGAGGTCCCGCTCTCCAGGATTCTTCGGCGCAAGGCGCCTGAGCAGTGCGGCGGGAAAATGTTCGCCGCCCTTCATCAGGAGGTCGATGGCGGTAAGGCAAACGTCGAGGTGGAGATTCAAGGGCAACACGCCGTGGATCATCCCCTCCTCGACCAGATGCGAAACCGATGCGTCGATCCCTTCCGCGTTTTCGACCAGCAGACCGACGGCCGCTTTCGGGTGGAACTCATGAATCATCCTGATGATCGATGGAAAGTTCGCCATCGGCACGCGGTAGAGCATGACCAGCGTCACACCTACGAGGTTGCCGTCCAGAAGGCTGTCGGCGTCCGAAAGCCGCACCACTTCCTGGTCCTGAAAACGTGCGCCGATCGCCTGGGTCAGACACTCGGCGAAGAGGTCCGTCCTGGCTAGCATGACTATTTTGCTTTTTTTGGGTGTTACACTTTTGCTGTCTTCGAACCCGCCCAACCCCGAACTCGCACGATACATTATCCCCTCCTCGGACTTCCCCTTGATTTTTACGGGTTTTTTACCCATGTGGAGAAAGGCCCGCGTTGTGAAAATTGCTTGGATTAAAAAAATTTCTGGAAAAAAAGAATTTATGTTGGCTAATGTATCGTAAATATGGGGGATGTAAAACCGCCCAAAAGGATTAGGTGGCGGCCACAATCCTGTCTAAATCGTTCAAGAACGAACCAATTTTGGGCGAATCCGCGAAATTCGTGCGGGATCGGCAACGCCGCTCTTGCCTTTCGCCGGACCCTCGCTTTTGAGGGGTGAACCGCACCCGGCGCCTCGTCAAACCCGATATGGTCGTCGTAGTAACTCGGACAAGAATTCGCCACTCCGTCCGACGAGGTCGATACTCACATCGGGTTATCGCGAAGGTAATGCGGGCGCGGTCAGTTCGGTCGATCGCGTGCTGAGGCAGATGCCCGACGCACTTTCCGCCAACGAACCCTGCAGCCGGCCTTCGCTCCGCAATTCAAGCGTGCCCGGGCAAACGAACTGCACGACCGAGATTACGATTGTCAAGTATTTTCAGTGCGTTAGCTGACCGCATCGATCGAGGTACATGCACAGGCATGGCGAGGCGATCGCGAGCTGCACTCGAAACGAGTGCGTCGGTTGCCGCGCATCGAACATCGAGCGAAAAATCCGAGATGGGCCGGCGCCGAGTCTCATAACCACAATAGGTAACTTTCACTCGACTGCGTTCCAGATCAAACTCCAATGGTCGCACCAACATTCTGTGCGTCTTCGGTCGTTGTTTCGCGTAGAAGATCGGAAATATAGATATTTACGTTTATATGACAAATATTATGACTATGCGTTACCATACGTATGAATTTAGGTGCTTAGTATCGCGCTGAAATGACATTGCAAGCAGAGACGGAAGATTCATTTCCGCTAAACCGCCAAAAGAGCCAGCGCCTCAAGAATCCTATAAAAGATGAAGGGTTTCGGTGCTGGCTCCCCCTCTTATGAGGAAGTGCTTATGCCCGATTCCTCACAGAAGAATCTTGGGCTCCACGACAACTTCAGTGCCGATGACGAGCTGAAGACGGGTGCGCTTGCCGATGGCGTAGCGATGAACACGTCCAGCAGGTCGGTTGCCGGTGGCAGCACCAGTCTCACCGAGACCGCCGGGGGTGACTTTGCCTTCTCCCTCGGCGACGGCTTTTCCTTTTCCCTGAATGTCGACAATGTTCTGGGCAACGGCGCCAGCATCTACGAAGCCGGGTTCAGCCTCGCCCAGGCCAATAGCCTGGCCGATCAGGACCGCGCCTATGACGCCGGCAAGAGCGGCAATACCGATCCCGGCACAGGCAGCGGAGAACCTGGTGGCGACGGCCTCACCACGGACGGTTGGGATCTCAAGGGCGACGAGGGTGCATCCCACTCCTCGACGGAGACGCCGCACGGCCCGGCAAGTCCGGACTTCCACCACGAAATCGTCCAGGGCGCGAACCTTCTCAGCAACGCCGACGTCAGCACCACCGTTGGCGATCCGGGCGTGACCCCGGCGGGGTCGGATAGCGACGTCGAATGAACGACCGGATGCACCGGCCGTGCTGGATACCGGTCGCGGACGAACGCCAGCACGTTTCCTTCACTCGTATCCGATTGAAGAAAAAAAGAGGTTAGAGGCACCCTTTGTTGCGGAAAGGGGAAGGATCGGACCATGCATTCGGAGAAGATCAACGAGATCGTTGCGCATTTCATAGGGCTGTTCAACACGGCGATTGATGACGCTCGTATGAGATTTGAATACCTGCAGGGATATGAAACCCCGAAGACTGCGCAAAAGGAGGACTCCGACGACGTACAGTCGGCTGATTTCCGGTCTGACTTCGCGTTGAAAAGCTACGATCCCGAGATCTCCTACGAACTCCGGGCTTACGACATTGCCCGGCTCGACTCCGCCGATCATGCCGCCCCGTCACGGCATCACCTCGACCAACCGGCCGCCGCGGCGCAAGCCGGACAGGTGGATGCCCGGTCCAGGGAGGACCACGGCATCTCCGGCAACGGCCCCGAGGCCACGGATACGATGCCTCCTGCGGGTCCCGACCCGGGCTTCAGCCATATCTATCAGGCAAGCACCCTCCATGACGACGATGTCGTGAACCTGACCGGAATGCTTGGGGAGCCGCGCAACCTGACGCATGTGGACCAGACGCTCGAAGTCTTTCTCGCGGAAGCCCTTGAAGCCTCGCCCTTCGCGCAGATCGGCGCCGCCGAAGCGCCCGCCTCTTTCGCCGCGGTGGCTGCGAAACTTGAAGCACTTGCCTCCCTTGCGGGCGCCAGCCAACAGGCCGTTCCGCCCGCGCCCGCGACAGGCGGACCGGAAAACCTTCCGCAGGCCTCCTCTCCGGACGAATTGGTGAAGAACGAGGCGGGCGATGCCGTTCTCATCGCAGAACGCATCGAGGGCACCTATGTCAACGGCACCCGCGCCGACGCCGCGCCGGAACTGCGCGACAACCTTCCGGGGCGAGAGCACACTGCTCACCCCGCCGGGACGCCTCTAGCCAAGCCGCTCCAGAACGGCGACCTCGACATCCATGCGGGAACCAATGTCGTCGCCAATGTTGCCAGCGTCGTCGGCGCTGTGGAGGCCCCACCCGTGACCGCCGTGATGGGTGACTACCATCAAATCGATGTCATCTCGCAATCCTACGTCTATGCCGACAGGGACACGCTCGACGGCGCGATCTCCGGTACATGCGCGACGATGACCACGACCGTCGCACTGAACATAGCAAGCTTCGGTGGCGGAGAAACCGGGGCATGCCTGCCCCAGGAAGCGGAGATTCCGGCCGAATCTTCGACATTCCCGACAAGCTGGCGCGTGAACGTCGTCGAAGGCGATCTTTCCATCGTCCATTGGGTCGAGCAGTACAACTTCGCCAGCGACAATGACAGCCTGACCGTTACCAGGACGGGTGCGGAGACGACCGTGCTCAGCGGCGGCAACACGGCAGTGAACGTCGCGTCGTTTCTCGGCATAGCCGAGCACTACGATCTGATCCTCGTCGGCGGCCGCCTGGTCGATCTCGACATCATCAGCCAGATCTCCATCCTCTACGACAATGACGAGATCGCAGGCGTATCCGCCGGCAAAGGCATCGCGCTGGACACCGGCGGCAATCTTGTCTGGAACATGGCCTCGATCGGTAACGTGAGCTCCGGCGTCCGCTTCGAGGCGATGCCGGACTACTTTCATGAGGCCGCCGGCCAGATGCACGAGGGCGACGGCACATTGCCGGACGAACTCCTGCGCGACAATGCTTTCGAAGGCTATGCCGACCTGCACATCCTGTTCATCACCGGCAATCTCTATGACGTCACGATCGTCCAACAGGTCAGCATTCTCGGCGACGCCGACGCCGTCTCGTTTGCCGCGGGCAGGTTGCTCGAAGACGGACCGGAGGCCTCGGTCGCGGTGCATACGGGTAACAATGGCGTCTTCAACGTCGCAGAGATCATCGACTCCGGCGGGACGACCTATGTCGGCGGCGAGATCTATTCCGACGCAGTGCTCATCCAATCGGGAATAGTCGACGGAATGCCGGACCTTCAGCGGGACAGTGACGGTCTGACGACCGAACTCATCGCCTTTATCGGCGAGGATACGGCGCCGCAGGGCGGAGACATGGACGGCGATCACGGCACCGACCTGTCCGGCAGCCAGTGGAGCGACGTCATGCATACGATACTGGCTTGAAGCCGATCCGCTTCGAGCTCTCAGGGTTGCACAGCTTCGAACGGAGATCCGTTGGACGGTCCTGACCGAAACGACTTCAAGGGCCAAGCGCAGGGGAGCGAGCATGAACGACATGTCGAAGTGGTATGCCGGGCGAGGCAAGCCGCAGCGCCGGGATGTCGCACGGCTGGAGCTGCCCGAGATAGCCGAAGCCGAGGCTGTGGCACCCTTCGAAAGGCCGCCAGGGCCGAACGGAAAGGCAGACGCGGCAAGGTTCTCGGAGCAAAAGCAAGCATCGGCATCGGCCGATGCGTGCCGCGACGAGGGCGACGTTCCCAAGGTGGAAAGACGACAGGCCCCGGGGCTGCCGCGAACGATCGAAAATCACCCGGGCCCGATGAAGCAAGACGACCTTCGCCCGGTTGAACGCAGCGCAACAGGTGAAGGGAAAGCGAGCGAAGACGGCGGCGGCAGGAGCACGCTTCACAAGCGCATGGGACCGGCGAACTTCGCCGCCAGCCTGCACAACGGCATGGCCGCTGTCCGGCGCAACATGCTGATCGTCATCGCTTTCACCCTGGCCATCAACGTCCTCGTCCTGGCCATCCCGATCTATTTGTTCCAGATCTCCGACCGGGTCCTGACGAGCCGCTCGCAGGACACGCTGGTCATGCTGACGGTCGCCGTGCTCGGCGCCGTGGCGCTTCAGGTCATTCTCGACGCGATCCGCCGCTTCATCCTGATGCGCACCGCCGTCGAAATCGAGGTCCAGCTCGGCACACCGATCCTCAGTGCGGCAGCCCGGGCCTCGCTGCACGGAAGCGGCCGGGACTACCAGATATTGGGCGACCTGCAGCAGCTTCGCGCCTTCATCACCTCCGGCACGCTTACGGCTTTCCTCGACGCTCCGCTGACACCGCTCTTCGTGATCGTGGTCTACCTCATACAGCCACAACTTGGCATGATCGTCATCCTGTGCTGTACGGTTCTGATCGTCATCGCCTATCTCAATCAGAAGGCGACGACAAAACCATTCAGCGAAGCCAATGCCTCGCTCGGCCGGGCCAATTTCCATCTCGATTCGATGGCGCGCAACGCCCAGATCATCAATGCGCTGGCGATGATTCCGGAAGCGGTGAGAATGTGGGGCCAGGAGACGGCGGCCTCGCTCAAGGCGCAGGTCTACGCTCAGGACCGCAACATAATCTTCACCGGCGCATCCAGGGCCGTGCGGATGTTCACCCAGGTGGCGCTTCTCGGCTGGGGAGCGCATCTGGCGATGGAAGGGCAACTGACCGGCGGCATGGTGATCGCCGCTTCGATCATTGCCGGGCGTGCGCTCGCGCCCGTCGAAGGAGCCATCGAGGGCTGGAACCAGCTCAACCACTCCCGCGCCGCCTATCAGCGAATCAGGCAGCTCTTGCTCACCTCGCCCTTGAACTTCCCGCGGCTGCGTCTGCCGAAGCCGGAAGGCCGGCTCGACGTCGAGCGCATCCTCTTCGTACCGCCGCCGCAGAAGCGCGTGATCCTGAACGGCATCTCCTTTTCGCTGGCAAAGGGGGAATCGCTTGCGGTCATCGGCAATTCCGGCTCCGGCAAGACCACCCTCGGCAAGATGCTGGTCGGCTCGATTCTGCCCACATCCGGCAGTGTTCGTCTCGATCTCATGGATCTGCGCAACTGGGATCAGCGCCAATTCGGCGAAAGCATCGGCTACCTTCCCCAGGACGTTCAGCTCTTTCCGGGAACGATCAAGGCAAATATCTGCCGCATGCGTGAGGATGTGGACGACAGCATGGTTTATGAGGCGGCGGTGCTCGCCGACGTGCACGAACTGATCGCAACCTTTCCGCAAGGCTACGAGACCGTGGTCGCCGCTGACGGCGCCCCGCTGTCGGGCGGTCAGAAACAGCGCATAGCTCTGGCGCGCGCCTTCTTCGGCAATCCGAAATTCGTCGTTCTCGACGAGCCGAATTCGAACCTCGACAGCAATGGCGAGGCCGCACTTGCCCGCGCGCTGGTGCATGCGAGGAAGGAGGGCATCACCACCGTCACCATCACGCAGCGCCCTGCTCTCCTGCAATGTGTCGACAAGATCATGGTGCTGCACGAAGGAACGGTGGCGATGTTCGGCGCCCGAAACGAGGTGCTCGCCGCGCTTGGCGCAAAGGCCGAAGGCGACCGCGGGCAATCCCGCATTCACGGAGATTGACGATGCAAAGCGACAGGCGGAGCACCGAACCTCGAAATCCGACGGAGTGGTATGCCGAGGTCCCCCGTTCGATCCGGCTCCACAGTCTGGTTGGCCTGGCGCTGATCGCGATCTCCTTCGGCGGTTTCGGCTACTGGGCTTTCGCGGCACCGCTTGCCGCGGCAATCATCGCCCAGGGAAGCTTCGTCGCCAACGGCAACAACAAGATCGTCCAGCATCTGGAGGGCGGCATCATCGAGGAACTGCTGGTCGCCGAGGGCGACAAGGTCAAGGCCGGCGACATTCTCGTGAAGCTCGATCAGACGGTCGCCCGGGCCAACGCCCGTATGCTCAACCTCAAGCGCCTCCGCCTGGAGGCAGTCGTCGGGCGGTTGAGGGCGGAGGCGGTGGGCGAAGATGCCTTCAGCGTACCCGAAATCGTCGCCCGGCAGGCCGACGATCCCGACATTCGCGCCATCATGGAAAGCCAGAACGTCAATTTCCAGAGCAAGAAGATCAAGCTGCGCGACCAGCTGAACCTGATCGACCAGAACATTCGTTCGCTTGAATTCCGGGCCAGGGGATACGCTCTGCAGCAGGCATCGTTCAATCGGCAGTTGGAGATTCTCAACGAGGAGCGGGAGGCCAAGAGCAAGCTCGCCGACAAGGGCCTGATCCGGCGCCCGGAACTCATGGCGTTGGACCGCGCGATCGCCGACGCGATCGGCGAGATCGGCCGGCTCGAATCGGAGGTCAAGGAGAGCTACACGCAGATCGACCGCTACCGCCAGGAGGCGGTCATCGCCGTCAATACCAACAAGCAGGCGGCGCTCGACGGCCTCGAAGCGGCCGAGGCCGATCTCGACAGCGTACGCGAGCAGGTTCGCGAGGCGTCCGAAGTGCTCGGCCGCGCCACCATCCGTTCGCCTGTCGACGGCACCGTCGTACGCAGCTATTTCCATACGGCCGGCGGGGTCATCGCAAGCGGAAAGCCGATCATGGAGATCCTGCCGGCCAATGTCCCGCTGATCATCGAGGCGCAGCTGCTGCGCACCGCCATCGATCAGCTCAAGGTCGGCGAAGATGCCACGATCCGGCTTTCGGCACTCAACCGCCGCACGACGCCGGTGCTGAAAGGCAAGGTCTTCTACGTCTCGGCGGATTCGATCGAGGAGGAAGTAGCCGGCGGCCAGCAGCGCGACGTCTATATCGTGCGCGTCGAAGTGCCTGCGAGCGAGATCGGACGCATCCACGGCTTTCACCCCGTGCCCGGAATGCCGGCCGAAGTGTTGATCACCACATCGGAGCGCACCTTCTTCGAGTATCTGACGAAGCCCATCACAGACAGCATGTCGCGCGCGTTCAAGGAGACCTGAATGCAGGACGTCTATGGAAGACGGTTTCGATCGGCGGAATATGCAAGTGCGCAAATCCGGTTCCGGCGCATCATTCTCGGGACCGCTTGGAGATCGCCATGGCGGCTGCACAGGATGTGCTTTTGCTCGTTGGTCGCCTGAACTACGTGTGGACCAACACCGAAAGCCTGCTCATCTACGTGATCGCCCACCTTCTGGGGGTGGAAAAGGACGCGGCCATCGTCGTTTTCCTGACGCTGAATACGACCCGCGCCCGAATCGATCTGACAGAGCGCCTGGCGAAGCTGCCGCGGATCCCGGCGGCGACTCGCGACGAGGTGCTCGCCATTACCGTGCGGCTGAAGCAGCAATCGAAGATGCGCAACAAGTACAATCATTGCATCTACTCCGTCGACGAGCAGGGCGAGATTTCGAGCACGCAGTTGATGCGGCTCGTCGAAGGCGAGAAGGACGTGCGCTACGGCAAGGTCGAACAGCTCGATGCCCGCGAGTTGGCGCGTCTCGACAATGCGGTTCGCGAGATCACCGATATCAGCAGACGTCTGTGGACGTTCATTCGATCGAGACCGAACTTCGACGAGCGCTCGATATAGGGGAGCAGCCGAATACCGGCACTCGGTAGTTGTCCTGCGCAGTTGGACGGTGTATACTGAACAGAAGCATTATTGTATTCAATTATTCACTAACGTAACGATTTTGGCGTGTATCGAGTATATTGCCGCAAAGAGACGACAATGACAGTCCACGTTATCGACTGCATCGAAGAATTTAAAAAAAATCATAGAAACTGGAACAAGATATATCGTTCAGATCCGGAAGCGCACGCTTTTCTCTCCTGGCCCTGGTTGCAGGAATACCTTCCGCACCGCGAGAGGTGGCTCATTCTGGCCTGGAAAAACCGCGCCGCCGGAAAACGGTACGACGCGTTCCTGCCGCTCGAGCTGGCGACCTCTCAGGACGAGGACACGGGTCTCTTCGTCGACGAAATTCTGATGATCGGCAATCACGGAACCGGACGCACCGGTTTTCTCTGCGCACCTGGCCTTGAAAGCGAGGCGGCGGACGCATTCGCCGGCATCCTCGCGTCCGAAAACTGGACAAGCATCCGATTCGACCGCTGCGGCGCGGCCTCGGCGCGGCTCGAACGGTTGCTCGATGCCTTTCCCGAAGGGGAGTTTGCGCGCGTCGACACCGTCGACGAGGGAGAGAGGATCGACGCCTGCGGGCGTCGCCTCCGCAGTATGCTTCTTAGAACCCTCACGGGCAGGAACCTGCGCGACTGCCTCAATCGCCGCAGCCTGGGCATCGTCTTGGAGCGGGCGGTGGCGCTGCACGCCTTCGGCGACTTCGACGGAGCCGAAGCGGGCTATCGGCAGCTGATCCGCACCGTTCCGGGACATATCGAGGCGCGCTGTCGCCTTGCGCATCTCTTGAGCGACGTGGGCGAATATGGAGAGGCGGAGCATCTTTATCGCACCTTGCTGCCGGCAGTGCCGAACGCGGACGACGTTCTCCACTGGCTCGGCGACACGCAAATGGCGCAGGCATTCTACCGCAAGGCGGGCAAGACGTTTCAAGAGCTGCTTGCCCGCTACCCGCATCGAGGCATCCTGCGCTACAAACTCGCGGTCGCGCGCTTGGCTTCGGGCCAAAGGGATGCCGCTATCGCCACCTTCCAGAGCTTCCACGACATCGTATCCGACGACGCGAACCACGTCCTCTGCAAGACGAGGGCAGAGGAGATCCTGATCCGCCTGAGGGGTGTCGCCGGCATGGAGGAGCAGGATGAGGAGCAGGAGCCCGAGCCGGAGCAGGAGATGCAGGCGCACGAGGATGCGATTCGGTTGACGGCAGCTGCGCAGCCGCTCCTGACACCTCTGCTGCCCGCCGGCTCATCCGCCCATCTGCATGCGAGACCGTCGCCATATGGCTGGAAGGCCTCGAAATTGAAGCACTGAAACCGGTTCCTGTCCGCACCCCGCCACAGCGGCGCGTGCTGCCGGGGCGCGCGCAGTCGCTGCGGGATCTCGATCATGTTGATCGAATCCAACAGGTTGGAGCGGGATGCGGGCGGAAACGGCACACGCTTTTCCGCATCCCGCTCAGCTTTAGGAACGCTTCTGAATGATCCCGTAGACGACGTTGCGGTTCGCACCGAACTGCACGCGCGCTTCGATGGCTTCCCTGTCGGCGCTGGCATGAATGATCTGCCACATGTCGAACTCCGATCGAAGCAGCAGCGCCCAGTTCATGAAGGTTTCCATGTAGCCGTCGACATGGATGTCGCGCGCGAAATTGGCAAAGAGGAAGACCCCGTTCGGCTTCAGCATTTCCAGGCATCTCCGCGTGAGCTTCACCGCCACCTTTTCGGTGAGGTAGTCGTAAAGCCCGGCGGCATAGATGAAATCGAACTGGCCGAGCTCCTGTGACCTGGTCAGAAGACTTTTGACCGACCCGTCGACTGCCTCGATGCGAGTTCCCGTGAAGTCGCGCGCGATCGAACCGACGCTCAGCGGATCCTGATCGAGGGCGACCCACCGTTTCAGGCTACCCTCCCGCAAGGCTGCCGAGCGGTTGGCCTCACGCAGGTGCCCGGCGGCGATCGTCAGGATCTCGGCCTCCCCTCCCCGCGTCGCCGCAATCTCGTCGACATGGCGCGTCAGCAGGTCGCGCCGCTCCCGCACGGCCACCGAAGATGAGGCGTCCTTGGTGTAATCGTAGAGTGCTCGCCCGAGCGGCGTGGCCCTTGCGACATTCCCCGCAATGCTCGGATGTCCATAGATGAAGTCGAGCAACTGGGCGTCGCCGGAATAACCCCGGGGCTTTTCGAACGACCAGCGCGTAAACGGGTCCTGGAGGAAGAATTCCGACACCGTGTGATTCTGGATCAGTGGTATCAGCTCCTGCCAGACGCTCGGCTGATATTTATTGCGCACATCATGAAGAGACCCGGCAATCCGATGTATTATCTCCGCAGGGTCTCGCTGCTGCTCGAACTGTTGCTGCGCGATGTTCAGAATCAGCGCAATCTCGGCCTTTGCTGTCGCCAGCTGTTCTTCGTAAAACTCGATTCTCTGGGAATTGAATTCGGTTGCGATGGCGGCGGGCGTAATAAGGCTCTCGCCGTCTAGTACGATCTGAAATTGGCTCACGCGTGACTCATCCGTTAACTGTTTGTTAACATTATGCCCAGGACCCGGCACCGCGCCAGCCGGGTTTCAAGTTTTCGAATAATATGGTTAATAAAAACAGGTATTGGATTGTTTCAATACACTATTGAGCGCTCTTCTGATCTTTGACAATTCAGCAAAACTTAATTTGCCTCGACTATTGTGCCGGACGTTCCTGACTGTCTTCGTAGGGTGCTTGTTGGGATTGGATGGGGCGTGAAGCGACAAGAGCCGGAAAAGGAAAAGTGTGTGCGGTTTTCCGCCCGCACCCCGCGTCTCAACTTTTTGGAATCGATTACGCTCATGGTTTCAGGTCGAACCGATCTAAATCATCGTGATCCAGGACGCGTCGACCGCCGCAAGGAGTTTCAGCCTCGCGGCGGGCGGCGCAAAGCGATTGGGATCGGTGCATGAGGCACACGTTGGCCGAGGGAATTGAGATCGATCTGCAGGCGCAGCCGCCCAGACTGCAATCTGTAGAGCTGCAAACGCTCTATCGCAGAGAAGGCGAAGTCGCGCGCCGGACGGCAAGCCGCCAGGGCCTCTGGGTGGCCGTGGCCGTCTATCTGCTGTTCGCGGCCACGGATATCCTGCTCGTTCCCGACGTCGCGTTTTATGCAATCCTGGCGCGCCTTGCGGTGGGCGCTACGGCGATTGCCGCCATCGAGGTGTTGTTTCGGCTGGATGCCGAGACGAAGTGGTTCGATCTCACCTGCGCAGGCGCACTGGTGGCGGGTTATTGGGGTTGGCTGTTTCCGTCGCTGATGACCAGCCAGACCGAGAGTATTTCCTATTATATGATCTTTGGCGCGATATTCATGATGGGCGCCAATCTATTCTTCAGTTTCCACTTTCGCCTGTCGGTCGTAACCTCGGGAATCGTCCTCGCCACGTTCTTTCTTGCCTTGGTATTCTATATACCGAAAAGCGTATCCTATCAGGTCGCCTTCGGAACCTTCTACGTCTCGTGCTTCGTCTTCACGTCCTATGTGAACTGGAAACTCAACCGGGAGCGCTACAAGGTCTTTCTCAATGCCTTCGAGGCGAAGATCCAGCAGAAGGAAGCCTCGGACCGCGGAAAAGCGCTGCTGCGGCTGTCGCATACCGATTCGCTCACGGGCCTCGACAACCGCCGCGCGGTCGATCAGAAGCTCCGGGACTATTGGAGCGACTGGCAGAGAGGCGGGAAGAGCTTTGCGGCAATCCTTATCGACGTCGATTTCTTCAAGAGGTACAACGACTTTTACGGCCATCAGGAAGGCGATCGCTGCCTCGTTCTCGTTGCCAATGCGCTGAAGGAGTCGATCGCGCCCTACGATGGGTCGATCGGCCGTTATGGCGGCGAGGAATTCATCGTGCTGGCACGGCTGAAGACGCGGGAGCAGGCGGCGGATCTGGCGGAAGCCGTACGGCACAGCGTCGAGACCCTCGCTCTGCCGCACGAACAGCGGCGCGACGGCATGTCGATCGTGACGGTGAGCGTCGGCGCGGGTTTCACCCGCAACCAGATCGGTTCGAAGCTCGAGAGACTGATCCATGAGGCGGATCGCGCTCTCTACGGGGCAAAGGCGAACGGCCGCAACTGTGCGCGCCTCTTCGATCCGAACGACCCGCAAAGCAGCGACGAGAGCGAGAACATCGCCGCGCTCCTGAAAATTGCGATCGACCAGAATCTCGTCTCACTGGTCTATCAGCCCATACGTGACGTCGCCACCGGCCGCGTTGACGCGGTCGAGGCCCTGATGCGGCTGAAGATGCTGGACGGCACGTCCGTCCCTCCGAGCCTCTTCGTGCCGATTGCCGAGCGGACCGGGGCCATCCTCGATCTCGGCCGCTGGGTGATAGGCGTGGTGTGCCAGGAACTCCTGGCAAGCGAGCATGTGCCCGTCGTCAGCGTGAACGTCTCGCCGATCCAACTGAGATCGCCAGGCTTCGCGGCTTCGGTCGCTGCCATTCTCGGCGAGACCGGTGTGGCCGGCAGCAGGCTCGCCTTCGAAATCACCGAGGGGCTCGAGATGGAGATGCATTCCGATATCCTGCGTTGCATCGCCGATTTGAAGACGCTGGGTATCAGGATATGGCTCGACGATTTCGGAACCGGCTTCGCCGGCCTGTCATGGCTGCGCCTGATCGACTTCGATACGGTGAAGATCGACCGATCGTTCCTTCACGACTGCGACACGCCCAAGGGCAAGGCGATGCTCAGGGACATTATCGGCCTGGTGCGAAACCGCGGGCACAAGATCCTGGTCGAGGGTGTCGAGACGGAGGAACAGCTCGCGCTCATGCGGCAATTCCGGATCGACCACGTCCAGGGTTTCCATGTGGGGCGGCCCGCGCCTGCGCGAAATTTCCAGCCGCCCCCACCGACAGACAAGCGCCGGACCCGCGCGGGTCCGCATTGATCGGACCGACGGGCAAGGGCGGAGGGGACGCTCCCCCCATCCTCTTCGCAACCGCTGTACGACCGCGGATCGCTACTTCCGCGCGAGGCTGAAGGAAAAATGACTGCCGCGGTGGTAGTCGACGGAATAAACGACCGGCACGCCGCTTGCATTGAAACAGGTCTCGCGGATCAGCAGGGCCGGCCCGAAATCCCGCAGATCGTTGCGCTCCACCACGTCCTCAGGAAGCATTACTGCCGTGACCGTAGCAGCGGACATGCGCGGCCGGTGTCTGTACTGCTCGAGCAGATCGAGCAGCGAGCCGCCCCATTCGATGTCATAAAGGCGGTTTGGAATGATGCTGCGCGGGATGTAGTCGAGACAATAGAGTATCGGCTCGTCCTTGTGCAGACGCAGCCGCTCGAGACGGATGACGCGTTCGCCATTTGCAAGCTGCAACTGCCCCGCCGTGACCACGTCGGGCATTTCCTCGGCGATCGAGAGTACCTTGTTGACGGTCGCATAGCCATAATGGCGCGTCATGTCGGTGACGCTCTCGAAGACGGTGATCGGCCTTTCGACATGGACCGCAGACATCGCCGACACGAACCGGCCGCGGCCGTGCTCGACATAGATGACGCCATCCTGTTCCAGTAGTTTCAATGCCTCCCGCAGCGCCGGGCGGGAGATCCTGAAACGCTCCGTGAGCTGCGCCTCCGTCGGAAGCTTGTCGCCCGGAGCGAGCCCCTGCTCCCGGATCAGATCGGCGATGCGGTCGCGAAGCTGTATGACCAGGGTGCGCGTGTCGCGAAGCGGCTCGGGCAATTCCTCTCTCCAAATGACGGCAAAATATGATCCTTCTTGTCTGACAAATCCAGGAAGGTCAAGGGACAGTTCTGCTACCCTATATCCTTACGGGAGCTCGCTGGCAGAAGGTGTATCCGGCCGATTATCTCCCTTGACATTCTCAGGCAATGTTGTCAGTTGTCTTACAACATTGCCGGTGCCAGCCGGCGATCGCCACCAACTGTCGAGAGAGAACCATGCTGAATTTTGACGAACAGAGATTTCTACGCATTCAGTCGGGCGCCGTTGCCCTGCGTCAACGCCTGGACGACGTCATCGTCTCCTGCCTTGAAAAGGGTGCGGAAAACGTCTTCTTCCTCGGGACCGGCGGTGCCGCCATTCTCATGCAGCCGGCCGCCCAGTTGCTCCAGCGCAGGTCGCGCTTTCCGGCCTTTATCGACCTGCCGGCCGAGCTCTTCATTACCGGTTCGGTCAACCTGACGGAAAAGTCGATCGTCGTCATACCGTCGCTCTCCGGCACGACCAAGGAGAGCGTGGCTCTGCTGGCAAAGGCGAAGGAGGCCGGCGCGACAGTCCTGTCGCTGGTGGGTCACGAGGAAACGCCCCTCGGCAAGGGTGGCACCCATGCCTTCGTCAACTTCGCCGAAGACGACACGTCCTGCGAGTCCTTCTACCTGCAGTCCCTGTTCATCGCGCTGTCTATCATGCGTCACCGCGGCGAGATCGAGAACTACGACCAGATCGCCGCTGAACTGGAAAGACTTCCTGAGCTTCTCCTCGAAGTGAAGCGCGGCTACGAGGACAAGGCCGAGGCCTTCGCCCGTGTTCTGGCAGGCTCCGATTACCACATCATCACAGGCGCCGGAAACGCCTGGCCCGAGGCGTTCTACTACGGCATGTGCATCCTCGAAGAGATGCAGTGGATCCGGACACGCCCGGTCCATGCCTCGGACTTCTTCCATGGAACGCTCGAGCTCGTGGAAAAGGGCGTCAGCGTCATCCTCTTCAAGGGCGAAGACGCTCTGCGGCCGCTTGCCGACCGGGTGCAGAATTTCGCGCCCAACTACACGGACAGGCTGACGGTCCTCGACACGGCGGACTTTGCGCTGCCAGGCATTTCGCAAGAGGTGCGCGGCCTCGTTTCGCCCATCGTTCTTGCAACCGTGCTCGAGCGCATCAGCGCGCATCTCGAAGTGATGCGCAACCACCCGCTGACGACGCGGCGTTACTACAAGCGCGTAGCCTATTGAGCATAGACGCCCAATGAACTAGCACGGTCGCGACTGCTTCGGCATTCGCGGCCCTGCTGGCGAAACAAGAGAATTCCATGACCAGATTCCGATTTGCGGCCGTCGGCGACAATTGCATCGACCGCTATCGCGCGCCGCTTAGCCAATCCTATGTCGGCGGCAATGCCATCAATGTCGCCGTTCAACTTGCAAGGCTCGGCCACGGATCCTTCTATTTCGGCGCCGTCGGCCGCGATTCCGACGGCGCCCAGGTTCGCCGACTGCTGCTCGCGAACGGCGTCAATGTCGACCACCTGCTCGCGCGCGACACCAACACGGCCTACACGGATATCGACGTGACACCTGCCGGCGACCGCATCTTCGTTCATGAAGACTTCGGCGCCTGTGCCGGATATCGCCCCGATGCCGGCGAGATCGAGCTGCTGAAGACCATGGACCATGTGCATATCGGCTGGCTGGACGACGGCGGCGTGTTGCGCCGTGCGCTATCTGCCGCAGGCGTCAGCATCTCCCAGGACGTCTCGGTCAATGCGGCAGCCGCAGATCTCGACGTCGACGGCCTTTCGATCGCCTTCGGTTCGGCCGGCGAGGACGAAAGCAGTGCAGAGAGGCTGGCCGGCGAATTTCTCGCGCGCGGAGCCTGCCTTGCGGTGGTCACGCGTGGTGCGCTCGGCTCGCTCGCGAGCGACGGCACCAATATCGCATCTGCCGGCATTCGTCCGGTCGAAGTCGTGGACACGACCGGCGCCGGCGACAGCTTTATCGCCGGCTTCATCGCCGCCCGCCTGGAAGGGCGCACCCTTGCCGCATGCCTCGCAGCCGGCAGGGACCTGGCCGCGAATACCTGCACGCATGTCGGCGGCTTCCCGCAGGAACCGCAATCGATCTGACGTCGGCTTGCCTGCGTTGCCGGTGCCATCGCCGGGAACGGCGGATCAATGGGGTCGCATCGTCGCCCTCGCCGCCTCCGATGGAAGACCCATTGGGGCGATGGACGCCTTCATCGCCGCCATCGCCGCGCACCGACTTACCCTGGTCACCCGCAACACCAAAGACTTTGAAACGACCGGAGTGCGTTTGTTCAACCCCATGGTCTGAGGGGGCCGATACATGACCCCGTATCGCCCTCTGTGCCTTCACCGACAACCGGCACCGCCAGCGGCGACGGCAGCGCACAATCCTGCGATATGCATCAGTGCAGGAGCTGGCTGAGGAACAGGCTCGCCCGATCCGTCTTCGGATGCGCGAAGAATTCGTCCGGTTCGCCCTCTTCGACGATGCGGCCCTGATCCATGAAGATCACCCGATCCGCGACTTGGCGTGCGAAGCCCATTTCGTGGGTGACGCAGACCATCGTCATGCCCTCGTTTGCGAGCGCCACCATGGTGTCCAGCACTTCCTTGACCATTTCAGGGTCGAGTGCAGAGGTCGGCTCGTCGAAGAGCATGACCTTCGGATTCATGCAGAGCGCCCGCGCGATCGCGACGCGCTGCTGCTGTCCGCCCGAAAGCTGGCCCGGATATTTGTTCGCCTGCTCCGGAATGCGCACGCGGTTGAGATAGTCCATCGCGATCTCCGTCGCCTGGGCGCGCGGCAAGCGCTTGACCCACATCGGCGCCAGAATACAGTTTTCGAGGATCGTCAGGTGCGGGAAGAGATTGAACTGCTGAAACACCATTCCCACTTCGCGCCTGATGGCATCCACCTTGCGCTCATCTTCGCCGACTTCGACGCCACCGACGACGATGCGGCCCTGCTGATGCGCCTCGAGCCGGTTGACGCAGCGGATCAGCGTCGACTTGCCGGAACCGGAGGGTCCGCAGATGACGACCTTCTCCCGCGGCGCGATGGACAGGTTGATATCGTCAAGGGCATGATACTGGCCGTACCACTTATGTACGCCGCTGAGTGTGATCTCCGGCGAAGCGATGTCGATCGATGTGGGCATTGTTGTCTCCAGGATTATTTCAGGACGAGCCAGCCGGAAAGCACGATGACGAGGGCGCCCGCGACCGTGTGCAGTTCGATGGGGGCGGCAAAGAACAGCGCCCCGTAGAGGCAGCCCCAGACGATCTGGCTGTATTGGAAAGGCGCAACCACCGAGGCGTCGCCCATGCGGAAGGCGCGCACCAGCAGCAGATGACCGCCGAGCATGAAGAGGCCGGCGAAGAAGGCGATCAGCAGATCGCCCGGCCCGACCGGCGCCAATCCGCCGCCGATTGACGCAACCGCCAGCGCGACCGCCGCGAGCACGACGAGCAGCGTCGAGACGAGGGCAAGGTCGCTCTCCGTCGCCCTGGCGCGCCGCAGCAGCACGAGCGAGAGCGCAAAGACGAGAGCCGACCCCGCCGCCGCGGCGTGGCCCGGATTGAGCGGCGCGATCCCCGGCCTGAGCGCAACCGCAACACCGAGGAAGCCGACGACCACGCCACACCAGGCAACGATGGACAGGCGTTCCGCCAGCAGGGCGAAGGCCAGCACCGCCACAAGAACCGGAGTGAGGAAGGCGAGCAGATAGGCTTCCGACAGCGGCAGCACCGAAAATGCGTAGTGGATCAGGAGCGTATCGACGGCGAGCAGGAACGCCCTCAGGAGCGCAAGCCCCGGATGACGCGGTCTGAGCGACGCCGTGGTGCCGGTGACGCCGGCGTAGACGGCAAGCATCGCGAGCGCCGCGAGCGTCACCATGAAGGTCACCTGCGGCACGACGAAGCGCTCTGCGAGAAGCTTCACCAGCACATCCGTGCCCGAAAAGACGGCGAACGCCAGGAGGCCCAGGGCGGCAGCGCGCAGGTTGCGCGGCATGCCGGCCGCGGCCGGCGCGACAGTCGCGTCAACGGACATTGAAGCGCCCGAACCGTGCTTCGATGCGCGATTGCATATATTCGAGGCCGATCGAAAGGATCCAGTAGATCATCGAGGCCGTGATCAGCATTTCGATGTGGCGGAACTCGGTCTGTCCCTGGGTGCGGGCGAGATACATCAGCTCCCAGACGCCGACGACGGAGATCAGCGAGGAATCCTTCAGCATCGCGATGAACTGGTTTCCGGTCGGTGGGATGATCACGCGCATCGCCTGCGGCAGGATCACCAGGCCCATCGTCTGGCTCGGGTTCAAGCCGAGCGCGGTCGCGCCTTCCGTCTGCCCCCGCGGGATGCTCTCGATCCCGGCCCGGAAGATTTCGGTCATATAGGCGCCGTAGCACAGCGAGAGCGCGAGGATGCCGGCCGGCACGGCGCTGATGACGTAGCCCACCTGCGGCAAACCGAGATAGATGATATAGATCTGCATCAGGAGCGGCAGGCCGCGAAACAGCGACGTGTAGAAGGTGGCGAGGCCGTAGATCACACCGTTCTTCGACAGTTTTGCAATCGCGCCCACAAGCGCGATGACGGTCGCGACGGCGATCGAGATCACCGAGATGTAGAGCGTGGTGACGACGCCCTGCGAAATCAGGAAGCTGATCTTCTTTGCGATGAAGGCAAAGGAAAGATTGAAGGAATAGAAGAAGAGCATCAGCAGCGCGAAGAGCTCCAGCCAGACGCCGACCACCTGCCAGGGGCGAGGCAGCTGCCGCAGGGCCTTCCAGTTCAGCGCCGCTATCACGGCGATCATCACCGCGCTGACCAGCCGCCCGAGCGCGGGATTGGCGGCCAGCCACTCCGAGCTTGTCGGCAGCACGAGGCCGATCCAGGCCGGGCTTACACCCAGGCTGTAGATCGTCAGGGTTATCAGCGCGAGCAGGAGAAACGTCCCGGTGCGCCGCGCTGCATCCGGATACGTCAGAATCATACGACCGATCATTTGGTTCTCTCCGGCATTCAGGCCGCGCGCTCGCGCCACCAGTCTTGAGCTTGCAGTTTCCAATAGGTGAGCTGGGCCACCGCCAGCCCGGCATAGCCGCCGGCCCAGACGAGCCCGAAGGGCTTGAACAGCTTGTAGCGGTCGGACTGACCCAGAATGCCTTCGGCCACCAGCTTTCCGCCGATGGCGGTTGTGTTCAGCCCGTGACCGCCAAAGGCCGTGCAATGCCATACTCCGGCTTGCATCTCTCCGATCTGTGGCATGAGGTGGCGCGCATAGGACATCAGTCCCGACCAGGCGAGCTCGGTCTTCAGATCCTTGAGCTGCGGATAGGTCCCAACCATTTCGCGCCGCAGTTCCCCGGCCAAGGCTGCCGGCGAGGCCGCGCGGGTGGTGATGCGCCCGCCCCAAAGTAGGCGTTTCCCGCCTTCGACGAGGCGATAGTAGTCGCCGGCGCGGCGGTTGTCGCCGATCGCGTCCGTGGTGGCGATGGCGGTACGGATGAGTTCCGGCGCTTCCTCGCTCAGCATGACATAGGTCGCGATCGGCAGGAACGAACGTTTCAGCCGTCCGTTCAAAGGACCCGTGTAACCGCCGGTGGTGAACACGACATGACGCGCTCTGACACTTCCACCCGACGTGGACACCGTCTTCTCGGCACTGTCGAGCACGCTCCCGGTCGCGGCCGAGCCCTCATAGATCCGGCCGCCAAGGCGTTCGATCTCGCGCGCCAGTCCGCGAAGATAGTTGAGCGGGTGCATGTGGAAGGCTTTGCGGTCGCGCAAGGCGTGGAAATATCGGTTCGACTTCAACACCGAACGGACCTCGTCGGTGGAGAGATAGTCGAGCTCATAGCCGTAGATGCGCCTCATCTCGTCGGCATGCGTCTTCAGGCTGTCGCCCTCGTCGTAGCGCAATACGCTCGTGATGCCGGGCTGCGGCCTCGCCTCCTCGATCTTCAGCGTCTCGATCGTTTCGCGAACGAATTCGACGCCTTCGATCGAAAGCCGGTGTATCTGTCGCGCCGCTTCGGTCCCGGCCATCCGGGCGATGTTGTCGCTGCCGGTGGCAAAACCCGGGCTGACGAAACCGCCATTGCGGCCGGAGGCCCCGAAACCGACGCTTTCGGCTTCGAGAACGATGACCGACTGTCCGGCGCGCGCCAGCTGCAACGCCGTCGTCAGACCGGCGAGCCCGCCGCCGATGATTACGCTATCGCATTCGACCATCCCGGAGAGGGCCGGCCTGACATTCGTTTCGGCTATTGTCTGTTTGTAATAGGTATTGGGATAGGACATTTTCTCTCGCCCGTCGACCGCGGTGGCAAGGCGGAGGGGCAGCGAGCCGCCCCCCGCAGGTATCGGTTCAGTCGGCGCTATAGTCCTTGCCGTACCACTTGGTGGTCAGCGTCGCGAGCGTGCCGTCCTTCTTCATCTCGTCGATGATGGCGCCAACCTTCTTCGTCCACTCCGGATCGACCTTTTCGGCGATGACCACCAACGGCTCCCTGAAGGCATATTCGCCCTCGAGGACGCGCAGCGGATAACCGTTTTTCATCGCGTTGAGCGCTGTCTGCTCCGGCGCGATGACGGCATCGAGGCGAACACCGTCGCCAAGACGCAGATCGTCGAAGGGCAGCATGGAATCGGCAAAGGTGCGGACCTCGCCCGGCTCGATCTTGTATTCGATCGGCGGCAGGCCAGGCGCATCGATCTCCAGCCGGCGGCGAATGAAATCTTCCGACGTGGTCGCCGTTTCGACGCCGATGACCTTGCCGTTCAGGTCTGCGACGGATTTCGCCTGGCTGTCCTTGTGCAGCACGTAAACATAGGGGCTGAAGTAATAGATGCCGACGAAATCGATGACCTGAGCACGCGCCTTGGTCGGGGTGACGGAGCCAACACCCAAATCGTAGCGCCCTTGCCAGCGGCCGCCGGTCAAGGTCGCCCAGTCGGGCGTTTCGAAGCTCACTTCGACACCAAGGCGCTTTGCGATCTCCTTGGAGACGTCGATATCGAAACCGACCAGTTCGTTGCTGTCGTCGAGATAGCTCTGGGGCGGCCAGCCGCTGTTGGTGGCGACCACCATGGCCTTCTTCCCCATGACGCGGTCGAGCGTCTCACCCGCCTGAGCGGCGGTTACGAACGCCAGTGCGGCAACGCCGATAGCGACCTTTGCAATTAGTCCTTTCACGCAATCCTCCTCTTCGATCGGTCAGCCCTACAGCGTCGCTTGCCTCGCAAAATTCGCTGTAGCACTCGACTTTGCTGCATGATCTGCGGAACATGCAGCGTGCTCCCAGTTATAAGATGTCTGACAACTGAATTAGTAAATCCTGCTGACGCGGTGTCAAGGCCGCATGGCGCACGGGTCCATGAAACGAAATGATGAGACGATGCGAATCGGTGATGGACTCGGCCGGAGCGCGAAGGATAAGGCGGTGTTGAGAGCGACGGGGAGCTAGGCTCCACACACTGTCCCGAAAGCGCGCCAAGGAGTGGACGCGGAGAGGCGGGGGGCGGCTTCCGCCTGAGCCCCGCCTCGCATGTGACGAGCACTTCACATCGCGGTCACTCGGCGGCCGTTGCGGTACGGCCGCCATTGGACAGCATCAGCCCTTGCGCACGTTTCAGGCATTCGGCCTGTTCGTTGCGATAGCGCGGCCCGATCTCCATCATCAACACGGTCTCCGGGAGGAAAGTCAGTTCACGGAAGATATCCTCCCACTCGATGTCGCCCCAGCCGAGCGGCATGTGCAGGTCGCCGATGCCGAGTGCCGTCGCCTCCTGCGGATAAAACGCCTGGTAAAAGGCCTGCGGGCGGCCGAAGGAATCGTGGACGTGGAGATGACCGGCAACGGGCGCCATGGCGCGGATCTGATCGCGAAAATTCAAACCGCGATAGGTGGACTCGATATAGGCATGACTGAAGTCGATCAGCGCCACCAGATTGGAATGGTCGACGGCCCTCACCGTCTCGGCGATCTCGGCCGGTGTCTGGCGATACTGTCCCGGTGCCGTCGAAAAGATATTTTCGAGCGCTATGCGCACGCCGTAGGGCCGTGCGAATTCCGCGAGCTCGAACAAAGCGTCACGCTCGCGCCGGTCTGCCTCCGCCCGCTCGAAAAGCTGCTCGGCACGCAGGTGACCGCCGTGCTGAACGATGATGCCGGCGCCGATGCGATCGCAGATCTCGACCAGGGCCTTTGCCGCCTCCAGCTGATAGCCCGCCGTTGCCGGATCCATGAAGTTCGAGGAAACGAGACCGTGAACAGTGTAGCGAAAGGGAAACCGGCGGGTCAGCGCCACAAGCCGCTCCACGCGCTCCTTGATCAATCTTCCGCCGGCGATGAGGTCGATGCTGGTCAGGCCAAGCTCGACCGTGTCGACGCCGAGTTCCCCCAGTCGGCGCAGGTCGGACTCGAGGCTCTCCAGTTCGCCGTCGACGGAACCCGAACTGAAGCCGGTTGCGATGATATTGCTCATTGACTGTCCCCATTGAGATGACCGGCTGCGACCGGACTGGAAAATACACGCTGTCGGAAACCGCTACACCTTTTCCTCTAGCGCATCGATGCGACTTCGGCGCCACGTAGAGCGAGCGCCAGATCGGGACTGTCCGAGGTCAGATGCCCGATCCCCCTTTCGAGCCAGCGGCGGACGCCCGCTTCCTCGTTGACGGTCCACACGCAAAGCCGCTGCACAGGCACCGAGCCACGGATGAGTTCCCACTCGTCCGCCATCAATTCGTGGTGGATCGCTACGATGTCCACGAGGTCGTCGGCGGCCGCGAGAAAGTCGGCGAGACCGCCTTGCCGCGCCGCCCAGTCGGCATTGACGGAGACGAGACGCGCGACATGCGGCGCATGGAGGCGGCAATCCTCGAGGACCGATCTATCGAAAGACGTGAGATGGGAGCGGTGGTCGACGCCGAAGCGCCGCAGCTCCTCAGCTACTCGGGCGGCGATGCCAGGGTAAGGCGTTCCCGTTTCGTCGGACTTGATCTCGACATGCAAGTGAAGTCCGTCCCGGGCTGCAAATATGCCCAGCACGTCACTCAAGGTCGGGATACTCTCGTCCGTATCGCGCAACGGCGTCGCGAGCCGCACCGCCGGTGTCATCCGGCGCACCGGCCCGGTCGCGTGTACCGTCCTGTCCAGCGTGGCGTCGTGGATGACGACCAGCTCTTCTGAATCGGTCAGGTGCACGTCGAACTCGATGGCATCGACGCCGAGCCGCAGCGCATTGCGGAAACCCGTCAGAGAGTTTTCCGGCCAGAGATTGCGGGCGCCGCGGTGACCGATGATTTTGGTCATGGGATTGGTCCTTAACGCACGGTGGGATCGAGCTTGTCGCGAAGCCAGTCGCCGACAAGCGAGATGGAAAGGGTCGTGAGCATGATGACGGCAGCCGGAGCGAGCATGATCCAGGGAGCGCGGGTCAGATATTCGCGCCCGAAGCCGACCATGTTGCCGAGGCTCGTTTCCGGCGGCTGCACGCCGAGACCGAGGAATGACAACCCGCTTTCCATCAGGATGATCTCCGGAAACGTCAGCGTCATCGACACGATCAGCGTCGATGCGACATTGGGCAGGATATGGCGGAGATAGACCCGCGCCGGGGTGGCGCCGAGTTGGACCACCGCGGCAGCATAGCCCTGCGCCCCGGCCGAGATCGCAAGGCCGCGGGCGATGCGCGCGTAGCGTTCCCAGCCGTAGAAGCCCATGAGACAGACGAGCAGCACCATGGAGGAGCCGAAGAAGGCCAGCACCGCCAGCGACATGATGAGAAATGGCAGGGCCGCCTGGAAATCGGCAAGCGCGAGGACCAAATGCTCGGTCAGGCCCCGGAACCGCGCTGCCGCGAAGCCGAGCGCCGTGCCGAAGACCGCCGAAAGCAGCGTCGCACCGAAGGCGATGATCAGCGAGACGCGGATCGACTGGATCAGCCGCGACAGCACGTCCCGGCCGAGCTCGTCGGTGCCGAGCCAGTGCTTGAGCGTTCCGGGCGCCGACAGCCGGCTCGTCAGATCCATCGCCGTGATGTCATAGGGGCGCAGATACCCGGCAAAAAGCGCGATGACGATCATCGCTGCGAGCCAGAGGAAGCCGAAGGCCACCGAAAGCGGCACCTTGCGGCGAAGGAAGGAAAGGGAGCCTCGTAGCCATCCCGCAAGAGGCGATCTCTCTGCCAGATCAACGGAAGCCATAGCGCATCTCCTTGGATCTAATGCCCGGCATGCGAACGCAGCCGCGGGTCGAGCCAGCCATAGAGCAGGTCGACGACGAGGTTCGACATCACCATTGCTGCAGCGATGATCAGCAGGATGCACTGAACGACGGCGAGGTCGCGGTTGCTGACCGAGACGATCAGCAGCCGCCCGATACCGGGCCAGGAGAAGATCGACTCCACCACCACCGCGCCGGCGATCAGCGAGCCGACCATGAAGCCGACGATGGTGACGATCGGGACTGCGGCGTTGGGAAGCGCATGGCTCCAGATGACGTCGCGCCATTTCAGCCCCTTCGCCGAGGCCGTGCGGATATAGGGCTGCCCAAGCACCTCGATCATGGCGCTGCGCGAGAAACGGGCAAGAATGCCGATCCCGCCGATGCTCATCGTGATCGTCGGCAGAATTCCATGCATCCAGGTATCCTGGCCCCCGGAGGGCAGCATGCCGAGAAGAACCGAAAAGATCAGCACGAGCACGAGGCCCATGACGAAGGACGGAACGGTAAAGCCGATGATCGCCAGCGTGATCACGCCGCGATCGGCGAAGCTCTGGCGGTGGAGCGCGGCATAGACGCCGGCGGGGATACCGATCATCAGCTTCAGGATCAGCGCCGGAAGCGTCAATTGCAGCGTCGCGGGCACCCGCTCCAGGACGAGGTGGAGCGCCGAGGCCTTGTCGCGCATGGACACGCCGAAATCTCCGGTGAAGATCGACTTGATATAGGCGAGGTATTGTATCCAGATCGGCTGGTCGAGGCCCCAGGCTTTGCGGAACGCATCGACGGCGTCCTGAGGCACATCGGGACCGAGCATCACCTGGGCCGGATCGCCCGACATGCGCAGCACGACGAAAGCGAAGGTCACCACGGCCAGGATGGTAATCACGGCGCGCATCAGACGCACGAGAACGAAGCGGATCATGCCCGTCTCCTCATGGTCTCGACCGAGGCGGTTTCGCCCGCCACGGCATGACAGGCGGCCGTCCGGCCGTTGCCGGTCCGGAGAAGTGAAGGCACCCTCGTGCGGCAAATGTCGCGCGCAACGGGACAGCGGGGATGGAAGGCGCAGCCCGAGGGACGGTCGGCCGGGTTCGGCGGCTCGCCCTGCAGGATCACCCGGCCTTCGAGCGGCTTGCCCGGGACCGGGACGCTCGAAACCAGCGCCTTCGTATAGGGATGCTGCGGCGACCGGAAGATCACGTCGGAAGAAGCCTCCTCCACGATCCGGCCGAGATACATGACCGCGACGCGATCGGCGACGTTGCGTACGACCTTCAGATCGTGGCTGATGAAGATCATGGCGATGCCGTTCTTTTCCTGGAGGTCGCGCAGCATATTGACGACCTGCGCCTGGATCGAAACATCGAGGGCGGAGACGGGCTCGTCGCACACCAGGAGCTTCGGCCGCGAAGCAAGGGCGCGGGCGATGACGGCCCGCTGCCGCTGGCCGCCGGAAAGCTCGTGCGGGAAGCGCCCGGCCTGGTCGGGACGAAGCCCGACAGCCGCCATCAGCTCGGCAATGCGGGCGGCCTGGTGTTCTTTCGGGACGAGCCCGTGAATATCGAGCGGCTCGCCGATTTGCGCGGCAATCGTCAGGCGCCGGTCGAGTGCCGCAAGCGGATCCTGGTAGACGAGTTGCATCTTGGCGCGCAGCGCCCGCCACCCGGCGGTGCCGTATTTCGGCATAGGGCTTCCCGCGAAGCGCACCTCGCCGGCCTGCGCCGGATCGAGCCCCAGAAGCATCCGCCCCAATGTCGATTTGCCGGACCCCGATTCGCCCACGATTCCGAGCGTCTCGCCGGGCATGACCGCGAGCGAAATTCCGTCGACGGCACGCACGGGATTTGGGCGGCCGAAGAGCCCGCGCCGGACTTCGTAGATGCGCACGAGTTCGTCCGCTTCGATGAGCGCAGTCACGACATCAGCCCTTCGGGAATTCTTCTCTCGGCGTCGCCGCGCGTGACCGTCGGTACGGGGCGCATGCAGGCAAGGCGGCGCCCGTCGCCTTGGGGCTCGAGATGCGGGTAATCGCTCCCGCAGGCGTCGACGGCGCGGGGGCAGCGGGGCGAGAAGGAACAGCCCGCAGGCAGATGTTTCGGGTTCGGTACAGTCCCCCGGATAGGGATCAGCCGATCGCGCGGCCCGTCGATGCGCGGAATGGCATCGAACAGTCCCCGCGTATAGGGATGCCGCGGCTCCGAGAAGAGTTGCGCCACGCTTCCCTCTTCCACGATCCGGCCGGCATACATGACGCATACGCGATCGCAAACCTGCGAGACCGCGCCCAGATCATGGCTGATGAAGACCAGCGCCATGCCGGTCTCGGCCCGAAGCGTGTTCAGAAGATCGAGGATCTGCGCCTGGATGGTCGCGTCGAGCGCCGTGGTCGGCTCGTCGGCAATCAGCAGGTCCGGCTGGCCCGCGAGCGCCATCGCGATCATCAGGCGCTGGCACTGCCCACCGGAAAATTCGTGCGGATAGAGGTCGAAGCGCCGCGCCGCATCGGGAATGCCGACCATGTCCATCAGCCGCAGGGCCTCGAGGCGCGCCGCATCCCCGCGAAGACCGTGGTGAATGTAAAGCGCCTCGGCGATCTGGCGGCCGATGCGCAATACGGGATTGAGAGAGCTCGAAGGGTCCTGGAAAATCATTGCTATCCGCCCGCCGCGGACCTCCTCGAGAGCCGCGCGGCGTGCCCCGCACAGTTCGCGGCCGTCGATCCGGACAGAACCCGTGACCGCCGCCTTGCCCGGAAGCAGCCCGAGAGCCGCGAGCCAGGTCACGGACTTGCCGCATCCCGACTCGCCGACGAGGCCGACAGCCTCTCCTTTGGCAACATTGAGATCGATGCCATGCAGAACCTGAACGCCATCGAATGCGACCTTCAGGTCCCGCAACGCTACGAGATCCGATTTGGCAGCGCCCATTTCTCATTCCCGGTGTTCGACCGCGGCATCGCCGCTCGGTCCTCAAGGAATTCCGGCAGCCGCCGGGCTGCCGGAACACGGCTGGATCGAATTCAGCTCGCCCAGTTGGCGGCGCGGAAGTCCATGGCGAAGGCGGGCGCCGCCTTCCACTTCAACGAAGACTTCATGCCGGTGAAGACCGCGTTCTGGTGAAGCACCTGATAGACCGGGTCCTCGCGCTCGCAGATCTCGAGCATGCGGGCGAATGCCTTCTTGCGCTTCGCATGATCCGTTTCCGTTTCGAGGATCTGGGCCATCTGGTTGGCCTCGGCATTTGCCCAGTCCTTCTTCTGCTGAACCTCGCCGTTGGGGCCGAACTGGGCGACGATCGAGGAGACCGGATCGCTGAAGGAGGCGCCGGCCGACCAGTCGCGCACGCCCTTCGTGCCGGACGGGTCGTGGATCTGGCCCCAGTTTTCCTTCATCTGGATTTCGACATTGAGGCCGACCTGCTTCCACATCTCGACCATGATCTGGCCGTTCGCAGTCTGGTTCGTGTAGTAATTGTTGAGAAGGCGGAACGGGATCGCATCGCCCTTGTAATTGGCCTGCTTCAGGAGGTCCTTGGCGAGTTGCGGATTATATTCCGGAACCGTCCAGCCCTCGACGAACATGTCACCGTAGAAGGGGAACTGCAGGCCGGCCGGCACGGTCGTCTGACCGGACCAGAGCGCATCGACGATCGCCTGGCGGTCGATCGAATGGGTCATCGCCCGGCGGACGAGCGGGTCCTGAAGGGTCGGGTTCTGGACATTGAAGACGGAAATGCGGTGGTTGTGGATCGTCGAGCCCTGGACCTCATATCCGGGTGCGGCCTGAACCGCGGCGATCTGGTCCGGCGGCAGGTCGCAGGCGAAGTCGTATTCGCCGGAGAGCAGGCCGTTGACGCGGGATGAAACCTCCGGAACCTCGACGAAGCGGATCTGCTCCAGCGGGGGGCGGCCGCCCCAGTAGTCGTCGAAGGCGACGAGCGTCAAGGAAACGTCCGGCTTATGTTCGCCGACCATATAGGGGCCGGTGGTGATCGGCTTGCGTGCCCAGTCCATATAGGTCGCCGCCTCGTCCCATGCGCGACGGTTGGCAATCTGGCTGCCGAAGGCATAAAGGCGGCCCTCGATGGTGACGTCCGGCGTCGCGTTGTGGAAGCGAACGGTATATTTGTCGACGGCCTCCACGCCGGCAAGCGCCGGCCACAGGCGCCGCCCGGTGCCCGGCACGACTGCCGGCAGCTCCTTGGCGGTTGCGGGCTTGTGCTCATCCTCGAAAACGGTCTTGCCGCCTGCGGGCTGAGTGTCCCCGAACACGCGCTGCGCGGAGAAGCTGAACACGACGTCGTCGGCCGTGAGTTCGTCGCCATTGTGGAACTTCACACCCTGGCGCAGCTTCAGCTCGAGAGTCTTGTCGTCGATACGCTTCCATTCCGTCGCAAGGCCGGGGACCGGACCCTGATTGCCCATCCAGTCGCGCAGGATCAGGCCCTCCCAAAGGTTTGGGAAGAACACGCGCTCGCCGACATTCGACTGCTCGTTCCAGACGTCGAGCGTATTGTTGATGGTGATCTTCTGCACCGCGATGGTAACGGACGGGCGCTTGCCTTGGCTGAACGCGAAGCGCGGCAAGATCAAGCTGCCCGCAGTCGCGCCCATGAGGCCGAGCGCGGCTCGCCGATTGATTGAAAGCATGAGACTCTCCTTTTGGATGGAATCGAGCACCCGCGCGGATGCCGTTCAGCGTCGGGTCTAGTTCCGCCAGACGTCGTCTTCCTGATGTTTGGGTGAAACTTTCGTGACAGGGGCTCGACGGCGAGCCGTTAGGCGCCTCAGCTCCTTCGGAGGGATCGTCTGCCCATCCGCGCCGCCGGTCGACGCGCCGTGCAAAGCGACAATGAATGAAGCTGCAGTCATGGGGAGTAAGGCGTCCAACTGAACATCGTCAGAAGCCAATTAGTTCACATGTGTAACACTGATGTGACGTATGTAACTCTTCTCCATGTCGCCTTGCCCGATTAAGGATGACATGCGGTCTGAGCAGACGCGCAACGTTGCAGGGGGGTGCATGGGGCAGCAGAAACTGATGGCCAAGGCCGCTTGGCTCTACCATGTGGAAGGACTGACGCAGGCCCAGATCGGCGAACGCATGAATCTCACACGCCGGAGGGTGAACGAGCTTCTTGCCGCGGCGCTGGAGCAGGGCGTCGTCCGGGTCAGCTTCAGTTCGCCCCTTGTCGAGAGTGTCGAACTGGAATCGCGGCTGCGTGACCGTTTCGGCTTGGATGATGCCGTGGTCATGCCCACCCCTGCCGATCCGCGCTTTGTTCATGCCGTTATCGGGCGCGGAGCCGCCGCCTATCTCGATCGCCTGATCCAGGCGCGGAAACCACATTCCATTGGCGTTGGCTGGGGAGCGACCTTGCGCGAGACGATGCAGCATATGACGCCCGCCAACGAGCCCAGGATCGATGTCCGATCGATGATGGGCGGGCTGACGCATGGTTCGGAGATCAACACCTTCGAGATCGTCCGCGGCTTCGCGGAGGTGCTGAAGGCGCAATGCCACTATTTCGTCGCGCCGATCTATGCCGAAACGCCGCAATCGCGCGAGGCCGTGATTGCCCAGTCGGTGTTCCGCAAGACCTTCCGCCAGATCTGCGACGTCGACATATCCTATCTCAGCGCCGGCGACATGTCGCAGCACTCGCTGCAGGTGCGCTATGGCCTTCCGGAGGGGACGAAGGTGAGCGACCTCATAGCCCTCGGTGCGGTCGGCGATCTCCTCGGCCGGTATGTCGACGCCGAAGGAAATCCCGTCGATCACCCGCTCAACCGTCAGGTGCTCTCGCCCGAGTTCGACGAATACCGCCGCATCCCTTGCCGCATCGTCGCCTCGGGCGGTTCGCACAAGCACGACATTCTCCTGGCCCTGGCACGGGCGAGGCTGCCGACGATCATGATCACCGACGCCGACAGCGCCATGGCGATGCTGCAGAGGTGATGGACCGGAATCCGCATTGGACGACGGCCGCATCGGCGCTGGGGAGCCCCCAAACGCAAAAAGGCCCGCTGATGCGGGCCTTTTCGTGTGTACGTGCATGTGTATGTGTTTGGTTGCGGGGGCAGGATTTGAACCTGCGGCCTTCAGGTTATGAGCCTGACGAGCTACCGGGCTGCTCC